>CALSBM010000027.1:0-36187 GCA_943373175.1 Chitinophaga pinensis | reverse complement strand
GTTTGGGACTTTTGTTGCTTGGATGGCAGACACAAGCCCAACTAACGGTGACAGTAGGAACAGGAACTACGAATAACACGGGAACCACCTACCCATCGCCTTACGGCAACTGGTACGAATCCTCTAGGGCTCAGTATCTTGTATTGGCTTCCGAGTTAACTGCTGCGGGAGCTTCAGCAGGAAATATGAATTCCCTTTCCTTTGATGTCGTTAGTACTGCGCTTGCTAACTATCAGCTTTCAAATCCGACTGGTACGTTATCAACTGCGCTAATCAACTTCGAAATCAAGATGGGAGCTTCTACTGTTACCGATTTAAGTGGCGGTTTCGTAACAGGTTTAACTTCGGTTTACACCAACCCATCCTATACTGATCAACAAGGTTGGAATGCTCACCCTTTTTCAACTAACTTTTTTTGGGACGGAGTGAGTAATGTGGTTATCGAAATATGTTTTGATAACAGCACACCTTCAGGTACTATCTCCTACACTAATAACGCAACAGTTAACATGACCGGTACTGGGTTCATGGCTACAATTGTGGACCGTCAGGATAATGTTAATACTTGCCCCGGTACTTCCGGAACTATTCTAAATAGTCAAGATCGTCCAAACATTCAGTTTGGTTTTCTTCCTACTGTTGGAACTGATGCAACGGCCTCAGCTCTAATCTCACCTACAAGTCCAGTGACTGCCGGAAATGCTACGGTCTCTTTTCGTATTAGCAACTTTGCAGCGAACACCATTACTTCAGGTACCGCTGGATTCTCCGTCAATGGCGGAACTCCTGTTATTGAACCGTTTAGCGGTAGTATCCCACTTGGTGGAAATACCATCCATACATTTGCTTCTCAGGCAACTATTCCAGCTTCTGGTACTCCACAACTTAAGGTTTGGATTACTAACGCTAATGGAAGCCCCGATCTTAACCCAGGCAACGATACTTTAACAACTAATCTTTGCCTTGCATTGCCTTCTGGAACATATACTGTTGGTGCTGGTGGAACATATTCTACTATTCAGGATGCAGTAAATGCCATTACTTGCGGCGGTGTTTCTGGGGCAGTTATCTTTCAAATTTTACCGGGTACTTACTTCGGGAATTATGTAATTACTTCAGTTCCAGGTTCATCTTCAACCAATAGTGTACTCTTTACATCCTCTACAGGAAATGTAAATGATGTAAAGCTCTATTGTGATACGGCCTCAAATGTTAACAGTAGAGACGTTTTCAGGATACTAAATGCAAGCAACATAAGCTTTAGTAATCTTTCTTTTGTTCGTCCAGTAATTGTAGGAAACTTTACTTCTTCTACCTTAGTCAGTTATGGCGCTGGTGCCAACAACGGTAGCGTTACAGGATGTACTTTTAATGATTCAACTGTTTTATTTGGAAACACTGGAATTCGTTTTTCCGGAAGCGGATTTAATATTGATCTTAACACATTCAATGGAATTTCGGATGCCATAACCGGTACTGGAAACTCAGCTTCTCCTGGGTTAAATACCATTGTTTCTAGCAATGTTATCAACAATTATAGAGGAACTGGTATAAGCCTTACTCGTCAAGACGCACCACAAATTTTTAGTAATGTTTTGAATGGCCACCCGAATAATATTCCAGGAGTTGGTATTAGAATGGAGTCTGTAAATGGTTCGTCTGTAAGAAATAACCTCATTGCAGGATCAATTTCTTCTAACGCGTTTTACTTCAGTGATATGAACAACGTTAGTGCAACTGCTAATCAGGTTTTTAACAACGTTGTTAACATTCAAACTACAAGCAATACTCCAAGAGCTTTCACTGTAGAAGCCCGTTACGATACTAGTTCTACCAATCCAAATCCAAAAGATAATATTGAAATTGTTTTCAATACTGTTCGTATTCAGTCTGGACCAGGAACTGGTTTTGGCACCAATGGAATTGTTTCAATTACTGAAAATTTTAGCAGTACTGATGCTTATGCTTTTGATAGTTTCATTTTTAAAAACAATAACATCGTTGGGTTAAAGGCAGGAAATACTGCAATTACTGGTAACTCTTGGGTTGGAATGTTTGTAGTAGATACAGCTTTGTTAAGTGGTGCTCAATGCTCAAACAATAACTACTTCCTTGCAAATAGTACTGCACCCTTGTTCGTAGCAACGTTCGCTCCAACTACCTACAACACAATTGCTGACTGGAATGCGGCAACCTCCATGGAGGCTGGTTCTGTTAGTGCCAATCCTATTTTTGCGACTCCAACTAACCTTACCCCTAGTTCTTTGCCCCTAAATAATGCAGGTACTTCGATATCTTACGTTACTACCGATTTTTCAGGCGCTTCTCGTTCTGCAACTCCGGATATTGGGGCTTATGAATTCAATGTTAGCCCTAACGATGTTGGTGTGGTTGCCATTGCTTCTCCGAATAACGGCTGCGGATTAACCGCAAGTGAAACAGTAACGGTTCGGATTTACAATTTTGGAACTGCTGTTGCCAACAACATTAACGTAAGTTACTCTATCAATGGAGGTACTCCAGTTTCAGCAGTTTTTGCAGGTCCTATTAACCCCGGTGATACAGTAAATTACTCCTTTACCTCGACCGCTAACCTTTCAGCAGCAGGTACTTACAACTTCCTAGCTATTGCAAATGTCTCAGGAGATATAAATGCACTAAACGACTCTTCAATGAAAGTTGTTGAGAGTATTCCTGTTATTGCTTCATTTCCTTATAATCAAAACTTTGATGCGGGTACCGGCGGTTGGACTTCAGGTGGAAATAACTCTTCCTGGGCTTTAGGTACTCCTGCCAAAGCAGTGATTAACTCAGCAGCCTCTGCACCTAATGCTTGGGTAACCAGCCTAACTGGTACATACAATTCCAGCGAAGCTTCTTTTGTTCAGTCTCCTTGTTTCTCTTTTGCTACACTTTCTGCTCCAAAACTTAGAATGAAAATATGGTGGGATTCTGAAAATAATTGGGATGGCGCCAATGTTCAGTATTCAACCGATGGTGGTACAACTTGGTCTGTTCTGGGTACTGTTGGTAACGGAATTAACTGGTATACTGCACCTTCAGTTAACAGTTCTAATGGTCAGCCTGTTTGGGTTGGTAATCCTGGTTCAGGTGGCTGGGTAAACGCAGAATATCCACTTGACATTTTAGCCTTACAATCTCAAGTTCAATTCAGGGTTTCATTTACTTCTGATGCAGGATTTAACACTGATGGATTTGCTTTCGATGACTTTACTATCATCCAACCTGTAGATCCAGTAATTCAATCCGTAACTCGTTTGAACGATACTTGTTCTGTAATGACTCGTCAAGTATCTGCCTCCATACTTCGGTTTGCAGGTCTTCAAACGGTTAATCTTCACTACGATTTATCTAATAGCGGAACATTTACAGCCTCTCCTATGACCTTTAACTCCGCTACCAATCTTTGGACTGGAACTATTCCTGGAGGAACTGCTGGAACGTTAATCAGATATAGAGTTACTGCACTTGATAGTGCTGGTTTGTCGGATACCAGCGATGCTTATGCTTACACCAATGCATACTTAGTTATTAATGCAGGTGTAAATCAAAACATAACCACAGGCCAAACAGCAACGCTAACAGCAACTTTGCCAAATGAAAACCAAGTTAGAATTTCTGAAATAACGCTCTTCAAAACTGGAACAGGAGCAACTTCTGCTTATCCTGCTTATGTTTTCCCTACTGATGCAGACTTTATCGAGATTACCAATTTTGGTTCTTCTTCAAAAGATATTACTGGTTACCAAATTGAAGTTGTAGGAGCATCTACCCGTTCATTTACATTGCCTTCAGTAATTCTTCCCGGTTCCGGAGTTTTGATTTTGAATATTGGTTCTGGAACTGATGATCCAGCAAATTTCTACTACAACATGGGTGGAGCGAATGGCTCACTCTCTTCTTCTTCTCAAGCAGGATTCATTCTTCGTAAATCAACTGGAGCTGTTTTAGATGTTGTTGCTTCGAACGGTTACAACTTTGCACCAAATTCCGGAATTACTCCTGCTGATTGGAGTGGCGCAATTCCGAGTTCTTCTGGAAATGCAGGATTAGTTCGTACAAATGTTGATGCAAACAACGCCTCAGATTGGGCTATTTCTTCTGTTACTCCACAGTCTATTGGAGCAGTTAATCCTGGAGTAACAGTGAGTTCAAGTGCACAGGTTTCATGGAATACTACTCCTCCAACTCAAGGTGTATCCATTACTGTAGGACCTTTTGCAACTGGTGGAACTTATAATTTTATTGCTACTGTTACGGACGGTATTTGTACTTCTTCTGATACAGTTAGTGTGATTGTAACTGGCGGTTCAGGTACTATTGATGGTGGCTTCACCAGTGTGAGTGCTCCTGTTGGAACATCTGTAACCCTTAACCAACCTGTTACAATTAGAGGTTGGTTCCGTAATTCAGGAACAATTCCTATTTCTAACACAACAGTTGGTTACAGAATTAATAATAACCCTGCCGTTACTCAGTCTTTTGTAGGGCCATTAATTGCAGGCGACTCTGTTCAGATAACCTTTACTACGCCTTGGACTCCAACAGTTGGAGGTAGTTATACTATAAAGGTGTTCTCAGCCATCAACGGAGATATTAATACTCAAAATGACACTGCCTCTAAGGTTGTTTCTACTCAAATGGTAGATGCAGGTATTGCAAGAATTCTTTCTCCTGTGGCTAATGCTTCTATTTCATCGCCTACAGTTGTAAGTGCAATTGTTAAGAATTACGGCAATATGCCGATAACAGGTTTTGATGTAGCTTATTCTGTTAATAACGTATTCACTTCTACACAGTCTGTAACCTCAACGATTCAACCAGGTGATTCCATTACCTTCCAGTTTACTGCACCTTGGACTCCAACAGGTACTGGTTCAAGAACCATCAGAGTTTACACCACTGGTTTAGCTAATGATGTTAACCGAATGAATGATACCTCAGCAGTAACCGTGAATTCAACAGTTTCCGTTACCGAGCTGAATGGTAAAGACTTTGGAAAGGTTTATCCTAATCCGGCAAGCACGGAGCTTAATATTCAGTTTGCCACTGTGGCAACCGGTCGTATTCAGTTGATAGACGCATTGGGTCGTGTTGTTAAAGAACGTGTTATCAAAGCAGATCAAGCTGAACTAACAGAAACTCTGGATGTTTCTGATGTTAAAGCAGGTGTTTATGTACTACGATTTGTCGGTGCTCAATCTCAAAGCACTGCTAATGTTTTAATACGTAAGTAACCTTTTTGTATCATTAGAAAGGGGCAACCATTGGTTGCCCCTTTTCTTTTTAATATATTTTCAACAATGACTTGTTAATTAACCTGCCTTTTTGCATTAATTACAAGTATTGGATACATTCAATATTTACATTTGTATTATGTCAATCACTACGATGAAAAATCTGTATGTATTCCTGCTTGTATTTCTGGGGATAGCTCCCGGACTATTAGCTCAGACGAGCATAGAGGTGCCTTCCGGAAACCCACCTCATCCTACTAATACAAGGACAAAGTTTCCCTTGAGTGTGGTAAATGGCTTTGAAAGAGCAGCTTTGCTTTATACGCCACAGGAACTCGGTTTCAGATCCGGAGCAATTACCAAGGTGTCTTTCTTCATGGACACTACAATTGGTTTTTTTAATGCCCAAATTCCGTATTCAATTTATTTCTTGCCTTGGAATGATACTGTTTTTACTACTGGAGTTCCAACATCAGCTATAGTAGGTAATGCTTTACCCCATGCCACCGGTATAATAGATACCGCTACAATTGCTCAAGGAAACTGGGTTGATGTTATTCTTCCAACTCCTTTTACATATAGCGGTGGAAATCTTATTGTCTTTATTGAAACTAATCTTGGTGGAGTTGGAATCACCAATTTTACGAGTCCAACCCAATATCGAACGCATTTTACTAATGTCTCGAAAATGCTTTCGTGGAATGCTGATAATAACCCTCCGACGACGAATGGTACTTTAAATACTATTCGAGCTAATACAAAGTTTGAGTTTGGTTCACTTAACGGTGCTGACCTCGGACTAATGTCCTTTATCTCGCCTGTTATGCCCATTGTAACGGGATCTCCGCAAACAGTGAATGTGCAGATTGGCAACAGCGGAAATTCAGTAATTACTACTGGTTCTGTTTCTTATCAATTAGATAATAATCCGGTTGTTACAGAAAATCTGAACAATTCTTATGTGCAAGGGCAGGTATCCAATTTTAGTTTTACAACCTCTGTAACATTTCCTACTTCTGGTTCAGGTCGTTTAAGAGTTTGGGTTAATTCGGTTAATGGTGCTCCTGATGTACTTGCTTCTAATGATACTTTAGTGTTTAACTATTGCGCACCTCTTAGTGGAAATTACACATTAGGCACTGGAGGGACTTTTAGTAGCTTCTCTTCCGCTATCGATGCGTTGAAATGCGGTGGTGTTGCAGGTCCTGTAACGTTCGATGTGTTTGCAGGTAATTATGTTGAAGGACCAGTTGTAATTCCTTCAATTGCCGGTGCTTCTGCAACAAGTCCAATTACATTCAATGGCCCTTCAACTGGAACAGCCGTAATAACGTACGATACAGCACTTACTAAAATGGGTTTTGATTTAGTAGGAGCAGACTTCTTCATTTTCAGTAACCTTACCTTTGCAAGGCCTGCAACTTTCACAGGCTTGGGTTCAGTTCAACAATTTGCTATGAGGTTAAGGCTAGACGCAGATAACAACAATATTTCGAACTGCGTATTCCTTGCCGATTCTATTGCTTCTCCGGCTAGTACACTCAATAGGTTGCTTCAAATCAACAGTTCTTCCGGAAATACTGTTTCCGGTTGTACGTTCAGACATGGAAACAACCAAATTGACTTGCCGGGAATTGCGTTTGCTTTTGGACTTTCTAACGGCAATAAAATTTCAAATAACAAATTCACTTTGGTTAACAATGCGCCTTTTGCATCGGTAAGCAACCAGTTGAATTTTGAAATGTCCAATAACGTCTTCAACACTATTCAAACCAGTAACACTGCATTCAGTGTAACTTTTACAAAGGTGGTGAGTTCCAAAGTTTTCAACAATAAACTTACTGGAGATTTGGGTTCTGGTGGATTCTCTTATAGCGATTTCGACGGCACCTCCGCTTCTCCAAACTTGTTCTACAATAACGTTGTAAGTGCCAATGTTCGCTCTACAACACCACGTTTGTTAACTGTTACTGCATCGTTTTCAACTACATCAATTCCAGCAAACCCAGCAGATTATTTGGAAATTGTTAACAATACATTAAATATTACCATGATCAATGCAACTGCTACAACTGTATATGGTTTGATCAATGCGACAGGAGGTTCTTCAACAATCTTAGCTTATGATGGTCTTGTAATTAAGAATAATGTTTTGATGATTTCTGGTTCTGCCTCAGTTCCATTATTAGGTACAGGTGTAAGAGCATTGAATTTCTCAACAGATACTTTGTTGTCTGTTACGCAATGCGACAACAATGTTTTCTTTCTGAATAATGCGCAGAATGCTAATCTAATTAGAGCTAGTACAACTGATTTTACTTCTTTAGCAACCTGGACTGCTTTCAGAGGATTTGATTCGAATTCTCAATTGATTAATCCTGCATTTATCAACCAAGCTTTTCCAATACCTACAACTGCGTCGATAAACAACATAGGCCAGTCGTTTGCTTATGTAACAGACGATATTACGGGAGCAGCAAGAAGTGCTACTACTCCTGACCCAGGTGCCTACGAATTTACTGTTTCACCTGTTGATCTCGGTATTCATCAAATAGTTTCTCCTTTATCCGGTTGCGGTTTAGGAAACGATACCATTAAGGTTGCTGTTTTGAATCGTGGTACGTCATCGGTTTCAAACTTTACAGTGAGTTATCAGGTAAATGGTGGTACTGTTCAGAATACAGTAATTGCCACCACAATTAACCCAGGCGATACCATTGTTTATCCACTCTCGCCAACTTTTAACTTCTCTGCTGCAGGTGCATACGATATTAGAGTACAGGTAACCGCTAGCGGTGATGGCTTGGCGATAAATGATACGCTTTGGAAAACCGTAAACAGCATATCAACAATTTCAACCTTTCCATACACTCAAAATTTTGAAACTGGAAATGGTGGTTGGATATCAGGAGGTATTTTTAATTCATGGGCTTTGGGTACTCCCGCTAAAACGGTAATTAATACTCCTGCTCCCAATGGTACTCAATCATACGTAACTAATTTGTCAGGTTCTTACAATGCTAATGAGCGCTCTTTTGTTACCTCTCCATGCTTGAACCTATCAACTCTT
Organism: Chitinophaga pinensis; assembly: GCA_943373175.1. Classification (GTDB taxonomy): domain Bacteria; phylum Bacteroidota; class Bacteroidia; order UBA7662; family JAIXUI01; genus JAIXUI01. The sequence continues at coordinate 27,859 of CALSBM010000027.1, read as the reverse complement.
CCGAATCCTAGAATTCGATTGAACATATTCTGGAATTCTCAGTTTAATAGCGATGGTGCAGTTCTGCAAGGTTCAACTGATGGAGGAGCTACATGGTTTCCTTTGGGTTCGGTAAATGAATTTAGAAGCATCAATTGGTATAATAACAATGCTATGTTAGGGGGAGCCGGTGTTGGAACCGTTAATCAGTTCCTTACTAATGGAGGAACTTTTGCTTGGTCTGGTAATGGAACCAATGGTTCTGGAGCATGGGTAGTGGCAGAACGGTCTTTACCAGAACTTGGTAATCAATCCAATGCACGTTTGAGAATAGCTTTCGCTGCCGATGCATTTACTCAAGATGATGGTTTCGCCTTTGATAATATCGAAATTTGGCAACCACTAAATCCGGTAATTACTTCGGTTGTTGATTTACGAGATACGTGTTCTTTAATGCCTAGAACGGTTGAGGCAAGTATCACACAATTAGCACCGATTCAAACTGTTAATGTTCTCTATAACCTTGCTGGTAGTGCTACAGGTCCGTTTACTGTTGCCCCAATGACCTTGAATGCCACTACAAACCGTTGGACAGGTACTATTCCCCCAGGTTCTCCTAATACTATGGTTTATTATAAGGTAGCAGCCATCTCAAACAACGGATTAACTGACACTTCGCTTTCGTTTACTTATACCGATGATAAAATTATTGTAAGTGCTGGGCCTGATCAGAATATTAATACTGGTCTAACTGCAACATTAGTTGCCTCTTATAATGAGCCCAAGATTAAGTTTACGGAAATTACGTTGTTTAAAACTGGAACCGGAAGCACCCCAACGTATCCGGCTTTTGTAATAGGCACGGACGCCGATTTTGTAGAAATCTCGAACTTAGGTAGCGGTCAATTTGATATAGGTGGATACGTATATGAGCAAGTTGGCGTATCTCCGAGAACCTATACCCTACCTGCTGGCACTATAGTTCCTGGAGGTGGTCAGGTTATCTTGCACCTTGGAACTGGTACCGATTCACCTGCCAACCTTTACTTCAATACTGGTGGCACCAACGGAGGACTATCTTCTGGAAGTGCAGCTGGGTTTATTCTTAGAAAACCAGATCAGACTATAGCGGATGTTGTCGCAACTAACTCTTTTAATATCGTAGGTGTTTCTGGAGTATCTGCGATTGACTGGAGTGGAACCATTCCAGGCTCAAGTGGTAGAGCTGGGGTGATAAGGAAAAACAGCGATACTAATTCCGCTAGTGATTGGGTATTATCGTCTGCTACCGATGTTCAGTCTATCGGTTCTGCTAACGCTGGTATGACTTTTTCTGGTGGTGGTGCTTGGAATATAAGTTGGAATACCGTTCCTCCTACAACTACCGATACTGCAATAGTAGGCCCTTTTGCAACTGCAGGTGTATATCCATTTATACTTACTGTAAGTGATGGTAACTGTACAAAAAGCGATACCATCATTGTTAACGTTTCGGGAGCAGTTCAAACCACAGATGCTGGTTTTTCTAGAATTTCAGCCCCGGCTGGAGCGGTAAATTCCGGAAGTACTCAGATTGTTCGAGGTTGGTTAAGAAATTATGGAACTGCGCCTCTTTCTAATATCGCTGTTGGTTACAATGTGAACAACGGAGCTGTAGTAGCGCAAACAGTTCCTGGGCCACTCAATGCCGGTGACTCTGTTCAAGTTACTTTTACTACCCCTTGGGTTGTTCCAGCAGGCACTTCACACGTACTTAAATTATTTAGCAGAGTTACAGGTGATATTCAGGTATCAAATGATACTGCTTCTCGGGTTGTTCCAGTTAGCTCAACAGATGCAAGTGTTAGGAGAATTGTTTCGCCAGTAGCCAATTCAACAATTTCTGCATCAACACCAATTACCGCTACAATTCGAAATATGGGTACTGTAGCAATTTCGAATTTCGATGTAGCCTACAGTGTTAACAATGTTCCGAGAGCAACACAAACAGTAACAAACACCATTCAACCAGGTGATTCGATCAATTTTACTTTCACCTCTTTATGGACTCCTACCGGTGGTGGCGCATTCACAGTAAGAGTTTACATTACAGGATTTGCAGCAGATGGTAACACTGGAAATGATACTGCCAATGTTAATGTTAATTCAGTAGTTTCTGTTAAAGACCTCTCCAACAATAGCTTACAGGTTTACCCGAATCCCTCTGCTGATATTTTTAATATTAATCTTGATGGCTTAACAAAAGTTTCTGATATCTATCTTCTTGATCCAATGGGTAGAATTGTACGTCATGAATCAATAAGAAACCAACAGCAGCTTATTCAGACACTTTCAGTTTCAGATTTGAAGGAAGGACTTTACTTCGTTCAGGTAATTTGTGCTGAAGGGAAAATAGTAGCTCCTGTGATTGTACGCAGATAAGCTACGAAAACGTCTTTAGTAACTTTATGGGCCGGATTCTTCCGGCCCATTTTACTTTTATACGGGTGCTATTAATTTCAGCTTGTAAATTGCGATGTGGCAGGTATTAAACTAAAGGAACTTTTATCAAGGCAAATACGGGCAGTTTATCGTCTCGTTGTGCTTGATGATGACAGTTTACAGGAAATCGCTTCTTTCCGATTGTCGCCATTGAACCTCTATATTGCCTTAAGTACTACCCTAGTCGCTGTGATTGTCTTAATCTTTTCACTGGTTGTTTACACACCATTAAAAGAATATATTCCGGGGTATGCTGATCCAAGTTTAAGAAGACAACTTCGTCAACTTTCGCTTAATCTTGATTCCGCGGAATTAGCTTTAATGCAAAATTCCTCGTACCTGGATAATATTCTTCAAGTGACTTCAGGGAAAATGAATAAACCTATCGATACATTGAAAAATGTAAACCCTAATCTTTATGATGCTGAATTGCTTGAGTTGTCGAAAGGAAATGATTCTTTATTGAAGAAAATGGTAGTTGAGATGTCCTCAACTGAAAGTAATTCAACACGAACTATACAAGGTGGATTCACTTGGCCAATGAGAAAGGCAAGGATTATCCAAAAATTTCAGCAATCTCCTGTTTTTCATGGCATAGGGTTGAAATCAGAATCCGATAGTTTAGTCTTTGCAATCCAGTCCGGATATGTTGTTTATTCTGGTTATTTACTAGGTTATGGGGAGACGTTACTCATCCAATCATCAGACGGAAGCCTCCTTGGCTATGGACATCTGGGAGTGTGTCTTAAAAAAACAGGTAGCTTTGTCAGAAGCACTGAAGTGATTGGATACGCAAACCAAAAAAGAATTCAGTTTTCCCTTTGGATAAACGGCAACCCCGTTGATCCGACTCCTTTGTTTCAAAACTATTAACATGCCCAATCAGGAAATATCTGGCGTTCTACTCAATATTATCGGACATGGAACCCTCGTAGAAGGCGCAGTAACTTCGCCTGGAGATTTACGGGTTGATGGTCAGATTCATGGTGCTGTTACAGTTGCCAGCCGATTAGCAATTGGTTCAACTGGATTGATAGAAGGAGATGTGATTTGTGATTCCGCTGATTTTTCAGGAATCGTAAAAGGTAACGTTACCTGTAGAGGAGGCCTTCACCTAAAAAAAACTGCTCGGATAGAAGGAGATATAACGGTTACAAAACTGATCGTTGAATCTGGAGCTGAGTTTCTTGGTTCCTGTACGATGTTGAATAACTTAGGTAAGAGTAAATCATCTAATGGATAATCGGTACAATGCTTATGGAAAGTACGCAGGAATGGTTTTTCAGATGGCTGCTATTATCCTTTTGTTTGTTTGGGCAGGCAGGAAGTTAGACCTTTATCTTCAATTGAAGCAAGCCTATTTTACTGCCATTTTAGCACTTTTGGGCGTGTTAATTTCAGTTTGGCAGGTAATAAAAAGCATATCTAAGATAAAATGAAGCGATTTCTTCTTACACTTTCCCTATTTCTTATAACCGTTTGTTCGATTGCTTGGGTTGCTTCTTTCTTAAAGATGTCTTGGTATCATGCTTTAAGCATTCCCTTAGTTTTTTTCTTTTCTGCGTTAAGTTTATTGACAGGCTGGTTAGGGTGGAAGGGAATGAAAAAAGACCCAGAGAGCACTATCAATTATTTGTTATCCGCTATGGGTCTTCACTTTATGATATGCTTAATTGGGGTGGCTGTGGCGATAATTCTCGTTACCGGTTATGACCTTTTGTTTACAGCCTGGTTTTTCTCTTTGTATGTACTTTATACCTGCTTTGTGGTTTGGAGTTTAATGACTACCTTGCGGCCGCATTTGAGGCCGACCAAATAGTCAGATAAATGATTCAAAACCACGCACTTAAGTATTTTAGAGCCCTTCTACTTTTAGTTGCCGGTCTTCTATTCGCTATACAAACACCAGTAAAAGCGTCTTCTGAAACCGAAAATCAGAGTAAAGAAAAGTTCGATATCGGAGAAATGATATTCCATCATATTTCCGATGCTCATGAATGGCATTTTTGGGATGGTGCTACTTTGTATTTGCCGGTTATCCTTTATACCCCTGACAGAGGTATTGAGGTTTTTAACTTCCACCATTTCCATAATGAGGCATCAGCCTACGATCGATACCATTATTCCCATGGACATTTCGCGGTAATTGGAGATGAGTCTAATCATCCTATCGATTTATCCATCACTAAGAACGTGGCTTCCTTGCTGTTAAGTGCTTTAATTTTGTTGTTAGTCTTTTTGACTGTTGCTAAAGGTTATGGAAGGTCATTAGTTCCTTCTGGAATACGTGGTTTCATGGAGCCCCTTGTATTGTTTGTACGTGACGAAATTGCTAGAGCAAACATCAGCCATGGTGCCGACAAATTTGTACCCTATCTTCTAACAGTATTCTTCTTTATTTGGGTCAATAATTTATTAGGCTTGATACCAGGAGGGGCAAATCTCACTGGAAACATAGCCGTTACCTTAGTTCTATCATTGGCAACCTTACTTATTACGCTTTTCAGTGCTAAGAAGTATTACTGGGCACACATTTTCACCCCTCCCGGAGTACCACTTTGGTTGTACCCGATTATGGTTCCGGTAGAAATTATCGGAATCTTTACCAAGCCTTTCTCACTGATGATTCGTTTGTTTGCCAACATCACGGCTGGCCACATCATCATCTTAAGTCTTTTGGGCCTCATCTTCATCTTCAAGAGTTTTGCAGTAGGGCCGGTATCGGTTGCATTCTCGGTATTCATGAACTTTCTAGAATTGCTTGTTGCATTTCTTCAAGCTTATGTTTTTACTCTGCTTAGCGCCATGTATATTGGAGGAGCAGTTGAAGAACATCATCACTAAAAAACCCTTAATCAATTTTCATATGTTGAACACTCTTCTTCTTGACATGGGCTTCGCCATCATGGGTGCCGGTATCGGCGCTGGTCTAGTAGCTCTTGGAGCCGGTCTTGGTATTGGTCGCATCGGCGGCAGTGCAATGGAAGCCATTGCTCGTCAGCCTGAGGCTACTAACAAAATCCAGACTGCGATGATTATCGCATCTGCACTAATCGAAGGCGTTGCCCTTTTTGGTGTAGTTGTTTGTTTGCTCATCTCTTTCAAAGGCTAAGTCTAAAAAGAACTACGGTCAGGCTTTTCACGGTTGGTGAAAAGCCCTGACCGAAAGTGTTTAAACTCACACGAAAATCTATGGAACTGTTAAATCCCGGAATTGGTCTGATTTTTTGGCAGACCATCACCTTTTTAGTACTGGTTTTCATCCTAGGCAAATTTGCTTGGAAACCGATTCTTAAGGCTGTTCAAGATCGCGAAAAGAGCATCGAGACAGCCATCAGACAAGCAGAAGATGCTCGTAAGGAAATGGAATCGGTAAAGGCTGATAATAACCGATTATTAACTGAAGCCCGCGCCCAAGGTGAAATTATTCTTCAAGAAGCAAAGAAAAATGCTGAAGCCTACCTAGCAAAAGAGAAAGCAAAAGCAGAAGAAGTTGCTCAAAGAATGATGGAAGACGCCAATCGAAAGCTCGATGCTGAACGTGCTGCACTCCGTTCAGAAATGAAAAACATGGTTGCAGAACTATCTGTAGATATTGCTGAGAAATTACTTCGCCAGCAGTTGAATGATAAAGCTGCACAACAGAAGTTAGTTGACAGTCTGCTCGAAGACATTAAATTGAACTAAGACCGGAATGAAAGACTTTAAAGTCGCCGGCCGTTACGCCAAGTCACTTTTTGATCTTGCAGTAGAAAAGGGTAAACTGCAAGAGGTGTTCAATGACTTTTCAGATTTAAGCCAAACGATTAAGGCTAATAAAGCATTGCAATCGATGCTTAAAAGCCCGGTTGTACCTGCTCATCTGAAAGTTAAGGTTCTAGATTTGGCTTTTGGTAAGCAATTCAATGAAATCAGCATGATGTATTTGCAACTGATTGTCGAAAAAAGGCGTGAGCACTTACTTCCTGAAATTGCTTGGTTGATGGATGAATATTACCATGAGAAAATGGGAATTGTAAAGGCAACTGTAACGAGTGCCATTGATATGAGTGATGAAAACAATTCGAAACTCAAATTAGCACTCGAGAAATCTCTAAACAAGCAAGTAATCTTAACTTCTAAATCTAATCTTGATTTAATTGGAGGTTTTGTATTACGTGTTGCAGATAATCAAATCGATGCCAGTTTACGGACTGGCTTAAATGAAATCCGTCAGAAACTCGTCAACTAGTAAATTTTTCACCCTAATATGGCACAAGTTAAACCGGACGAAATCTCAGCGATTCTCCGCCAGCAACTGTCAGGTTTTTCAACCGAAACCGAAATCGAAGAAGTTGGTACTGTTCTCCAAGTAGGAGATGGAATCGCACGTATTTATGGCTTGTCAAAAGTTCAAGCTGGAGAGCTGATTGAATTTAGCAATGGTACTCGAGCAGTTGTTTTAAACCTTGAAGAAGACAATGTTGGAGCAGTGTTGCTTGGACGGTCTGAAGGAATTAAAGAAGGTGATACCGCAAAGCGTACTGGTCTTATTGCTTCTATTAAAGTAGGAGAGGGCATGTTAGGCAGGGTAGTTAATACCCTCGGCGAGCCTATCGATGGTAAAGGGCCACTTTCAGGTGAGCTTTATGAAATGCCTATTGAACGTAAAGCTCCTGGAGTAATTTTCCGTCAGCCGGTTCATGAGCCACTTCAAACCGGTATTAAGGCGATTGACTCCATGATTCCTGTTGGACGTGGACAACGTGAGCTAATCATCGGTGACCGCCAAACAGGTAAAACTGCTATTGCCATCGATACTATTTTGAATCAGCGTGAGTTTTATGATCGCGGTGAGCCTGTTTACTGCATCTATGTAGCAATAGGGCAGAAAGCTTCTACGGTTGCCAACATCGTTAAAACTCTGGAAGATCGCGGTGCTATGCCTTATACGGTAGTTGTTACTGCAACGGCATCAGATCCTGCTCCTCTTCAGTTCTACGCGCCTATGGCAGGAGCTGCAATAGGAGAGTATTTCCGTGATACTGGTCGTCCAGCACTTATTGTTTATGATGACTTGTCGAAGCAAGCTGTAGCTTACCGTGAAGTTTCATTGCTTCTCCGTCGTCCACCTGGCCGTGAAGCTTATCCCGGCGATGTTTTCTACCTTCATAGCCGCTTGTTAGAGCGTGCGTGTAAGTTGAACTACAATCAGGACATTGTTGCTAATATGAACGACTTACCTGAGTCGTTAAAAGGGAAAGTTAAAGGTGGTGGATCATTAACTGCTCTTCCAATAATTGAAACACAAGCTGGTGACGTTTCTGCTTATATCCCTACTAACGTAATTTCAATTACCGACGGTCAGATTTTCCTTGAATCAAACCTGTTCAACTCCGGTGTTCGACCCGCAATTAACGTAGGTATTTCTGTATCACGTGTGGGTGGAAATGCTCAAATTAAGTCGATGAAGAAGGTTGCCGGTACTCTTAAATTAGATCAAGCTCAGTACCGCGAACTAGAGGCATTTTCGAAATTCGGTTCTGATCTCGACGCTGCTACCAAAGCAGTTCTTGATAAGGGTGCTCGTAACGTAGAAATTTTGAAACAGCCTCAGTATTCTCCATTTACAGTTGAAAAACAAGTTGCTATAATCTACCTTGGTACTAAAGGAGCTTTGCTTGATGTTCCATTAAACAAGATTAAGGAATTCGAAAAAGCTTATTTAGATTATATGGAAATAAACCATGCGGATGTGTTAAAAGCGCTTAAGGCAGGTAAAATTTCTGATGATCTAACTGATAAGCTGATTGAAGCCGCCAGTGTTGTGAAAGCTAGATTTAAAGCTTAATTCTATGTCAGGACTCAAGGAAGTACGCGGCCGGATAGCCTCAATCAATTCGACCCAGCAGATAACTAAAGCCATGAAGATGGTTTCTGCTTCCAAGCTGCGTAAAGCTCAGAGCGCCATTGTTCAAATTCGTCCATATACTGCCAAATTAAAAGAGGTTATTGGTAATGTACAAGCCAATCTAACTGGTGATATAGAGCTTGAATTAGGCGTTCAACGCCCTGCTGAAAAAATTTTAGTAGTGGTAATGTCTTCAGATAAAGGACTTTGCGGTGGATTTAACATGAATCTGTATAAAACTGCCCGTCAGCTTATTAATGAAAAGTATGCTGAGCAAAAGTCTAAAGGTCAGGTTACTGTAATGGCATTGGGCAAGAAGTCTGCTGATGCTTTTCGTAAGTTCGAAGGAATTAAATTGGAATCCCAGTACCTTGGAATTTTCTCTAAAGCCTTTTCATTTCAGCAAACTTCCGCCATTAGTGAATCGCTTATGCAGCGTTTTATTGCTGGTGAGTTTGATGTTATTGAAGTGGTTTTCAGCGAGTTTAAGAATGCAGTAGTTCAAATTCCGCAGGGTCAACAATTCTTACCATTAGTTTCTACGCAAGTCGAAGTCAAAAAAGGTTCGAAAGCAGATTATCTGATGGAACCTGATCAAGCTTACATTATCCGTTCTTTAATTCCTTCATACCTAAAAATCCAGTTCCATCGTTATATGCTCGACACCAATGCCTCAGAACATGGTGCGCGTATGACCTCGATGGATAAAGCAACAGAGAACGCAGGAGATTTATTGAAGCAGTTAAAGCTTCAATACAACCGTGCCCGCCAAGCAGCGATTACGAAAGAAATTTCAGAGATCGCAGGTGGTGTTGCAGCACTTGAAGGTTAAACAACAATCTATAAGTAAAAAAGCGAGCCCAAAAGGCTCGCTTTTTTTATTTGGTTAAAATCGAGTTTAATCAAGCCATGCAAAATCATCGGTACGTTGAAACAAGTCCAATAGAGCAAGTACAGTAGCAGGTACTTTATCGATAAGCTTTCGATGTTTTAAATCTAACCATGCCCCTTCAATAGTTACTATCGCTTTCAATTCTTGCTCTGGCTGATTTCGGAATTCTTGCCGCATTGTCCATCGACTCGCATCATGCCTTAATGCTGCAACTTTAACATCCAAGGTAACAATCTCATGAAGATGTATTTCTCTTCTAAATATTGCTTCTTCCCGAAAGATAACAGGCCCAAAACCTTGTTTCATCATGTCCTGAACCGTTAATCCTGCCTCCGCCATCATGTCCATCCGGAGTTGAGAACAATAATCATAGTAAACACTGTGTCTTACATGACCATTAGGGTCAAGATCGGACCAGCGAATTTGAATAGTTTGACGCATTTCCATGTGCAATGTTACTGAAAAGGCTTCGCCATGAATTCACTTTCAGCTTTCAACAATTATTGAATCTGAAGAATTTTTCTGGTTTTCCCTTTTGAAATAAATAGGAATTTGCCTTGATGAAGCGTATCAGTTTCAAGATTCAGTACTTCCTGATCGGATGTTATTTTTCTACCTGCAATCGAAAGCCCATTGTTTTTAATCATTTTTTTCGCTTCAGACTTCGATTCTAACAATTCAGCATAATCCACTACTAAATCAATAAGTTTAAGGCTGCTGGCCTCACTAACCGGTATTGGTTTACAGCCAAGTTCTTCGGCAACAGCTTGAAGAGTTTCAGCATTTTCCTGGTGCATGTCTTCGTACTTCATCCCAAACAATACCTGAGTCATTCTTTTCGACTTATCCAGGGCTTTTGCACCATGTACTCTTTCGGTAATGTCTTCAGCAAGTACCTTTTGTAAAACACGTTCATGAGGTGCTGATTCATGTTGCGAGATTAATGATTCAATTTCTTCCCTTCCTTTTGTACTAAAGATTTTCAAGTACTTGCCTGCATCTGAATCGGCTGCATTTAACCAGAATTGGTAAAACTGGTAAGGAGTTGTTTTAGCCGGATCTAACCAAACGTTTCCACTTTCGGTTTTTCCGAATTTGGTTCCATCAGCCTTGGTAATCAGAGGCGTAGTTAACGCGAAAGCGTGTCCGCCTTCTAATCTGCGAATTAATTCAGTCCCGGTTGTAATGTTCCCCCATTGATCGGATCCGCCCATTTGTAGCCTACATTGGTATTGATTCCAAAGATGGACGAAGTCGTAACCCTGAATAAGTTGATAAGAGAATTCGGTGAATGAAAGTCCACTTTCAAGCCGGCTTTTTACAGAATCCTTTGACATCATGTAGCTCACGGTGATGTGTTTTCCAACATCCCTTATGAATCCAAGAAAGCTAAAGTTTTTGAACCAATCGTGGTTATTGACCATCACTGCACCATTGGCTGAATCTGAAAAGTCGAGAAAGCGCTCTAGTTGAGCCTTTACACAGCTAAGATTGTGAGCAAGGATATCTTCTGAAAGCAAGTTTCGCTCTGCATTTTTAAAGCTTGGGTCACCTACCATTCCGGTAGCACCACCTACCAATACAATCGGCTTATGACCGCATCTTTGGAAGTGAAGTAACGTCATGATTTGTACGAGATTCCCTACTCCCAAAGAGTCTGAGGAAGGGTCAAAACCAATATAACCAATCGCCATACCTTGTTTCAAGTATTCCTCGGTTCCGGGCATAAAGTCATGTAACATTCCCCTCCAGCGTAGTTCATCAACGAAATTCATAGCGAATTTTAATTAGTTCGCGAAAATAATAGCTTAAATGCAGAGGCAATAATAAATGCCTCTTACGTTTGTACTCATCCATGAAAATCAAATTTGGAATTCTATCATTTTTACTCGTTTCAATTGCCTGCACAGGGTGGGGGCAGACCGCTAAATACAGCAACGATTTTCTGGCTATAGGTGCCGATGCAAGAGCAATGGCTATGGGACAGGCAGGGCTGAGCCAGGGAAATCAGGCCTTTAGCTTGTTTTATAATCCGGGGTTAACTGCAGATTCTTCAACAAAATACCGCGCAAATGCCTTGCATGCCGAGTATTTCGCTGGAGCTGCAGTTTATGACGCACTTGCTTTCAGCCTGCAAAGGCCAAAAGAAACGTTTTCCATTGGGTTGATACGCCTCGGTATCGACGATATCCCCAACACCCTTAATTTGTATGACCCCAACGGTAACATCAACTACAACAATATCAGCACTTTTTCAGCGGCTGACTATGCGCTTTTTCTTGGATATGCGAAAAGGGTAAAAAATTGGTCATTGGGGGTAAGTACTAAATTAATTTATCGGCAAATCGGACCTTTCGCTCAGGCTTTCGGTCTTGGGTTTGACCTCGGTGGTGTTAGGAATATTGGAAAGTATCGCCTGGGTATAGCGTTGAGAAATGCGACCTCAACCTTTAGCTTATGGACTTTTAACCGTTCAGCACTACAAAGTGGACTTGAAAAAGCCGGAAATTTATTCCCGCAAGGAAATTTGGAAATAGCCTTGCCGTCTCTCCATGCCGGTATTAGCAGAATGATTCAATTCAATGCTTCATGGTCTTTGAACATGGAGTTAGCCATGGCCTTGCTCACAGATGGTAGAAGAAATGAACTTTTAACCACCGATTTTGGAAGTTTAGTGCCTTCATTAGGATTAGAAGTAGGCTACGAAAAAAGATTTTTTGCTCGTGCTGGCATCGCCAGATTAGGCAAAGATGCTCTTTCAGGAGAAATTGATTTTACTCCTTCACTCGGTGCTGGAATCAGGTTGGGAGCTTTTCAGGTGGATTATGCCATGACCCACATAGGGGACAGAACCGAGGGAATGTTTTCTAATATTTTATCCCTTGGTTGGCGAATGTGAGCCAGTGCCCAATAACCAAATTCTTAACTCTTCAAATTGAGCAATGCTCAGTTGTTCAGCCCTTAATTGATGATAGGGCATATCTGCTCCACTTCTTCCATTAAGCAAAGGCTTCAGTGCATTGCTGAGTACCTTTCTACGTTGATTAAAAGCAGTTTTCACAACTCTTGAAAAGCCGTGAGGATCCTCGGTAAGCGGTTTTTCTCTTCGTGTAAACCTAACTACCCCACTTTTTACTTTGGGTGGTGGATTAAAGGCATCCTCCTGAACCGTAAATAAATACTCGGCTTCATAGAATGCTTGAGTTATGACACCGGTAATGCCGTATTCCTTACTTCCTGGGCCTTCACTAAGTCTTTTTGCTACTTCTTTTTGGAACATTCCGGCCATCTCAGGAATAAGATGCCTATTCTCAATCATTCTAAAGACAATCTCAGTGCTGATGTTGTAAGGGTAGTTTCCAATAAGACCAAAAGGCGTTCCTTCGGAAAACTTCTGTAAATCAATTTTTAGAAAATCGCCTACTTGTTTTAGATAGCTGAATTGTGGCTGCTGAGAAAGGTATCGAACCGATTCTTCGTCCACCTCACTCAAGTACAACTTCCATGGTTTTACAATCAAATGCTCTGTTAGCATTCCTGTTCCAGGTCCTACTTCAAGAATTTTATCATATCCACCAAAGCCTGTAAGCGTATCAGCTATTCTTATTGCAATGCTACGGTCAACTAAAAAATGTTGTCCGAGTGCTTTTTTCGGTCTTACAGCTCCTTTCACCTTGCAAGAATACTACATTCCTACGGGGAGCTCTGTAAATTCGCACTTATATGTACCCAAAACTTAAATACACTTCTACCATACCAGACCAAGCAGACCGTGTCTTCGTGACCGATGTTGCATCTAATTTGCCCACAGGTTGGTTCTCTCCCGAAGAATTAGAATGGATTGCTGATCAGTTTACTAAGGAAGAGTCCTTAGTAAGCATCAACCGTTTTTCTTATCAACTGCATGCAGTAAGGCCGGAAGTAAAGAAAAATCCTGCTCAGAGTCTTGAAGCTGCCCGAAATCTCGGACACCGGTTAGGTAAAAAACTCAACCAGATTAAGGTCAAAGAACTGGGTTTTATACTTTGCAATACAGAAGCAGGTTGCTTTCTGGCTCTTGTTGAAGGATTGCTTTTAGGAAGTTATCAATTTCTGAAGTATAAATCCGACGCTGAAAAACTTAGAAACTCTTTAGAGAAAGTTTGGATTGAGGCAAGTCTTGCTGTAACTGAAAAAGACGTGCAAGATTTGAAGCAACTGATTAAGGCAGTAAGTTATACCCGAGATTTGGTCAACGAACCTCAATCATTTCTTAATGCTACCCAGTTTTCTGAGGAGATGAAAAATCTTGGAAAAGAAGCTGGATTTTCAGTTGAAACACTCAATAAATCAAAAATTGAAGCCTTGAAAATGGGCGGCCTTTTGGCGGTCAACAAAGGCAGTATCCAACCGCCAACCTTTAATATTTTAGAGTGGAAGCCAGAGAAGCCAGTAAATAGTAAGCCTTTTGTACTTGTTGGTAAAGGATTAGTGTACGATACAGGTGGTCTTAGCCTGAAACCAACTCCCGGAAGCATGGATTCTATGAAATGCGATATGGCTGGAGGTGCTGCAGTTGTCGGCACTCTGTATGCTCTTGCCAAAAACGAAGTTCCAGTTCATGTAGTTGGTTTAATTCCCAGCACAGATAACAGACCGGGGTTAGATGCCTACACGCCTGGTGATGTTATTACCATGGCTTCTGGCCTGACGGTAGAAGTGCTTAATACCGATGCTGAAGGCCGGTTGATACTTGGCGATGCCTTACATTATGCAAAACGCTATGAACCTGAATTGGTTATTGATTTGGCAACGCTTACCGGAGCTGCCGTTATGGCATTTGGAGTTAATGCTACCGCCTGCATGGGTACTGCTGAGGAATATCAGCTACAGTCCTTAAAGTCAGCAGGAGACATGGTTCACGAACGATTGGCTGAACTTCCATTCTGGGACGATTATGCAGATTTGATTAAGTCTGATATCGCAGATATGAAAAACATTGGTGGAAAATATGCCGGCGCAATTACAGCAGGTAAGTTTCTGGAAAAATTCACTTCATACCCTTGGATTCACCTAGACATTGCCGGCCCTGCTTTTTTAGAGTCTGATGGAGGTTATAAAGGAAAAGGAGGAACAGGAGTAGGGGTGAGGTTGCTTTACCAATACTTTAAAAGCATTGCTGGATGAGTACCGGATTACCCAAAGTAAAAGTCGGTATTTCGGTTGGGGACCTTAATGGAATTGGGATGGAAGTCATCTTGAAATCCCTGCAAGACACTCGACTAAGTAATCTTTTTTGCCCAATTGTTTATGGAAGCGTGAAACTTGCTTCATTCTATCGAAAGACTTGTGGATTACAGGATTTTCAGCTTCACGTGATTAAGAATGCTGATGACGCACATTCTAGAAAGCCTAACTTGGTAACGGTTTGGGATGAAGAGGTCGTTATCAATCCAGGAAAAGCAACCCAACAAGGTGGAATGTATGCTTTTAAAAGCTTGGAAGCAGCAGTAGCTGATTTAAAAGCAGGTAAAATAGACGTTCTTGTAACGGCGCCTATCGATAAACACAGCATTCAAGGAGAGCACTTTCCTTATCCCGGCCATACCGAATACTTAGCAAAAGCCTTCGACAGCGATAGTTTAATGTTGATGGTCAGCGACCACCTAAAAGTGGCTTTAGTGACCGGACACGTCCCGGTACAGCAAGTAGCTGGAAATTTAAGTAGTCAGAGAATCAGTTCAGTAATTACACGTCTTCAGGACACCTTAATCCAAGATTTTGCAATACCTAAACCAAAAATTGCTGTTTTAGGATTAAATCCACATGCCGGAGACCAGGGATTACTAGGTAAAGAAGAGCAAGAAATCATTGCTCCAGCCATAGATGATGCAAGGAAAAAAGGAGTTTTGGCTTTTGGCCCATTTCCAGCAGATGGCTTTTTTGGCAATGGCAGTTTTCGCCGCTTCGATGCTGTAGTAGCCATGTACCACGACCAGGGCTTAATACCGTTTAAAGCATTGGTAATGGACGAGGGAATCAATTTCACTGCAGGATTACCTATAGTCAGGACCTCCCCTGATCATGGAACCGGCTACGACATCGCCGGTCAGGGAAAAGCAAGACCAGATTCCTTTTTAAGTGCTCTATACGCAGCGGTCGATATCTTCCGGACAAGGAGTTTGTATCAAAAACTTTCGGAAAAGGCCCTCGAACCTCAACCAAGACGAGCAAAAGAGCAAAAAACTAAGGGAGAAGAGCAGTAATATGTAAATTGAGTTTTTCTCAATCCCGTAGTTTCACTACTTTTGCGCTCTTGATTAAGAGCCGGAAGCTATGAAAGATCCGCTTAGAGAATACGACATCCGTTTTGTCGGCCTAAAGGCAGGCGTTCATGACTTCAGCTACGAAATTGATTCGTCGTTCTTTGCTCTTTTTGAAAATGCACTGATAGAAAAAGGAAAGCTTAAGGCAGAAGCTGTACTTGACAAGTCGGAAACAGGGATGAACTTTAAATTACATCTTAATGGTGAAATCCATCTACCCTGTGATCGTTGTTTGGATACACTGTCGTTGCCAGTCGATGTTACTGAACTATTGCTGATAAAATTTGGCAATCCGGATAATAGCACAGACGAGGTAATGTATTTGCCTGAGTCTTCCATTTCTTTTAATATGGCTCAGTTTCTATACGAGCTGGCCAGTCTTCAACTTCCACTTCGGGTGGTTTGCGGAGAAAATCGGATTCCTGAATGCGGTCGTCAATTTGATGATTATATTGAGGACGAGATTCCGGAACTAGAAGAAGAGGAAGAACCTGTAACCGATCCCCGCTGGGATGCTTTAAAAAAATTAAAATCTTAATTCGACTAGTACCATGCCGAATCCTAAACACCGCCACTCCAAGGCACGCAAGCGTAAGCGCAGAACTCATTACAATACTACTGCTCCAACAGTAGCTATTTGCCCAACAACCGGACAGCCACACCTTTATCACCGCGCCCATTGGTTCGAAGGTAAAATGTACTATAAGGGTAAAGTTGTTATCGACAAGGCAGTAACTGCCTGATAAAAAGGGAAATAGTGAACATCGGCCTTGATATTATGGGAGGAGATTTTGCTCCCGATGAAACTCTGGCCGGAGTAATGCTTGCCCTGAATGAACTGCCGGAATCGGTGAACTTCACCCTTTTCGGCAGTTTATCTGTATTGGAAGGGGCGTTTCCGGAAGAGCATCCTGCCAGAAATAGAATTAAACTAATCGATTGCCCAGAGGCTATTCCTATGGGCGAACATCCTACTAAAGCGATTACGCAATACAAACAATCCTCGATTGTTAAAGGATTCGGTGCCCTCAAGGAAGGCAGTATTGACGCCTTCTCAGGTGCAGGAAACACTGGTGCTATGCTGGTAGGAGGCATGTACTCCGTCAAAACAATCCCCGGTGTTATTCGGCCATGTATCGCTTCAATGATACCAAAAGAAAAAGGAGGCTACGGCCTTCTTCTTGATGTTGGAGCAAATGCAGATTGCAGAGCCGACGTTCTCATGCAATTTGGCATTCTCGGAAGCTTATATGCCCAACATTTAATGGATATTCCTAACCCAAAAGTCGGGTTGATGAATATTGGTGAAGAAGAAGAGAAAGGAAATCTGCTTACCATGGCTGCCCATAAAATGTTGAAGGAGTTAGGTACTTTGAACTTTGTCGGAAATTTAGAAGGGAGAGACCTTTTTAATGAAAAAGCAGATGTTATTATAACAGACGGCTTTACCGGTAATGTGTTGTTGAAAATGGCTGAATCATTCTTTGTTCTGATCAAAAGAAGACGCATAGAAGATGCCTTTTTCAACTTATTCAACTACGAAGATTATGGTGGAAGCCCCATCCTTGGGCTAAATAAACCAGTGCTTATTGGTCACGGTATTTCCAATGCCAAGGCCATCAAAAACATGCTAAAACATGCTGCGGCTTTGTGCCAGTCTGATATTTCAGAGCGCATTCGTCAAGCATTTTCATAACCCCAATTCCATGAGTTCAAAAATTACGGCTGCAATTACCGGCATTTATGCCTGGGTGCCGGACGAGATTATGACTAATCATGATCTTGAAAAGCTGGTAGATACCACCGACGAGTGGATTACTTCTCGAACAGGAATAAAAGAACGTAGAATTTGGACGAAGCCTGGAATGGCAACTTCCGATATAGGACTTGAATCGGTTCGTCGATTACTTGAAGAAACTAAAACGAAGCCAGAGGAGATCGAGTTAATCATCTGTGCTACAGCTACCCCCGATCATTTGTTTCCATCAACAGCAAATGTTATTTCTGATAAAATAGGTTTGGTCAATGCTGCTGGTTACGACATTAGTGCCGCATGTTCGGGATTCATTTTTGCCTTGACCACCGGCGCTAAGTTCATAGAGTCCGGGATGTATAAAAAGGTGATTATTGTAGGAGCAGATAAGATGTCCTCCATTCTTAACTTTGATGATCGTAATACCTGCATCATATTCGGCGATGGCGGTGGTGCTGTTTTGCTTGAACCAAATACCGAAGGTTATGGCGTTGTGGATGCTATTTTACGTTCAAATGGAGAAGGGCGTCATTACCTTTTTCAGACCGCAGGAGGGTCGTTTAAACCCGCTACGCACGAAACTATTGATGCTCATGAGCATTATGTTTGGCAGGACGGAAAGACTGTTTTCAAATTTGCGGTAACTAATATGGCTGAAACAGCAGCCGAATTGATGGAGCGGAATCAGTTAACTCCTGATAACGTAGCTTGGTTAGTTCCTCATCAAGCAAACAAACGAATTATTGACGCTACTCGTGAGCGTACAGGTATTTCAGAAGAAAAAACCATGGTTAATATTCACAAATACGGGAATACCACAAACGGAACAATTCCCTTGTGTTTGTTTGAATGGAGAGACCAGCTCAAAAAAGGAGACAACCTTGTACTTTGTGCTTTCGGAGGTGGATTTACCTGGGGAGCAGTTTATGTAAAATGGGCGTACTGATTTTTTTTAATATTGATAATTCTAAATCCGATAGTCCTTAATTTGCAAGTGTATGGCAACAACTGCTGATATTAAAAACGGAATGTGTATTGACTTTAACCATGATCTTTTCAGCATCATTGAGTTTCAGCATGTCAAACCAGGAAAAGGAGCTGCTTTCGTAAGAACGAGGTTGAAAAGTTTAACTACCGGTCGAGTACTGGAAAACACTTTTCCTTCAGGCGCGAAAATCAGTCCGGTAAGAGTTGAGACACGTCCTTACCAGTTTCTTTACAAAGATGAACTTGGTTACAACATGATGGACATGAATACCTTTGAGCAGATTTCTGTGGAAAAGCACATCATCAACGCGCCTCAATTCCTGATGGATGGTGCTGAAGTTGAAGTAATGGTTCATGCTGAAGAAGAGCGACCTTTAATAGTAAGGCTGAAACCAACGGTAGTAATGAAGGTTACTTATACCGAACCAGGCATGAAAGGCGATACGGCTTCAGGCAATACTTTGAAACCGGCAACGGTCGAAAGTGGCGCAACCGTAATGGTACCTTTGTTTGTCAATGTTGATGAGAATATTAAGATTGACACTGAATCCGGAGATTACGTAGAACGAGTTAAATAATCCAACCATGGATATTAAAGAAATACAAGACCTCATTCGCTTCGTTGCCAAATCTGGCGTAACGGAAGTTGAATTGGAAAAAGAAGGCTTCAAACTGGTAATCAAAGCAGAACGTTCTATTGAACATCAGTTGGTTTCAGTTCCGTCTATGGTGCCTCAAACCGTTCAGGTAGCCTCGGCTTCACCTGCTCCAGTGGTAGCAACACCTGTTCCAGTGGCGGAAACTCCCAAAGCACCTTCACATGCCGATGAATCCCGTTACATTATGGTTAAAAGTCCCATGATTGGAACGTTTTATCGCACACCTGGCCCAGATAAAGAGGCTTTTGTAAAAGTAGGTGACGATATTCAAAAGGGTCAAGTCGTTTGCATCATTGAAGCGATGAAACTATTCAACGAAATTGAATCAGAGATAAATGGGAAAATTGTAAAAGTGTTGGTAGAGAATGCTTCTCCTGTAGAGTATGATCAGCCACTTTTCCTGATTGACCCTGCTTAATCCAACAGATTTCTAAAGCCGGACAGAACAAAGTTCTGCCGGCTTTTTCATTTTCAAGACCATTACACACCTTCAAAAAGGAAACCTGTGTTTAAAAAAATACTTATTGCTAACCGAGGCGAAATTGCATTGCGTGTCATCCGTACTTGCAGGGAGATGGGAATTAAAACAGTAGCAGTTTACTCGACTGCTGACAGAGAAAGCCTCCATGTTCGATTTGCCGATGAGGCAGTTTGTATCGGCCCTCCTAAAAGTGCTGACTCCTATCTCAACATTCCCCGCATATTGTCTGCTGCCGAGATTACCAATGCAGACGCTATTCACCCGGGTTACGGATTCCTTTCTGAGAATGCTAAGTTCTCAGAGCTTTGTAAGGAGTATGGAATCAAATTTATTGGCCCATCTCCTGAATCAATTCGGGCAATGGGAGATAAGGCTACCGCCAAAGAAACGATGAAAAAAGCAGGAGTTCCGGTTATTCCAGGCTCTGAAGGCTTGATTGATTCGGTTGATCATGCTAGAGTTTGTGCACGGGAAATAGGCTATCCGGTTATCATCAAGGCAACGGCAGGCGGTGGCGGCAAGGGCATGCGCATCATCTGGAAAGAAGAAGACCTTGAAAACCTCTGGGACAGCGCCCGAAGAGAAGCTATGGCCTCTTTTGGCAACGATGGCATTTACATGGAGAAGTACATCGAAGAACCCCGACACATCGAAATTCAAATTGTTGGTGATCAACATGGACGCGCTTGTCATTTAAGTGAGCGTGATTGTTCAATTCAACGTCGCCATCAGAAACTCATTGAAGAGTCTCCTTCTCCTTTTATGACAGATGATTTACGTCAAAGAATGGGAGATGCTGCCATCAAAGGGGCTCTTGCGGTTAATTACGAAGGCGCCGGAACGATTGAATTTCTCGTAGATAAGTACCGTAACTTCTACTTTATGGAGATGAATACCCGAATTCAGGTAGAACATCCGGTTACTGAAGAAGTTATTGACTACGATTTGATTAAAGAACAGATTAAAGTTGCTACCGGTGTGCCAATTTCTGGCAAAAATTATATTCCTAACATGGTTGCGATTGAATGTCGCATAAACGCGGAAGATCCCTATAATGATTTCCGTCCAAGTCCAGGAAAAATCACCACGCTACATCTTCCCGGAGGTCATGGAGTGCGAGTTGATACACATATCTACAGCGGTTATACCATACCTCCGTTTTACGACTCCATGATTGCCAAGCTTATATCAGTTGCTCAAACCAGAACTGAAGCAATTGCAACCATGGAACGAGCATTAAGCGAATTTGTAATCGAAGGAATTCAAACTACCATTCCTTTCCATCTTCAGATGATGAAAGACCCCAACTTCATCGCCGGCGATTTCCACACCGGTTACCTGAACGACTGGAAAATGAAGTAAATATGAGGGGAAAGCCTTATATAATAGGAATTACAGGCGGAAGCGCAAGTGGCAAAACCTCTTTTTTGCATGATTTAGCCTCCGCCTTTCGTTCTGAACAAATCACAGTTGTATCTCAGGATCATTATTACCATCCAAGAGAAAAACAAGCCCGGGATGCGAACGGAGAAACTAATTTTGATTTACCTACTTCCATTGACCGCGAGCTATTTTACAAAGACATACATACCCTGATTCAAGGAGTTGAGGTTAAAAAGCAAGAGTACACGTTCAATAATCCGGATAAAACACCCGGGATTTTAACCCTCAAGCCAGCATCCATAATGGTTTTAGAAGGACTTTTTGTTTTTCATTACGACGAAATCTGCGACTTGTGCGATTTACGCATATTCATTGAAGCTGACGAGTCGATTGCCTATCAAAGACGATTAAACCGCGATTACCATGAACGTGGTTACAGTCAAGAAAGCATAGCCTACCAGTGGAAAGAGCATGTGTTGCCTTCTTATCGGAAATACTTGCTTCCATTGCGGTCGAAAGCAGATTTGGTGGTCATCAATAACCAGCACTATAAAAAAGGGCTTGAAGTAGTTTTAAATCATCTTCACTCCAAAGTACTTGTCTGACAAGCTAACTCCGGTATATTTGCGGCGCATGAATCTTTTGGCAGTATTGAAATGGACAGGCTGGTTGCTGATGGCAACAATGCTTGTTATGGCATTTTCTGCCCCTCAGTTCAAAACTAAGGAACGTGTTTCTTCAGGAAATCAAACGGAGAAACCCAGTACTACTTCGGATCAGGATAAAGAGCCTACGCTTCCTCTGATACCCTCGGACTGGTATGTTTCAACCGCACACGCACCAGGATTTAGTGCAATTGTACTTCAAGTCAAATCTTTACCTGCCATAGCGGTAATTCCCGTACCGTCTTTGGCCTTTATAAAGGCTATTGAACCGAACAAGGTTATTAATCGGTTTAGGTTCAGAGATTTGATGCTTTCAACGATTAGCATCAGTACCCGACCATTTCGAGCACCCTGAGTAAAACTCAATCGCTCGACGTTCTCTGGCTGTCGGTCATCAGCCGGTATTTTCCCTTGATTAAACTTTAACTCAACCCATGAAAGCAAAAGGACTAGTTAAATTCTTCCTTTATGCGCTCGTGGTGGCCTGTTTGTACCAATTGTCGTACACCTTTATGGCCTCCATGGTAGAATCCAACGCTCGCGAATACGCCAATGGCAACGCAGCGAAGGAAGAGCGCTATCTTGATTCAGTAGCCGATAAAAGCATTTTTGACATCGGTTTCTGGAAAGTGAGCTACAAAGAAGCTCGCGAAAAACAACTTAACCTCGGTCTCGACCTTAAAGGCGGTATGAACGTGGTGATGGAAGTTTCCGTCTCTGACGTTATCCGGGCAATGTCTGGCTACAGCACCGATTCTACCTTTAACAAGGCGATGAATATGGCCTTGAAAGCACAAGAAAACAGCCAAGCGGATTTCGTTACCCTGTTTATTCAGTCTTTCCGCAAGGTAGATCCTAATGCTAAGCTATCATCGGTGTTTGCTACCCGCGAAAATGCCGGTAAAATCGAATTCAATACGGCTGATGGTGATGTTGAAAAGATTCTTCGCCAAGAAAGTGAAAGAGCTATCGACCGTTCGTTTGAAATTCTCCGTACACGTATCGACAAGTTTGGGGTAACTCAGCCCAATATCCAGCGTCAGCAGGGTACTGGCCGAATCATCATCGAATTACCGGGTGTAAAAGATCCACGACGTGTTCGTAAACTTCTACAAGGAACAGCAAGTCTTGAGTTTTGGGAAACCTATGACGCAGGTGAGGTTCTTTCCAGAATTGGAGATGTAAATAAATACCTTGGTCAGCGAAACGAACTAGAGAAAAAGACTAACAAACTGTCAACAACTGATACTTCAGCTGTAGCCGCTTCAGATTCTGGTCAGGATACTGCTAAAGCCGGTTCCTCGCTGATGTCTAAAATTGGTAAGGGTGGTAACAAGTCCGGAAAAGATTCTGCCAGCTTGAGTCAGGAAGAAGCGATGCGCCAGAATCCGCTGTTTGCTAAACTTCAGCCAAACGTAGATCCACAGAAAGGCACCGTTCCCGACGGCCCTGTAGTTGGGTATGCAATGGCAGTTGACACAGCCGAAATCAACGCCATTTTTGCCCGCGACGATGTTCGCATGATGCTTCCCAAAAACCTTCGTTTGCTTTGGACGGCCAAAGGGGTAGGCGATGGTGAGCGTTTTTTCCAGTTAATCGCCATTAAGAAAAGAGGCAACTCTGAACGTGCTCCACTCGAAGGGGATGTAATTACCAACGCACGCGAAAACATCGACAACTTCGGACAAATCGAAGTGACCATGTCGATGAACCCGGAAGGGGCAAAAGTATGGCGTCGTCTTACTGCCGACAACATCGACCGCAGCATCGCCATTGTACTCGATAACTATATTTATTCTTTCCCGAACGTTAACAGCGAAATTTCCGGTGGTGTATCTTCCATTTCAGGAAACTTCACTGTAGATGAGGCTAAAGACCTTGCAAACATTCTCGAAGCTGGTAAGCTGCCAGCACCAGCAAGAATTGTAGAGGAAGCCGTTGTAGGGCCAACCCTTGGTAAAGAAGCCATCAACTCTGGTTTGATTGCTTCAATTGCCGGATTCCTTGCTGTAATTCTATACATGGCTGTTTACTACTCAACAGCAGGTAACATTGCTAGCATTGCCATCCTCGCCAACTTGTTCTTTACATTCGGAGTATTAGCATCTCTCCAAGCCGTTTTAACCCTACCGGGTATCGCCGGTATCGTACTCTCCATGGGTATGTCGGTGGATGCGAACGTACTAATCTATGAACGTATCAAGGAGGAGTTGGATAATGGTAAGTCCCTGCGAATGGCCATTATCGAAGGATTTACACACGCTTATTCTGCGATTATCGACTCGAACTTAACCACGCTATTAACGGCAATCATCTTGTTTACCTTCGGTACGGGACCGATTCAGGGATTCGCAACTACGCTGATCATCGGTATTTTCAGCTCCATGTTCTCGGCTATTTTCATCACTCGCCTCATCATTGATGCTCGGGTGGCTAAAGATAAGCCCCTCAGCTTCGATACCCCCCTCAGCCGCAACTTGTTCAAAGTCAAGAATATTCAGTTCATCAAGAACCGTAAAATATTCTACATCACTTCAAGCATCATCATTCTCGCTGGTATTGGTTCGATGTTCGTGAACGGCTTTAACCTTGGTGTTGACTTTAAAGGAGGACGTTCTTATGTTGTTCAGCTTGAAAAAGAAGTTAGTTCGTCAGAAGTTCGTGAATTGCTCGGGCAATCTATGGGCTCAAGACCAGAGGTTAAAACTTTTGGAGGCGATAATAAATTCCGCATTACTACTTCATACTTAATAAACGAAAAGTCTGAAGAAGCAGATTTGAAAGCAGAGACTAAACTGTATGAAGGCTTGAAAACACTTCTTCCAGCAAATATGTCTTATGACGAGTTTGCCTCTAAGCTGGTACTTAGCTCTCAGAAAGTAGGGCCAACGATTGTGGATGATATTAAAATCTCCGCTATCTATTCCATCCTTTTTGGTATTGTTGGTATTTCAATTTACATCCTGATTCGATTCCGCAAGCTTGAATACTCCATCGGAGCTGCAGCAGCGTTAATTCACGACGTATTAGTGATGTTGGCGTTCGTTTCGCTTTTATGGAAGATTATGCCTTTCTCCCTAGAGATTGACCAGCATTTGATTGCTGCTATTCTTACCATTATTGGTTACTCAATCAACGATACCGTAGTAGTTTACGACCGTTTGCGCGAGTACTTCTCGCTACACCACGGAGCAAAAGATGATGCAGAAGTTATCAACGACGCATTGAATGCAACATTAAGCCGAACCATCAACACAGCATTAGCAACCATGCTTACCGTTATCATCCTTCTGATCTTCGGAGGTGAGGTAATCCGTGGCTTTAGCTTCTCTCTGTTGATTGGTTTAGTGGTTGGTACCTATTCATCCATCTTCGTTGCAGCCTCGGTTGTATTGGATTTTGGAAACTGGAGAAACCGCAGTAAAAAGGCATAACTAACGCCTGAATACTAGCACAAAAAAGCCGACTCTGTTTAGGGTCGGCTTTTTTGTTCCACGCTTACCATTCAACAATTGGCAATTAGGCAAACAGCTCCAGAGGGGCGGTGTTTCCGCGGCTATTGATCGCTGGGACGATTATGCACAGCGTCGGAACAATTATGAGAATCGTTTAAATGATTTGGCACCGTGCCGGAGCGATTATTAGAATTGTCGGTACTTTATAGCGCAGCGTCGGAATGGAGAGAGTACTTATAACTATGTCAAACCTTCTTATATAAAAGGTATTCTTGCCGACTAGGCTTCATGTAATTGCCTTGGGTTTCTGACCCGTTTGTCAAACTTACTTCTTTCCATGCTAAAGCCCCAGTCAAGAATGCTTGTTCTGGGGAATTTGGTTAGTGGGGGTGAGGCTAGTCGGAGGGAGAAAATCAGAAGTTCTAATTTTTTACTTATAAATCAACGCTCAATTTTAAGTGTCCGCCGAGTCCTTCTTGAATAATTCTCATTAATGTGGAAAGCCTGATATCACTCGCGTTGTTCTCAATTCTTGAGATGTAAGTTTTGGTTGTTCCGCACTTTGCTGCAAGTTCTTCTTGTGTCATGCCTTTCTCTTTTCGAAGTTCCTGAAGCATAACTCCAAGTTTGAAGACTTCAAATTCTTGTTCATACTTCTCTCTTTCAGTAGAACCTCGTTTTCCGTATTGGCTGTCCAAATGGTCACTAAAGGACGTTAGGTTATTTTTTTGCTTTTTCATCGAAGTACTGCTTTTTTAGTTTTTCTGCTAATTCAATTTCACTTTGAGGGGTCTTTTGGGTTTTCTTCTGAAAGCCATTTATTAGAATTATCAGATTCCCTTTATCGAAAAAGCTGAATACTCTATAAATGTCACTTCCTACTTCTACTCTAATCTCGAAAAGGCCTGTAGAATTGGTGATATGATCAAAGTATTTCTTGGGAATCCTCTCTACTGTTGCAATCACCTGTAAAGTCCAGTTGAGTTTTTTCTGAACATCCGGCCTTACTTACACAAAGAAATCCAAGTAATAGTCCTTGTAATAGAAAATATTCCTGAAATGGCCACCATTCATTTCTTCCTCTTTGGCTAAACAAAGTTAACTAAAGAGGTAACAAAGTCCAACTTCAACTTTGATTTTTCATAATCAAGCAGAAGGACAGCCATTCAACCAATGTTTATGTCCCCCAACTGCTTCCCAACATTTTCCCACTATCCACCTTCCGCGCCAAGCGCGGGTATGGGAAGCTGTGGCCGTTGGCGAGCTAAGCACTATAAGAAACCGAAAAATAACAGCAACTCGCTGATTGAAAAAACTTAGCACTCCCCCGAGCCGCTACTTCTCCCCTTAAAGAACATCCTCCACCACCTCGCTCTCACGATTCAACAGCAAGCATCGCTCAACACCGAATCATGCAAAAGTCCCAGTCAAGAATGCTTGTTCTGGGGCTTTGGGTTAGTGGGGGGGGAGGCTAGTTGGAGGGATGTTATGCACAGGGCTTTTTACCATCTAGTTATTTCATGCATTTGTAACTGCTGCCCTTGATGTGCTTTTGTCATAGTTTTTCCGACAATGAATTTGGCAACATTGATAAAAAAGGGATACTCATTTCATATTTAATCTCATAATAGTTAACACCAAGTTGTAAGTTCTTGTAGTAAGTTGATCGGTTGTCCCAATAGTTTTTTTCAGATGTAATAAACCAAGAATTTTCACCAAGTTTTTTTGCTAGAAACCATTTCTCAATAAGTCTTGTCACTCTTCCGTTTCCGTCAACAAATGGATGAATATTGACAAAGACAAGATGTATTAATGCTGCAAAATAAAACACTTCGGTTATTGTAAGTTTAGCTTCTAGCAAAACTGAAATATCAGTAAATAGCTTTCCTAATTCCTGTTTTACAAATTCAGGTTCAACAGCGAGATAAATCAAACGCCCGTCACTTCTTACTCCAACTTTCACTTTTCTTATTTTTCCGCGTTCCCTTTTTACAAGGATAGAGGCAGTCAAAATTTCATGTGCTTTTAGAATGTTGTTTAGTGTCAGTTCATTTTCTCTTGCAAACTGATAAGCAGTGATAAGGTCTTTAATTTCTTTGATCTCTTTCGTCTTTAAATGTAAGTTGAACTCACTGGCTTTTAAATAGGTGTCAAAACTTATTGTGTTGCCTTCAATATTAGATGAATGAACTGCGGAATTTGCGAGATAAAATTGGAAATCTTCTATTGTTTGCGATTTCTTTTGTATTAACTTAAAAGCTGTCTCAATATCAATTTTTAATTCCTTTTTATACTCGTCAAATAAGTCTTTTCTTAATATTGTTAGCTGCAAATCCATTGGCCAAAGTTAGTTAAAAAAGTCGTCGTAAGGATTGAATGTTTGAGTTTAGCACAGTTGTTTGAATTGAGAATGTCTTGGTAGCATAGGGTATAACATCTCGGTCTAAACTACTCCCTCCAAACTTGCATATATATCGGTTGTAACTTGCGTATATTTTTTGGAG
Source organism: Chitinophaga pinensis (assembly GCA_943373175.1). Taxonomy (GTDB): domain Bacteria; phylum Bacteroidota; class Bacteroidia; order UBA7662; family JAIXUI01; genus JAIXUI01. The sequence goes on along the minus strand of CALSBM010000027.1, from coordinate 425 downwards.
TTACGTATATATCCGTCTTGGTTGAACCTATTGGGGTAGTGGTGGAAGCGTTGAAAACTGCTTGCATCGGTTTAGGGTTTTTGATGCTCTTGTGTGGTTTCATGGTGCTGCTTGCTCCGTTGTGCTAAGTTAGAAAATCTTATAAATCGAGGCGGTTGATGGGACTTTTAATTTATTCAAATCCTGTGGGGAGTAAAGGGTGGTATAGACTTCTATGGTTTTGCTGCTTTCGTAGCCCAGAAAGGATGGGATGCAACGTAGGTCGGTGCCTTTCTAATAGGTGGGTGGCGAAGCTGTGGCTAAGGGGTCAGTTTGACCGGAATACGCATAGAATTGTTGAAGCTACTCAAGTCAAGGTTGCCTATTTTGCTTCTTCATCTTTATACAAGTTGTTTATCCAATCAATAAGCTTTTCGCAAGTGTCT
>CALSBM010000026.1:0-37185 GCA_943373175.1 Chitinophaga pinensis | reverse complement strand
TCCTGACTTGTCCCTTTTAGTGCGGTGTGTTTAATTTCACCATCAGATTCTTCATTTTGCTTGTTGGTTCGGCCTCAATAACAACAACTTTGTTTGTAATTTTATTTAATATCTCCCCATCTACTATTTTTTTTGACTCATCAATAAATCTCCTTATCGATACTTCAGTTTTCAGTTCAATGTGCTTAGAAATCGCTAAAGCCATGAAACAGATAAGTATATGCAATTTTATAGGTTCTTCTTTGAAGTGAAAAATGGGTCTTGTTTCTAAATCACTTTTTGACAATCTGAATGCTTGTTCTACTTTATAGAGTTCATGATAACGTTGAATAATAATTGAATTCGCAGCAATATGAGGTTCAATGTTCGTAAAGTAACCTTTTATCCCAAGTAATTTAATTGTCTTGTCTATCAAGGATTGATTGAGAGATATAGTTGACCCATTTGTCTGAGTGAATTTTAATTTTTTATTCTTCGATGGTTTTTCAACCACTTGCTTAGCTTTCTCAATTTGTTTCTCCATATCATATTTATCTTTGCGATTTCTTATTGCTGAATAACTGCAAATCAAATAACCGTTATCCGTTTTTATTCTAGTACTTTCTCCGTCTTTCCTTGGAAGGTTTTTATCTATTTGTTCTAACAGGGCTGCACTACTATTTCCAAGCCTTGCTCCTACGATATAGTTTATTTTGCTTTCAGTAAGTTGTTTTATGTTTTCGGAGCTAATCATTGCAGCATCCGCAACTACTGTTAGGTCATTCACTTCGTTCTTTTTGATGAAATTTTGAATAGCTGGGATAATAGTATTACCCTCAAAAGTGTTTCCTGAAAACACTTCATAAGCTACAGGAAAACCATCTTTATTTACCATTAAACCAATTAATATCTGTGGTTGTTGGGATTTATTATCCTTGGAAAAACCGTTTTTGCGTAAGTCATCCTCCTCAAAGGTCTCAAAGTAAAGAGTGGTTACATCATAAAAAACAAGTTGGTAATTGAATGCATACTGTGATTTTGCAAATGCAACAATATTTTGCTCTATTGAATTCTTCAGTTCAATGCATTTTGGAGCAATTTTGTAATATGTTTTACGACTGTGGATAATTCCAAATAAATGCTTCATTAAATCCAAAGACCGTAACTTCGATGCAGGTTCGAATATTCTGATTATTACTAAATCATTCAATAACGATGGTAGATAACCTAAACCGATGTGTTGTTGTATGGCCTGTATACTCCGGTAAAAGAAACGATATTTTACACCAATAAAGCTACTGTGATTCAGAAGTAAAAGCTTATTTGGGTTTTCATCAGGAAATATGGAAAGTTGTTTGCCGTAGTCCTTGATCCATTCCTCTGCCAGGACTAACAGCTCTTCTAGAGTCTCGTTTGTATGAGCCGAACCAATATGGTGCAATACCATTCTTTTATTCTGGTGATAACGTACTACCTGAACTGCTTTGGCTCCTGATGCTGTTTTTACAACCCTTACTTTCATGCCCAAATACCCCTTAGTGCGGTAAAAATACAACTTTAGACTTGCATAATACAGATTATCAATGTGTTAGCTCCGCACTAAATTTTAAGGGGACAAGTCGGGCGTAATTTCTGTAATTGTTTTTAATACTTATTTCGTTAGGATGAAGTTCTGATTTTTGTGAATAGAGCAGTTTTTCGCCGGTATTTGCAGATTGAGACACGAATTCGAGCATATTTACTTGGTATTTAAAGAAACCTTTGCCTCAAAATGAATCTTCTGGAATTAACCGCTTGCATTTTTCAAGTATGGGAAATTCAATTAGTATTAAAACTTTCGGAAAATTTGAATCTGTACTATCTGCTATTTTTCCATTTTTAGCGTAATGGATATTCCTTCAACTTATTGGATTCCTTAATAACTGTTGTGCTGGCTTCTAACCGAAAAGGTCCAATGCGGTGAATCAGGAAACCGCCTTTGTTCTATTGGTTAAACCTAGCCTCAAAGAAACACTCCATGGAATTTATCGGTATTTGATAAAGTTTCCGAACAATTGTTCTCGGTTTAACTACTGTATTATCCAATAAAAAAGCCGTCCTTATTAAGGAACGGCTTTTTAGTTTATTTACTGCTTTTAGAATTGGGCCGGTGCGCTGTATGGTTTGCTGCGTCGGTCGTATTCGTCGGCGAGTTTAGTCTCGTTGAAGGTACGTGCCATGCGCGACAGTTCGTTCATAATAGCACCTGCATTAGCCAAGTCGCGCTCGTAGAAGTTGCGTTGCTTAGGCGCAAGCGTGCTGTAGTAGCGAGCTTCCGATTCATACATGTTGAACAAGATGTTCGAAATCTTCTTCGCTTTATCCGGAACACCGCAGAGGTAGTATAGTTCAACAATGCGGTAGTTGTATAGGATGTAAGGCACATATTGATTCGGCATCACAGAATCGCATTTGTCGAGCACCTGGATTGCTTTGGTTTTGTCGCCTTTAGCATAAAGAGCCTCTGCAAGACGAATAAAGTTCGAACGCAGGTTAATAGTCATTCTGCTGGTTTCCGGATCAATGTAAATGCCTTTATCCATGTTACCCCAGCGGAATTTCGTCATCACATTGTTGAACATCAGGTTTGTGTTGACAGAGCCGAAAGTTTCGCCTTGTTGCGAAGGAGTTTTGTATGGAACAAAGCGATAATTGAGGCCTTCCAGTTGGAAGTAATCCTGCAATCCGAGGTAAGAATCAGGGCCCATTGAGATAGTGAAGTAAATAGGGCGATCAAATCCGTTGGAGGCAATGAGGTCAAGAACCATAAGGTCGTTTTTCAATAAGCCACCACGTGGAATGCTGAATTTAAGCGTATCCAGCACAAAAGGCAGGAACTCCTGAGGAATGTAACCATCCTGAAGTACTTTCTCTTTGTTGACCTTCAAAAACACCTCTTTAGTAGGCATGTAGTTAACTTGTTCACCGCTTTGGGTGGCCAGTTTAGCACCAGGCTCGTCGCTGGTCATGAAGGTCAGCATTTCACCAAGTTCGGCTGCTCCAGGAAGCTTAGCATCGTAAAAAGGAATGTAGTCGCGAAGTCCTTGCACGATTTTGCTTTGGTCAACACTAAACTTCACTCCTTTGGCTTTGCCATCACGGCTATCTTGGCGCATTTGGTTAATGTACCAGTCGGTGCCAAGAAGACTGAGGTTGACGATTTTCACGTCGGTACGAATTTTTTCTACTTCCTGAGCATACCAAAGCGGATAAGTATCGTTATCGCCCATGGTGAAGAGGATAGCATTAGGGGCACAGCTTTCCAAATAGTTAATAGCGAAATCGCGAGCGGTGTATTTGTTGGAGCGGTCGTGGTCGTCCCAGTTCTGTTGCGCCATCAAACCCGGAACAGCCACGAGGCATAGTCCGGTGACTGCCATTGCAGCGATAGTTTCAGGAGACTTCTTCCGCATCCAGTCGAAAAGCGCCATCACGCCGAGGCCGATCCAGATGGCGTATGTATAGAACGAGGCAGAATAGGCGTAGTCTCGTTCACGTGGCTGTAGTGGTTCCGGGTTAAGATAAACGTTGATAAGAATTCCGGTGAATAGGAAGAGAATCATCACTACCCAGAAATCCTTGTTGTCTTTTTTCATCTGGTAATACAATCCAATGATTCCCAGTAACAAAGGGAGGAAATAGTAAGCGTTATGGCCTTTGTTAGCCGCTTTGTGCGCAGGCATATTCTCTTGTTTGCCAATACGCGGCTCATCAATAAAAGAGAAGCCGCTTATCCAGTTGCCCTTTTCAGGGTCGCTGCCATGGCCTTGTGTGTCGTTTTGGCGGCCAACAAAATTCCAGAAGAAATACCGAGCCCACATGTGTCCGAGCTGATAGCTGAAGAGGAAGTTGAGGTTGTCGGCAAAAGTTGGTTTCTGTCCATCACGGAGTTTCAACCAGCTTTTGTAGAAATCTATATGGCGTTGCATGGTTCCGGCACGGCGGTAAGCGCGTGGGAACAGGGTGCTTTGTTTCGGATCGAAGACCGGAACAGGCTCACGTCCGGCTTCTTCGTATTTATCCTTGCCGCGATAGTACTTCATAGACCCTTCTTCTTGATCCACTAGTTCGGCAGTGAAGTAGGGGCCATACAACAACGGGCGATCGCCATATTGCTCACGGCTGAGGTAAGAAAGCAGTGAGAAAGCATCCTCCGGATTGTTCATGTCGATGTTCGGATTGGCTTTCGAACGAACAATGGTAGAAGTATAAGAACCATAACCCATTAGAACGAAGGCCATGCCGAGGATGGCGGTATTCCAGATAACCATGCCTTTATTACGGGTGAAGAAGTATCCGTAAACTAAGCCACCAACCAACAGAAGAATCATGAGCAGTGCTCCTGAACCAAATGGCATTCCGAGTCCATTCACGAACATCAGTTCAAACCGTGTAGCAATCTGAGGCAGATAAAGGATTACACCGTACTGTATGAGAACCAGAATAGCCATTCCAATAACACCAGTTGTAATAATGCCGGTAGTAGAAGTGTTTTTTACCTTGCGGAAGTAATACACAAAACAGATTGCAGGGATTGCAAGTAAGTTCAGCAAGTGGACGCCGATAGAAAGCCCCATGAGGTAGGCAATGAGGAGGAGCCAGCGATTAGAATCGGGCTCATCGGCATGGCGGTCCCATTTGAGGATAGCCCAGAACACAAGGGCTGTGAAGAGGGAGGAAAGCGCATAAACCTCACCTTCTACGGCAGAGAACCAGAACGAATCTGAAAAGCAGTATGCGAGTGCGCCTACTGCACCTGCGCCCATGATGGCGATGCGCTGACCGGCAGAGAGGGACGGATTTTCCTTTTCAGCCATCTTGCGGCCAAAGGCGGTGATGGTCCAGAAGAGGAAGAGGATGGTGAAGGCACTGGACAAGCCTGACATCGCGTTGACCGTTGCTGCCACAGCCGAAGGGTCGGGAGCGAAAAGAGTAAAAAGCCTTCCAATCATCAAAAACAGTGGAGCACCGGGGGGGTGAACAACCTGAAGCTTATAGCAGGCCGAGATAAACTCCCCGCAGTCCCAGAAGCTGACCGTAGGTTCGATGGTCATCATATACACCGTTGCAGCGACTGCGAAGACCAGCCAACCGACGATGTTGTTTAAACGTTCATAGCGCATAGAGCGAATTTTAGCGCCGAAAGATAGGAAAATCAGGGGTCTGACCTGCCAGTCTTTGCTTAGTGAAAAAAAAATCGGTCGGTTATTGCGTGAAATTAACTGCTTCTTTACTTTTGCATCGCAATCGGTGGAAACATCGGGTGCGGAATTGTCCGATGGTGTAACTGGCAACACGTCTGGTTTTGGTTCAGAAGAGTCTAAGTTCGAGCCTTAGTCGGACAACCAGAAAGCCCCTCCTTATGAGGGGCTTTTTCTTTTTGGCTATTCCACTTCCTGAAATCCTCCCTCCTACAAAAACGGACATGCATGGTATCAGAAAGGCTTTAAGCACCTTTTGCTGATTCCCATATCCACCAAGTTTTCCCTTAGGAAAAATGCCAACGCAGATTCACCAATAGGCTTGGTACTGGAACGGTCTCCTCGGTTGGTTAGTTTATCTTCTTTAGAGTCGGTGAAATTCGGCTGGGAAAGAGCTATGTTTTACTAGCAGTGCAGTAAGTTGCTAAACGTTGAGGTAAAGTTCTGCCCTTATCATTTTCTCGTTTTTATTCTGGAGCCTATCCTTTCAGTCAAGGAGCGTTCAATAAATATGGAGGAATTTCATCAGCGAAGTTGTTGTGCGGGTCAAGAAATTTTGCATTTCGCATTTCGCGAAATGCAAAAAGGGTGATAGTGAGAAGGTGCAAGAGGAAGTACAAGAAATTCACTGGAGCGGCCATCTGTTGGCTACGGAAAAAGTGGAAAGAGCAGCCGCTATTATTGGTACACGGGCAACAAGCCGCCTGGTTTTGCTATCCCTTCACGAAGAAACGCTATTCGTAGACGGTGTAAACATTTCTGAAGAGCCGTGTCGAGAGTATTAAGCACGGCGCCGCATTGAGCCTGCCGAAGTGTTCTGTGTGAAATTTGGGGGCAAATTGCGTTGCGTTACTTGATTAAGGGCTGTATTTTTTTACTTCCTCTTGAATGTTCTAGCTACTTTCTTAAACAATTCAAGATTTTGTTCAAAGTCGTTCTTTGTTGTTCCAATGATAATGTAATAACCGTTGTCAGTGAACAACATTACTTGATAAACCAACTCCTTTGTACCATCAGAGTTGTCCAGTCCCTCACTAACGATTTCATATCCTGAAATTCCGTCAATTGCGATTTCAAGAATTTTTTTCTCGTCAATTTTAAGGTCTGTGTAAGGCATTCTCTTAATACTAGTTATTGCTGTGAGTTTTTTGTCAACCGTCTGCACATTTGCTAATGAGAGTCCGACAATGAATGATGTTTTGTCACTTGATTCAGTTGGAACTTTACCATCAACTGTGTACAAGAGCATTCCCGACATACTATTTCCAAATTTCAGTTTGGTATTTTCAGTGTTAACTGTGAAGGAAACTGTGCTTAGGGGGTCAACTGTCAGCCCTGATTCATAAACAACCGAAAGCATAGATTCTCGAATGTCTTTGTCTAGTTCTGTGACCTCCTTGGGAAATGTCCCATTAACCATGTAAGTAGCTTTTGTGTCACCAAAAACTAAAATGTACTTTGAATAATTTGTCCCGTAGGCAAATTGTTCAGTTGTGATAAAAAATCCTTGATTTCCGTTTACTTTTATTGCTTCCTTTTTCTTAAGAATTACTCCTTGTGTCTTTAGACCTTGTTCGTTAAATCCTTTAGTCGACTCTGAGAACGGCCCAGGTATTTCCACTACAAGAATCGATGCTCCGCTATTCATCTGCTGAAATCCTTGGAAATTTGTCGCGTTGATAAAACCTGCCGGTGGTACTAAGAAAAACTTTGTCCCAGCAATTTGTTTGTGCTTGTCGGTCTTTGTGCTATTTATCTCGCCTTGTCCAAAAGTTGAAATAATTGTAAAGAGTCCAATTAGTGTCAGAAATAGTTTAGTCATAATAGTCTTTAAAAATATGGCAGCTAACATCCTAATATGCACACTCCTGCGTGATATATGCCTTATGGGGATGTATCACGCATTGCGCATAGTTCGCTTTCGTGAGAAGGTGGCCTATTGTGCACATTATTAAGGCGTTATCTGTTTTAAAAGAAGTAGCGGAACGTTTTTGTCTCTTGTTGCAATATCGTTTTTTCTCCAATCCCTTCCAAAACATCCAAAGGACTTTTCAACTTTTATTCGCCTATTTTGGTTAGAGGTGTTTAGACTTCGGTGGTTTTGGTGGAGGCGCGGCCAAGGAGTTGTTATTTATTTCACTACAAACTTTTCCACTTGAACTTATAGTAGGGGGTCAATATGTTCCGGAATATCCGCTATCCGCTATCCGCTATCCGCACTTCTGAACGAAAAAGTAAGAGGTTGGATAGCGTATTTCAGGAAGTTTGCTCAAAGCAGCATTTTAAAGATTTATGCCCATATCAATTTCAGCGTAGTAAAATGGTGCTAGAGGAAGTACAAGAAATTCACGGGAGCGGCCATCCGTTGGCTTCGGCACAAGTGGAAAGAGCAGCCCCAATTATTGGTACACGGGCAACAAACCACTGGTTTTGCTATCCCTTCACCCGGAAACGGTGTTCGTAAACGGTACAGACATTACTCCTGAAGAGCCGTGTGATGCGAGCGCATCAAGCACGGCGCCGCATTGAGCCTGCCGAAGTGTTCTGTGAGAACGTAGGGGAGAAACTGCGCTGCGTTACTCGATTATGGGTAGCTCTTCTGTCTGCGTGTCCGTTAGTTGCTGGAACTTAATCCCATTTTATTTCCTTCGGAATCAAGGAAATACGCCCAAAATCCAATGCCGTCTGCATGAGGTGTTTTTGGAACAAGAATTTTTCCACCGTTCTTCTCAACTTTGTCAAGAACAACCTTAAGATTATCCCCACCATTTAAATATACCGTTACACCATTAGCAGAAGGCTTATATCCGTCTGCCTGAATTATGATACCGGTTACCATTTGTCCTTCATAAGGCAATATTCCCATTTGCATTCCTTCAACATCCATTTTTTCAATCTTGATGTCTAATATTGCTTGATAAAAATTAATTGCCCGTGAAATATCCGTTGCTGGAATTTCAAAAATTGAAATGTAACTCTTCAAATCTTTTTCTTTTGTATTTGTTAAGGTGTCTTTTGTTGTTACTGCCGAATGTGTTTTGACCGAATCGTTGCACGAAACAAGACACATTACAGAAACCAGCGAAGCTAAAATTATCCCCTTGAATGCCATTGATGTGTTAATTTTAATTCAAGGGCAAAGTTATGAGTTAGCATGAAGCCAAAATAGTAGAAATGCGACATTGCAAAATTTATTTGTAGAAGAGTGCAGATAGAGCCATTTGCTCATTGTTTAAATACTCCTTTGGCGTAACTCCAACCAGGTCTTTAAAATCTTTTATGAAATGGTTTTGGTCGAAATAGTCACTTTCGTAAGCAATGTCTGTGAGAGTTTCTGATTTTTTGTTGAGCAACAAATTTAATGTTGCTTGAAGTCGAATAGCCTTGCTTAACTGCTTTGGGCTAATCCCAATTTGCTTTCTAAAATGCCTTTCAAGCTGTCTTCTCTTTGAAATGTCATTTATCAAAATATCATTTATAGGAGTTGTTCCGTTTGTTTTGAGAAGAATATCAACAGTTGATTTTACGATAAGGCTAATCGTATTTTTTTCAATAAGCATTTTCAGGAAAAAGGCTTCAATAATGTCAATTCTCTGTCTGGTATCAACAGCTTGAATCATTTGTTGCTCCAATATGTCGGTTTCTGCTTGTCCGAAAAGCTCTGAAATAGGTGTTTCCTTGTCAACCAAGTTCTCAAGTGGTATAGTCACGAAGTTTGCAAAACCAATAGGATAGAAACAGATTGCGAAAGTGTCAACATTACCAACAGGTAATATGTCAAATGATTTTGTTCTCTGACCCATTACCATTGCATTGGGATGAAGGATAAAGTCTGTTTCCGAAATGTACCGTTTAATCTTGTCTCCAAAATTGAAAGTCATTTCGATACATCCGTCAGGTACAATTTTTTGCTTTTGATTTTTAGGGTCAAAGGGCACTTCCAATGTCCAATAAAATTTGACAATGGATTCTAAATCTTTATGTGGCTTATATGTCTGATAGTTCATTTACGCAAGGTGTTTCATAGAGTGACGGATAACATCCTAATATGCGCACTCTTGCGTGATATATTTCGTGTGCGGATGTATCACGCATTGCGCATAGTTCGCTTTCGTGAGAAGGTGGCCTATTGTGCACATTATTAAGGCGTTATCTGTTTTAAAAGAAGTAGCGGAACGTTTTTGTCTCTTGTTGCAATATCGTTTTTTCTCCAATCCCTTCAAAAAAAATCCAAAGGACTTTTCAACTTTTATTCGCCTCTTTTGGTGAGAGGTGTATAGACTTCGGTGGTTTTGGTGGAGGCGCGGCCAAGGAGTTGTTATTTATTTCACTACAAACTTTTCCACTTGAACTTATAGTAGGGGATCAATATGCTCTGGAATATCCACACCGTCTTTGGTTTGTCCTGTGTGGGGACTCGGTGGCTCTTTTGATTTTTATTAGAGGCGATTTGTGGTTTGGCAAAGAAATTAAATGTGCGATTGAATATATAGGCATAGGTGGCATAAGATTTACTTCAATCGTTACACTTTTTACTGTAGTTGTTTTAAGACTTCAGCTTTGTCAATGAAACCTGTATTTGTCCAAGTCAAGGTTTTGTTTTTGTAGAGTTGTAGAACAGGTAGTGCATCTATTTTTAATTTTTTGCAAAGGGCTTGATTGTCGTCTGCGTTAATGCGGATGATTACAACCTTATTAGCCATATCTTTTGTAATTTCATCTAAGTATGGTTTCATTTTTTTGCAAGGGGCACACCAATCGGCATAAAAATCAATTAGCACTAATTTGTCAGAGTTAAGTAATGCGTCAAATTGTAGTTTTGACATTCCGTTTGGTGTAACTGTGTTGTCCGTGGTTTCAGGAAGGTTCGCACCTCTCCATTTCATTATTCCACCGTCTAATTCAAACACTGTTTTGAAACCTTCTGAACGCATTTTGCTTGCGGCAGACGAACTTCTGCCTCCGCTTAAACAATAAACGAAAACAGGTTTTGATTTGTCGAGTGTTGCAATTTGATTATCAAATTCATTTCCGTTCCAATCGTAATTATTAGCATTTGCTAGATGTCCTTTTGAAAATTCATCAGGTGTTCGCACATCAATAATTGTAAACGTTGGCATTTCCTTTAATTTTTCAGCAAACTCGATTGCTGAAAGGTTAGTCTTGGTTGTAGAGTTGGTTTGTCCTCTACTACAACTGTTGAGCAATATCGAGACTAAAGCGATTGCAAATAGGTTTCTCATTTAGTTTGAATTTTGATTGATAATTTGTTCTAGATTAATTGCTGAAACAACTCCCGATTGTCTCCATTTTATTTCTCCTTTTTTGAAAAGCATAAGAGTTGGCACACCTTGTATTTTATAAGCACTCGCTACTTGCTGATTTTTGTCCACATCTATTTTTATGATTACAGCTTTATCACCAATTTTAGATTTCAATTGCTCTAAAATGGGTTTCATCATTTTGCAAGGTCCGCACCATTCTGCGAAAAAATCTACTAATGTTGGTGTTTCGCTGTTAATTATTTCTGAAAATGTTGCTGCCATATTACTTCGTTTTCACTTCTTCAAATTCTACATCCTCAATTAGCATATTTGATTTTTGCTGCGGTTCTGTAGCACAATTTCCACCATAACAATTTCCTGCTGCACAACCAAATGCAAACAAACCCATAGATGCAAAGTAACTACCAAAAGCAACTCCGAGCCATTGTTGGCTCAATACTGATTGAACGACTACAGCAATTCCCACTAAAAGGTACAAAGCTCTTGTAAATGTCCAGTTGGTTAAAATCCTTTCTTTCATTTATGCTATTTTAATAGACGGGAACATTGTTAATTTAGATTTTATGGAATTTGAAATCAAGCAAGCGGCTTCCGCCTTTTGTAGTATTCGTTCTGCTTTTTCTCTATCCTTTTCGTCATTGATGATTACTGTTGGTTCAAGTATTATTTCACTCATCATAAATTTTCCGTCCACTTGTTCCAGCTTTCCTTTCGATTTACAAGCGAAATGCTTAAAATTCAGTTTTGAATTTTCGGCAATGGATAAAAATGTTGTCATTAAGCAACTACTCACCGCAGCCGTAAATAAATGTTCAGGCGACCATATTCCGGGAATACCCTTTGGGAATTCCGGCGGAGTTGCCACTTCTATACAGGTTCCACCTTCTTTATTCAGTTCGGGAGAACACATCACACCTTTACGGTCTGTGTTCCAATTTAAATCTACATTATAAAAGTGTGATTCCATTTTAACTGATTTTGTTTTGCAAACTGCTCCATCCGCCACCGTTGTAAACTTCTGTAAAGCCATTTGATTCTAAAATACTTTTTGCACTTGCACTTCGCATTCCGCTTGCACAACAAGTTATAATCGGTTTATCTTTTTTGAGTTTGTTTAAGTTGCTGCTCAAACTATCCACCGATATATTAATGGAGCCTTTAATGTGTCCGCCTTGATATTCACCTTTGCTGCGAACATCTAAGATTATTGCTCCTTGTTTAACCAACTCTGCAAAGTCCACTTTTGAGCCAAAGCCAAGTAGATTTTTTATTGTGTTTATCATTATTTTAAATTGTTTGAGATTGAAAGTAATTTACATCTAACCAAGAGCCACCATTACAACATTCTATACCTTGTTGAGATAGGAAATGAGTTGCCTGACTGCTTCTGTTTCCACTTGCACAACATAAAACCAATGGTTTTTTTAGATTTTTCAGTTCATCTATTCGTTGCTGAATTTCTTGCAAAGGAATGTTGATTGAACCTTCTACATTTCCTCCCATAAATTCACTTGTTGTTCGCACATCTACGATTGTGCCTTTTTTCTCTTTGATGATTTGTTCTGCGTTCATTTTTATTGTTTTTTTACTGATGAAGAACTATTTTTTGAGTTGCTTTTTCATACGGAGTTTCAATTGTCAAAATATATGTTCCTTTCAGTTTTGAACTTTCAATTTTAGGCTGGTAGCTATTTTCTCCAGCACTTAAGTTTTTGAGAATGAATTCTTCCATTTTTATTCCGTTAATACTATATAAAGATATCTTAGTTACTACCGATTCCTTTAGATAGAATTTAACAGCAAAGTCACCGTCATTCGGATTTGGAAACACTTGCATTTTTAGTGTTCCAATGCTTTGTTCATTTAAATTGTGAACGCCAACTGTAGGGTTCTTTATTACGTAAACCTTGAAAATTTGACTGCTCGCAGTGCTCTGTGTACCAGTATTGGTAAAAAAGATATTTGCAGCGGTGCTACTTATCCCCCCATAAATGTAACCTGCCAAAGTGCTGTCTGCTGTTAAATCGTCTAATTTAAGCACCTCATTGCTAAATTTTGGGATACTTGCGATAGGAATAAACTCAGCACCTGCGCCAAGCAAACTTGGCATTTCTACAGGCAATTTATACTCTGCCATTGTTCCAGAGGCAACTCTAGTCACTCGTGCTATTGTTTTTACAAAAGGCACATTATTATCTTGCACTAAAACGCCTAAACTATCATAGTATTGAGCAATGCCACCAAAGAAAATAGTATGCATCTCATTGTTTGAAACTGAGTAAAGTGGCAAAGTAGCACAGTGGTAATGATTGTAATACTGTTGAAACGAATTATTTACTGTATAACTGTTGCTGTCAATGTTTACACAATTCAGAAAAGGTAAATCAACTGTTGGCTGAAATACTCCTGAAAATGCAGTTACTCCTTCTGAGCCATTTGGCAATATTTGAGGAACTGCGTTATAATCTCTGCGATGAAGATTTGCAGCATCTGTTATAGTGGGCAAATGCGTGATGGTGATATTTGTCCCATTGTCTAACAAATTAAACTTGCGAATCGCATTCGTATAAACTTGAGTGTAGGTGGGATTGCCCATGGGATTGTAATTTCCATCAAACTTATTTCCGCCTATCAAGTAAAAAGTGTTGTTAATCGTTTTAAGATGACCACCTGTTACAGCAAATTGAGGATCACTTATTTGTCTAAAGTAAGTTGAGATTGAAGTTCCTGTTATTACAGCATTTATCACAGATGGAACATCTATTGCTGTTAGGTTGTTGAAAGTTTTCCTAGTTGCTGTTGCTGTGTTATAACCATAACCGCCAATGATATAGAGGTAATTTCCATTTTGATGAAACTCCATATTAGTTGAACTCAATTGTTCTTGTAATGAAACTGAAAGAGAAGTTATTGGTGCAGTCCATTTTTGTTGGCTCACAGGGTCAATTACGATTAATTGATTGTTGTTTCCTGCAACATCAAAAGCAGCAAACGGCTGTCTGCGATGCAATCCGTCAAGTCGGCCCCCAACGATTAACCATTTACCACTATGCTGACCAAAGGCGTAAGCTTGAAGTCCGCCAAGTCCAGAAATACTCATCGGTTCAATATAAATATTGAACGGTGTTGATTGTGATTTTACATTGCCACAAAAAAGTAATGAGATTGCCAAGACAAAGTAATTAATTGATTTTGTCATTTGTTTTCGTTTTGTCTTTTTGGAACATGTTGAAAAATAAACCGCCCATCATAGCACCATACAAAGTGCTATTAACTGGTTTTGATGTTATGGCACAAGTGCCATTTGCGCACCCTACAAAGTAATAGTAGAGATAGCCACCAATTGCTCCTGCAATTATGCCTATGATGATGAACTTATGTTTTAGTGCAAAAATCATTTAAGAAAATGTTTTACAGCTACGCTTAAGTCATATACTTGAGAAGTTCCGTTTAGCTTAGATTTAATAATGCTGCTTCCGGCTGCACTTCTGTATCCACCTGCACAATGCACCACAATTGGTTTGTGAACGGGTATTTCGTTGGTGCGTTCCCTTAACTCGTGCAGAGGAATGTGAATGGCATTTGCAAATATTTTGTTGGTCTGTACTTCTGAATGATTCCGGATATCAACAATGGTAAAAGCATCTTGGTTATCTTTTAGATTATCACTATCAAATAAATTCATTTCAGTGTTCCCAAATTCCATTACAAAAGCTAAGGCAATTTGCTTTTCGTAGCCAATCTTTGCGATGCGTTCCAATAGAAGATTCAATTCCATGTCATTTTCAGCAATCAAATAAAATGGTTCATCAGGATTTACAATGCTGCCCAACCAAGTTTCAAATTTGGTATCGTTCATCAAGTTGATAGCATTTTTTAAATGTGACTTTTTGAATTGCTCCTGTGGACGTGTATCAATAGTTAAAATATCAGGATTAAGTGAGTTTGCGAACTCTTCAGAAGTAACAGTTTCTCTTTTATGTACCTTTAAAATACTTGCTTCGTAAGTATCAGCACCTTTTTTATTTATACCAACATCAAATGGAAAATATTTGGGAATGAAAGGTTGGTCTGCCAATAATTCGTTTACAAATTCTTGTTCACTCAAATTTTGCAAGCTCCAATTGCTTATTATTTCTGCACCAATAGTGCTGGTATTTTGCTCACTTAACCCTTTGCCACATAAACTACCTGCGCCGTGTGCTGGATAAATCAACACATCATCAGGTAAGGTCATTAACTTATTACGAAGTGTATGAAACATTTGCTTCGCTAATTCTGCACGGGTTGCAGTAATTGCTCCTGCTTGTTCTCTCAAATCAGGTCTGCCGCAGTCTCCAATAAACAGCGTATCGCCAGTAAAGACTGCGTTTTCTTTTCCATTTTCATCTATGGCAACAATGCTAATACTATCTGGAGAATGCCCAGGAGTGTTTAATGCTTTAAGTGTGATGTTGCCCAAAACAATGGCATCACCTTCATCAAAAGTTTGATGTTCATATTCTGCTCCCAAGAATTTACTTACATAAATTGTAGCGCCTGTTGTATGGTGAATTTCCAAATGACTACTCACAAAATCAGCATGTGGATGAGTTTCAACTACAGCATTAATTTTGGCATTGTGTTGCTTTGCATAATCGTAGTAGGGCTGTGGATTTCTTGCTGGGTCAATCAATGCCATTTCTCCATTGCTTACAATTGCATAAGAGTAGTGAGCCAGGTTTTTGTCTTCGAATTGTTTGATTTTCATTTTTCTTTATGCTATGATGCAAAGATTGGTTGATACATTTGGCTGTACAGCCACTTTTGTTACACTATTTAAATTATTTTTGAAACCACATTTTGATTGCAATGCCAACAAGCAATACGGCAAAAGTTTTCTTTAAAATATCTTGTGGAATTTGTGTTGCGAACTTTGCGCCGAGGTAGCCTCCCACAAAAAAGAAAACTGCCATAATCAATGCGGCTTTTACATCAACAAACCCTTTTTGATAGTATTGAAAGGCTGCTAATGCCCCAACAGGAAGCACCATCATTATCAATGCTGTGCCTTGCGCCATTTGTTGCGAATAGCCCAATAGCATTACTAAAGCGGGAATAATAATAATAGCACCACCTAAGCCTAACATACCACCAAGAATTCCAGCAACCGCTCCAATTGAAGCGATAAGAGCTACATTTTGAAGATCCATTCTATTGTCCATTTTTTCGTGTAGAGATTCCGAATGGCAAATACAGCGGACAAAAACTCATAAAACTTGTTAGGATGAAAGCACCAGATAGAACTAGCAGAACAATGGCTGAAGTGCCTGAAACAATGTTTGCGAAGTACAATCCTGCAATCACGATTGCGCCAGGTACTCTAATTACTTGGTCGGTTGAGCCCAAATTTGGTTTCATTGTTTATTATTACATCACAAAATTCCGCCAATGGATTGAGCTGCAAAGCTACTTATGTTACATTAGTGAAATTTTATTTCTGCCCAGTTTTACCAACCCTTCGTCCTCCATTTTTTTGAGTAAGCGAGAAACCACCACACGGGCTGTTCCCAATTCGTTCGATAGTTGCTCGTGAGTAACATACAGTGTTAGGCTATTTGTAATTTCACATTTTCTTTTTATGAAATTCAAAAGTCTTTCATCTAACTTTTTGAATGCTATGGCATTTACCACTTCCAATAACTCTTCAAACCGTTTGTGATACAAGCGAAAAATGTAATCCAACCATTCAGGAAATTCCTTAATGAGTAAATTCACCTTGTCGATGGGTATAAAAAGTATTTCTGTTTCCTCTTCGGCAATGGCTTTTACTTTGCTTGTGTCGTGGTGCAAACCTCCTAAGAAAGACATAATACAACTTTCACCTGCCTTAATGTAATACAATAAAATTTCTCTACCATACTCATCTGTCCGCATAACTCTGATGCTACCAGTTGTTACAATTGGTATAGCTTTTATATATGCGTTTTCATTGAGTATTGTTTCGCCTTCCGCAAAAGTTTTAGAAAAACCAATATCAACAAGTTTTTCTCTAATTACGGGTGATGATTTGAATTCTGTTATTTCGTTTAATTCCATATTACAAAGTTAGTATTTGTTTTAGGCGGTTAGTGGTCACTGGTGGCAGAAGAGCAAAATTAAATGTGCTGCAATTTGGGTTGGTTTGTTCGATTGCATAGCAGCTCTTTTTTTTGCGAAGCGATGCCGTTTTGTCCTCTGAAGTCTGCACGAAAGTTTGTTTGTTGCGTGGGTTGCAATACCATTACCGGAAACGTGTGTATTTGCGTTCGAGCGGGCTTTAGAAGCCGCGTACTGTCCCTGTGGCCGAAGGCATTAGAGATACGAAAACGTTGGACTACGCGCAACCCCGCTCGGCGCATATACCTTTTTTGTGCCCTTACAAAAATAGGGAAATGATGGGAGAAGGCCTCCCGATGATTTTGGTGGTATAGGAATATCAAACCACTCGGTAGAAGGGGAGCATTAAACCCATTTCTGAAGAGCCGTGTGATGCGAGCGCATCAAGCACGGTTCTGTGAGAATGTAGGGGTGAAACTCCTCTGCGTTACTCGATTAGGCGTTCGGTGCTCTTCTTCTTCCGTTGGCTTGACGGTAGTTTTTGGTCGAGGGGTGGGTACAGCCACACTCTTAGTCAAGTTTTGGTTTGAGTGCCGGCTTGTGCGACTTGGCAATGTGTGTGACTGTTATCGAGGGCATTATCTAAAACCATACTTTTCTACTGTTTTTAAGTTAAGCCTCGCTAGAAACTTATTTCTATCCGTTAGTGCCATTTTGCCTTCTAAAAGGTCTGCCATAAAACGGTACTTATACGCATCAAGCCTTTTATTTTTTTTGTCCCATTGTACAATTCTTTCTATGAGTTCAATAGTTATTTCAACATCTTCAACCTTTTTATTATCGTCCTCAATAAAAAAATCATCCATATCGAAAAATAATTCTGGATTAACTTCTGCTACAATATTAAGAATAGCATCTCCTTGATTCCGCTCTATGTCTGTAATTGTTCTATTGTTTCTAATTTTACTACTTAAAGTATTAGCCATATCATACTGATATTGGGTAAGATTTTGTGTCTCTCTACCCCAGTCTTCTATTTTCTTCCAAGTTTTTATGTGTATTGATTTTAATCTGTTTAATGAGGCTTCAATCTCTGCTTTTTGAGTTTCGTCTTCAGTTAGCTTTTTTCTTTTTTCAGTTAATTTATTTTCCAAGTCTGATTTTAAACTTTCTAGTTCAATATCAAAACTTTCATTTTTGATTGCATACCAGCACTCTTCCTTTTTCGCCCATTCGCCATATAAAGAGCCCGGTGCTTTATTTTTAATGTAGTCCTCTATTTTGGACATTACTTCGTGTAGTTTAGACTTAAGATTGTCGCTCAACGATTGCTGTTTCCAGATTTTGTATAAATCAAGTTTGTAATTCAATTTATAACCTAACCAAGCTAATGAATAAGGAACTGTAATATAACGCATATCTCCAATTGCGTTAGGTTTTATACCATATACTTTTTCAGCAGATGAAAATAATATGGCTTTTGCAATAGCATCTTCAAACCAAATATTATCGGGCTTGAAACTGAAATTATAGTTAAGGAATTGAGCATAATTTTTTTGACTACCTCTAACAACAATATGAGGGCCAATTACTAATTTTTTACCATTATAAACCTCGGCATATGAGTTTAGGTTTTTAGCCAAAGATTCTTTAGTGAACATTTGACTTCTAGGATTTTGTTTGTCAAACTGTTTACGTTTTGATGGTGTGATTCCAAATCGTATTCGTTCGTTTTTATATTGACCTCTTGAACGTTCAAAAAACCAGCGTGTTTGAGTGGTTTCACCTGAAATAGGTGGAGCCCAAATTGTTCTTGATAATTTTTCTATTAAAACGTGATTTTCTTTATTTGAACTTAAATCAGAAGCCGAAACTTTATTTTGCGTATTTGCATATTCTGCTATACGACCCACTATTTCAGAAAAGTTCCCTCTATTTTTTACAATTGTAAGTTTAACCGGTACAAAAACATTACTTATATCAACTTTATCCTTTTTCCAAGTGTGATAGACAGAAGCTGTCGTTTGACCACCATTAACAATTTGAAAATCCTTTACATGAGCTATAGCTTTACCTTGATTGTTTGGCAAGTCTATAATGGTAACTTCTTCTGCAGTTGCTGCTATACCATTATTAAATGCCATAAACATATGTTGCTCTTTCAGTATAGTATTTCGTATTCCCTTATTTATTTTCCCTGTGAATTGAAGAAATGAACGAACATTTTGCTCTAGAAGTCTCGCACCGTATTGCTCATAAATATCGGCTAGTGCAATTCCTGGAATAATTGCAAGCCAAGATTGATAATCAGAATTTTCGGTTTCATTAACAATACAAGGTACTTTATATCCAGCTCGTTCAAAGTTGATTTCAATTGGCACTCTTGATTTATCTGAAAGATTGAATAGGTAGTTTATGTCTATTGTTCTGTAAAAAATAGTATAACCAGCAATTGTATCAGACGTTTTTACATCTGACTTAACCTCGCCATTTGTGATTAAAAAGATATTTACACGAGTTAGAAACTCTTTAACTTCTTGAACATTTGCTAAAGTTTGCGCAAGATCAAATATTTCAGAGCTTTCCTCTATTTCGTTCACATAATCCCTGTAAATAGCATTTCTAAAGAATTTTATTACTCTTTCAATTGTTTTGTCTGCATCACCTTTTGAAACACTTTGAATGGTGGAATCACCATTGTATATAGTTACAAACAAATCGAGTGTTTCGTAATTTTCATAAAGAGAGTAGCCATTGATTTTATGTTCAACACCTCTTTTACTAATCTTTTCGTCAAAGCAAACACGATAATTTTCCGTTTCACCTGCTTCGGATAAATACGATAGGGCTAACTCTGTAAAAACCTGTTCTGGATTTGTCCCTTCTTCTTCCGTGATTAGACTTGAGTTAATTTCTTCCTGAATGTCTATATAGAACTTTTGTAATTCTTTGTTTTCCATAAAAATGCTATTGTATTTCTCCCAAAAGAGTTTGGTGGTTAATTCTCCATTCCTCTGATTCCGATAGAACAATTGAATATCTCACATCACCAACACCTATAGGGATTTGATTTTCGGTTATTCTTGGGAAATTACCCGAAACTCGATATAGATTTTCTTGACGAATAGTGTAACCTCTCTCATTATAAAGGAGCTTATGAATATCATAATATCCAGATTCTAACAATTTCAGCTTAAATATGTTGGAAGCCATTGTGTTATCATTCAATAATTCAGAAACTTCGTCTATTAGTATATTCAATGATTCACCATTTCCAACCCTTATATCTAGCGAAAGATGAAATAAAAATATTTTTTGAATTATAGAATCGTCAAGTTGCCTTTCACTGTTTATATGAATTTTTTGATGATTATTGCCGTGTGTTGTTTTTACTTCAACTGCCCAATTTGAGTTTTGAAAATCTTGTATCGCCTTTTCTGGGCCAAGCCAAGACTTTAGACAATAATTTTTATCAATTGTGTTGCTTAAGAAAAAACGTAAAAAATATATTTCACCATACAGACCTCTTTGTGATTCATCTGACAATCCTTGTTTGCCAACTTTTTCAAATAAAGACTGCCATTTATCCAAACGCTCCAATAGTTTTTCTACTAAGGTTTGTTCTGCGGATACTTCTGAAACTCCAAATATTAAATCTTCGCAAAGAGTAGAGAAAATATCTTTATGCTGTTTGTTTAGTAAAAGAATTAATAGAAATTTCTTCGACTTATCTCTTTCATCAGATAGTGTTTCAATCTTGATGTCTTTGAGTTTATTCCATTGGGTTTCGTCAAATGGGAATGCAGCACTTATTCTAAATGCAATGCACCTTAGTTTTTCAGGTGCTTTTAATGCAACAAAAACGTCAGGCACTACTTCTGCCGAATACCTCTTATAAAGTAAACCTGAATGATTGGAAGTCTCACTCTCTAATCCAACCCAAATATTTTCAATTTTCGTCATCTCCATAATCTTCAAAATTTTCTTCAACAACATCAAACCTGTCAAGTAACTCCTCATTGACAGCATAAGATACTGGTGCGTTAAAATTACTTTTCGGGAAACTTATTGCATAGCCTACAAATGGGTTAGTCCCTTTTGGCATTGGATTTTTAGAGTCAATGCTTTCTTCTGGGTCAAGGAGGTAAATTAACAGCAATGGTTTTCTCGTATCCCTTAACTCATTTCTCACAATTTGCCCATTCGGATACATTGCTTCCCCATCCTTTTTTCTATGCTGATTAGTCAGATCCATTGCTCTTTCATACTCTTCATCAGTAAAATCAATAAATTCATCTGACGGACTTATAATGTGCGATTTTCGCAAATAGTAAATATGCTCATTAGAGTTTTTGTCATCCTCTGTTCTTTTCCATTGACCGATTGAAACAGTATTACCACTAACAACAAAATGCGAGTTGTTTTTAGCATTAGGCTTAGACATTAGAGCAACCCTCCAATCGGTTAATTCTCCATTACGCAATTGAGTACTAATAAATTGAATTAACTTTCTAGGTTCTGCTTTTTTAAGGTTTTCTACAGATTGAATTCCTTCAAAAAAGTTGATTACTTGTTCATCTAGGATATCATACCAAACAAAAGCATTTGGTTTAGGTTCAAAATTAGCTGGTAACCCTGATATAAATTTTTGAGTGTTCCTAAGGTTATTGTCTATAATCGAAATATCTTTTTTAAACTCGTAAGATTCAACCAATCTTCCTGCCCAAGAAATCTGAACAGTAATGGCAGAACGCATTTTATTAGTTGCTGAAATTTGAAGAACTCCAGGGTGCGTTCTAACTTTTAAAGCGTATTGTTCTGGAGTTGAGCCTGCTACGTCCGACATATAATCAAACTCCTCTCTAAGTTCTTCAGAGGCTTGTGTTATATGGCAGAACCACTCATTCAATTCTCTACTTGTGAAAAGTCTACATAAATCAACATATCCTCCTCTATAACCAAACCAACGCCCCATTTGCATAAGTGTATCATACATTCTAGAAGCCCGTAAATAGTAGCTAACCGAGAGACCTTCTAAGGTCAATCCTCTTGAAAGTTTATTTCCACCAACGGCAATTACTGAAAGTCCATTTTTATGGTCGAAATAGTCCAATGCTTCACCTGAACCACCGTGAATTGATTTTACTTCAATACGTGAAGCAGCATCATTCAAATGCTGTAAAACTTCACTCCATTTATGAACTTGAATTTGGGAATCTAAACTTTTGAGATCTGAATTAAGAATTTGTTGAGAAACTGAAACATAAGATTTATATCCGTTTTCATCCTGTTCAAAAGTCGATTTTAATTCATCCAAAATTACTGCATCATTTTGGTCGATTCCTCTTCTATAATAAATGAATTGATTTGAAACTAATTCTGCAATATAGTCTTGCCAACGCATAAAACGTGAAACGTGAATCAGCATTGAATTATGAACCGTTGTTTGTCTTCTTAATCTTCTTATTGCACAAGTAATTATAAAACAGCATATTGCTCTTTTCAAAGATTCAGGCAATGCTGATGGTAATTGATCATCTTTTTTATGTCTATCAGGAACAAATCCGCTGTAGTCATTTACCCTGTTTACTATAGGTAAAACTGTATTTGAAGCCTCATCTTCTTCTAATGGACTAAATCCAAATACTTTTTCGGGACCAATATAATTTGAAGGAGCTGGGATGTTTTTTATGAAGTTCCTCGGAAATAAATTTTGGTCATCCAGCGGAATAAAAATGTTAGCAAAAGGAGTTGCTGTATAACCTACGTAAGCATTTTTCCCAAATAGATTCAGTATTTGTGTAATCCAGCCATTTATAGAACTCTGTCTTTCAGGGTCGTTTGAAATATTTATGGAAGCATTGTCTGCTTCATCATCAATTAGCAAAAGTGATTTATTACGAATTACTCGTCCTAGCTCATTGTCTTCACTTGCTTGAGCTGCAAGCCATTGATGTATTCTTCTCAGCACGTGAGGATTTTTCTTAATTACGGCAACAATTGGTTCAGAAGTATTAAAATTTAAACCTAAAGCATTTGCTGCGCCTTGGGTAAAATCACCTTTTTCAATACTAGAAGTTAGCGAATGAGCAACAATAGGTGCCCCAAAGTAAGGGTCTCCAACACCTATTTGAATGCTTCTCTGGTCAAAAGCCCTTGTATGTTGTGTATCAAATCCTAAAAAACTCTCATCAATTCTAAGTTGTGTTTGGCTTCTTAAATTATTATGAATTCCTGCCATAATAATTATTAATTTAAATCCAGTATCAGCAGCTTTACAAACAAGACCAGTATAATTTGCAGTTTTTCCTGATTGAACTTGACCAACAACTAATCCCTTCTTATTTATTGTAATTTTTAGTGATGGATCAAATAAATTATCAAGAATGCTATCCGTAAGTCTATCTAGTTTATTAATAACATCTGGGGCAAAATTCTTTTCTATTTCTAGATATTCTCTATATCTGCCCCAAAACCCATTTGAAAAATCTAATTCAGATCTCTTCTCATTTAACCAAGGTAAGTTTTCATCAGCTTTTTCAATTGACCTAAATTCATCTTGGCGAATTGTATAAAGTTCTTCAATTCTTCTGATAAGCATTTCACGGTTTTCATTATTGAAATACTTCATTTTGAGAACTTCGTCAACAGCGTCTTCGATTTCATCTCTTGTGTAAGATGAGCTGTCAGAAAGTAATTGTCTGATATTTTTTATTGGGTCTTTTTTACTCATTTGTTAAAAATTCAATGTATTCTGGATAGAAATTGTATGGTTCGGTATGTAATATTCTTGCCTTTGCTTTTTCAATTGATAAACCGCTTTTGACATGTCCGTTATAAAGCTTTTGCATTGTTTCCTTTATTGAATTGTGGTCTATTCCTTCAAAAGGTTGACCGTGTGGTTTTTCATTTTCGCTTTCTTGAAGGGTAATTAAAGGAACAGGAATTGTTTCCTCGATAAACTGAATAACCTTTTCAATATCTTTTTTCAAATCGCCAGAGTTAGCAAGCAGTTCACTCAATAGTGGGTGGTTTCGATTTATTTTATAAAATCTTTTTCCGTGTCTTGCTCTTTCTTCCCAAAAAGGAAAATATTCATCCGAAGCCAATTTTCTTATAAGCACCTTGCCCTTGTGTCTGTATACCTCTACGGCTTGATTTCTAACATCTTTTGCTAATGCAAGAATTTGTTCACGGTAAATGGAAGGCGGTCTGGCAATAGATTTTTTAATATCAATTTGACAATCATCATCAAAATTATTTGGTAGGTCAATTTGAATTCTACAAAGGTCATAATGTCCTTCTCTTTTAAAAAGACCAAGCCAGTCACCAGCAACTAATAATCTTCGGTTTCTATAAACATAGAAACCTTGATGTGCTGTCCAACTATCTTTTGGACCTTTACCATAATTATATTGTTCTGCTGAAAGTTTTGAACGGTGGGGCAGAACAAAACCTTTAATCTTTATTGAACCACCTTCTAATCTAGTTTCGGGTTTGCTTTGTAAATTATCTATTCCAATCATAAATGGATCCCAAGATTTTATTTCCCTCTCACGCAAATAGATTTTCAAACCTTCATCCATATATCTATGAAAAACCATAGATAAGTGAGCTTTTACCGATTCCATTATTCCTAGAAACTTATCTCTAGCTTCTTTACTATCTTCTAAAGTATCCTTTGTAAGTCTATCCAAATCCCACCAAATTACACAAGTACCTGTCTCAACAGTTTCTATTTTCTCTGTCCAGTTTTCTTCGTTAGGAATGTACCTAATTAATTTCCACACTTTTTCTTGATTGACAAAGTCCAAATCCCAAGTCCAAAACACAGACTTGTAGTTTTTTGCTTTGGAGAAAACAGTAAATTTTCTTGACTGGGAGAACGAAGCTGTTTTTAAACCTAATCCAAAACGACCTAAATCATCTCGATTTCTTTCATCCAAAGGATTTTTACTTCCAGGTCGCATAGCTTGAACAAGCTGTTCATTGTTCATTCCTGTACCATCATCTAAGATAGATAATGTTGTATTTGAACCTTTCCAATCATAATCTATCCAAATATTTTTTGCTCCAGCAGTAATTGAATTATCAATGATGTCAGCAATTGCAGTTTCAATCGAATAACCAATCGCACGAAAGGTTTCAATCATTGAACTTGCTTCTGGTTCAGCTGTGGTTGATTGTATGTTGGTGTAGTCAATCATTATCCTTTGAGTGCTTTTAAAATCTCAAAAGCGATAAATTTCGCCATCAAAGGCGGAACAGCATTGCCAATTTGTTTAAATGCAGCCGTCCTATTCGCACCTTCTTTTTCTCCCTCAAAATAATAGTCATCAGGAAAAGATTGTAACCGGGCTGCTTCTCTTATGCTAATTGACCTATTTTGCTTAATATCTGGGTGAATGTAGTAATGACCGTCTTTTGCTATATGTGCAACCACAGTTTGCGAGTAGGGCAAGTCTGCTGCAACAACCTTAAACCTGTCAAAAAATGAAGCACGGTTTTGATGCGTCTTTAATCGCTCAGGTAAATCATTGTAATTTAATCTTTCTTTTTTTTTCTCCCATTTCTGGACAGCAATTTTATAAATTTCTTTATCCTGCTCTCTATGCGGTCTTGCAATATGTTGGGTTAAAATATCAATTCCATTGCGTAAGGCGTGAGATTTTAAGTACTCTGTAGTTTCGGTTTTGTATTTCAGAAATCTTTCCGCACCTTCACCTGCTTTTATTACTGGCAAATCGATTAATAAATCTTTAACTAAATAATTGTTTTCAATTAAAAATTCTTCTAAGTTTTGTATGTTAATCTTCCTGTTTTTTTGCCAGCCAAGAATGATAATTCGTTTTCTGTTTTGTAATACTCCAAAGTTTCTCGCTTCAAGCGTATGCAGTTTTATTTGATATCCTTTTTTGTAAAAAATCTTCTCCATTTCTTCCAGATAGTGACCGCCTTTAGCGGATTTTAATCCAAGAACATTTTCAAATACAAACATTTTCGGTTTGTATTTTTCTAAGTATTCTGCATATTGAATAAATAGATAATTTCTTGGGTCACCCTCCATTTTTGTTTTCGATCTAGATCTTCCTACCAATGAATAAGCCTGGCAAGGTGGTCCTCCTATTATTAAGTCAACCTTTTTTTTCCCTAAGCTTTTCTTTATTTGATGGTGAATAGTTTCATTATTTTCATCTCCAATCGGAAGATTAATGACAGAATCCAAGATTTTCTTTGGCACACTTAAATACAATTGTTCACGAGTTATCTCGCCTTTAAGATAGGAAATATAAATTTTGTAGGTATTGTTAGCTTTTAAGTAATGGTAAGCTGCTCTAGTCCTCAAAGTATTACAAGCAGAATTTTCAATTTCAACGTGAGCAATAGGTTCAAAACCAGCTTGGATAAATCCTTCTGAAAGTCCGCCTGCCCCTGCAAATAAGTCTATGAAATTGTAAGTCATTTTAATATTTTACTTTGGTCAAATTTAGTTGTTTAATTTGCTCGTTGGCAAAATTCAGGCTCTTTTGCTTGCAAAGCGATCAACCGTGCGTTAAGGCAAGCAAATGTGCCTGAATGTGCGGTTGGTATATTAATTCTGTCGTTCAGCATTTTTACTGTCGTTGTTTTTTGCACTGTCTTATAACATCCTAATATGCGCACTCCTGCTTGATATATGCCGTGTGGGGATGTATCATGCAATGCGCATATTCCGCTTTCGTGCGTGGGTGGTCTATAGTGTTCATTATTAGGGCGTTATCTATTATTAATGAAGTAGAGGAGCACTTTTGTCTCTTGTTGCAATATCGTTTTTTCTCAAATCCCTTCCAATAAATCCAAAGAATCTTTCAACTTTTCTTCGCCTCTTTTGGTGAGTGGTGTATAGAATTCGGTGGTTATGGTGGAGGCATCTCCGAGGAGTTGTTGAATGTAGCGCAGGTCGGTGCCGTTTACTAATAGGTGGGTTGCGAAGGAGTGTCGTAGGGTTCAATAGGGAGTTAAAACTGAGGTTATAACGCTTTGTAGGAGGATGGCTTTGTAGTTTTAATGGAACCATCCTTATTGCATCCACTCTCCACTGGACACGTCGGGCGTATTTCCACGGAATAAGTTGCCCCATGTAAATACGCACGGAAATACGCTGTGCCGTGTCCCTACCTTCTCCAGTGTTGGAGTAGTGAAGACAGCGCATTCATTGTTTCAACTACCGAACAGTCCGACCCATTCTCCCAATCATCCGACCTGTTCTCCCAATCATCCGACCTGTTCTCCCAACGGCCCGACCCATTCTCCCAATCATCCGACCTGTTCTCCCAACGGTCCGACCCATTCTCCCAATCATCCGACCTGTTCTCCCAACGGTCCGACCCATTCTCCCAATGTTCCGACATGTTCCCGCGACCAATGCTTCCGTTCTATAAACCTTCGACCCTTTCAGGGTCGGTATAGATTCCATTAATCCCGAAGGGATTACAGGTTTATAGACCATGGTGAAATGAATATTGTTCGACCCTTTTAGGGTCGCAGAAACTGTGGTTAATGCTTCCTTTCTATAAACCTTTGACCCTTTCAGGGTCTGGATAGATTCCTTTAATCCCGAAGGGATTACAGGTTTAAAGACCATGATGAAATGAATGTTGTTCGACCCTTTCAGGGTCGCAGGTGTGGGTGATGATTTCGTTCTATAAATCTTAGACCCTTTCAGGGTCGGTATAGATTCGATTAATCCCTAAGGGATTACAGGTTTATAGACCATGGTGAAATGAATATTGTTCGTCCCTTTGAGGGTCGCAGGTGTGGGTGATGATTTCGTTCTACAAACCTTTGACCCTTTAAGGGTTGGTATAGATTCTATTAATCCCGAAGGGATTACAGGTTTATAGAAAATGTGCGAAAAGATTTTGTTCGACCCTTTTAGGGTCGCAGAAACTGTGGTTAATGCTTCCTTTCTATAAACCTTTGACCCTTTCAGAGTCGGTATAGATTCCGTTAATCCCGAAGGGATTACAGGTTTATAGACCATGGTGAAATGAATATTGTTCGACCCTTTCAGGGTCGCAGGTGTGGGTGATGATTTCGTTCTATAAACCTTAGACCCTTTCAGGGTCTGAATTGATTCCGTTAATCCCGAAGGGATTACAGGTTTATAGAAAATGTTCGAGAGGATTTTGTTCGACCCTTTCAGGGTCGCAGGTGTGGTTGATGATTTCGTTCTATAAACCTTTGACCCTTTCAGGGTCGGTATAGATTCCATAAATCCCGAAGGGATTGAAGGTTTATAGAAAATGTGCGAAAAGATTTTGTTCGACCCTTTCAGGGTCGGAATAAATTCCATTAATCCCGAAGGGATTACAGGTTTGTAGAAAATGTGTGAAAAGATTTTGTTCGACCCTGAAAGGGTCGCAGAAACTGTGGCTAACGCTTCCTTTCTATAAACCTTTGACCCTTTCAGGGTCTATATAGTTCCCATTAATCCCGAAGGGATTGAAGGTTTGTAGAAAATGTGCGAAGAGATTTTATTCGACCCTGAAAGGGTCGCACAAACTGTGGCTAATTCTTCCGATCTATAATCCTTCGACTTTTTCAGGGTATCGGTGATGCGGCATTGCCCGTTCCTCGCGTGAGTGGCCTGGTGGGCCGGCGAAGCCGGGTGCGGGCTGGGCGGCAATTGATGCGGTGGTTGATTGGGGCTAGGCTGTTGGGACGCTGGTCTTTCCGCCCGGCCCGTACGGAACCCCACAAGGGCACGACCGCCGCGCCGTCCGAATGATGCTACGGGTTGTGGGTGGTGGAATGGTTGATGTGCTGGTGTGTAAGGCGCGGGGGACACGCCCAAATTGTTCTATTAAAGGGAATTATTGGTTTTTTTCAGGGTTTCGGTTGGCGGTTTTGCGCTATTTGTGGGGCTTACTTCCAATTTTTATCCTGAATAGCGTTTGTGTTCATCATCGGAACGACTGGAACACTGTTGGTAACCCCTTCGGGACTCTTGCTTCGTTTGGGCAGTTGTCAACACAACCCAACCCAAGCCTCACTGTTTGTGGGTCTTCAGCAGGTGTTGCACGTGGTGGTGGGTTTCTGCCAGTATTAGTTGTTTCAATTCCGGCATTTGGTCTGGTGAATACCGGCCTTGTAGGCTGCCGTGGTTGAGCCAGTGGAGGTGGTCGCAGTTTCCTTGCAGCAGTTCTAACTGGTGTGCCGCCACCAAGATTCCGCAACCGGCTTCTGCTCGCTCTTGTAGCCATGCGCCCAGCACTTGCGCGGCTTCGAGGTCTAAGCCGTTGAAGGGTTCATCGAGCAATATCCACGGCCTCGCACTTTTCATCATGCTTAGCAATCCTAACTTCTTCTTCATCCCGGTGGAATACCCGGCAATGGGTTGATGCAAGGGAAGATTCAGCAATTCTGCCCAAGAAGCTACGGAAACTCCGGGACGCTCCTGTGGGAATAAATCAAGAAAATCTTCACCTGTGATGCCGGGATAAAATGCCGGTTCGGTGGGAATATGCAGAACGTCTTTCCAGTGCAGGGGTTTGTCTTGCCAGGTAATCGTTCCGTGTTGTAACCTTAGTTCCGAGGCAAGCAACCGAAACAAGGTGGACTTTCCTGCACCGTTCAGCCCCACTATGCCGTGCACTTTTCCCATGGATAGCGACCAATGCTCCAAACGCAGCACTTGTTTTTGGTTGAAGTGAAATTTTAGTTCACGGATTTCAAGGGAGGAGCTCATGATGAAGTCTATATAGGGAACGTGGAAGGTAATACACCAGAAAAACGATTATTACAGGGGCTACAACCGGGATAAGAAGGCCTATTGCCGCTACTGAGGCGGCCATACTTCCACTACTCGCCTCGTTAGGATGCCAGTAGGCATAGCGAATGGCCCATAGCAGGGTGAGGAAGGACAGTTGTAAGGTTGGTAAAGCCAGGCTTAGCCACGCTAATTCAGGGTGAATAAACGCATGAGCAACTGCGATGGGAATACTCCAAACCATAAGAGGTTGTGCATGTTTGCGTACTTGATGGAAGAAAAAGACTGCCCCTCGTTTACCGGAAGCACGCAATTCCATCCAGCTTTCGCACTGCAGCACTGGCCCGGCCCAAACTAAGGTGAGCAAAGCAGTGAGCCATAAGCTTAAAGCGGGGATTAGTAAGGCCGGCAGGGTAAGCAGCAGGAGGATTAGCAACCAGGGTGCTTGAGTGTGCCAAACCGATCGGGTTTCTTGACAGAAGTAAGGCCGAAGTAAGGCTGGGAGAGAGAAGTAGTATTGAGAAGGCATTGCAAGCAATCCGGCGGGCAATTGGGTTGCTGCAGCCACTATTAAGGGTGGAAGCAAAAGGTATCCCGGATGGTGAAACGCTCCAGATGCCATGAGCAACAGCCACAATGGGCTACTTTCCCAAAGTTGAGCTAGGAAGGGGTGCTCTAATCGCCTCAGAACGGAATAATGGTCGTTGCGAAGGAGGCGAAACAGGATGGGCAGTGTGTTGAGCAGCAGCCAAACCTCGATACGGGCAATAGCGGCCTGAAAGATGCCCCACAAAACGGCCACAACGGCTATTACTATTAAAAGACGGTAAAGCCAGGGAAGCGATTTCAAGGAGTAATACCCTTGCAACAAGCGCATTCTCAGCAATACCAATCCGGAAGGAGTCATAATGGAATGCCGGAACGCAGTAAATGAGACAGTATTACTGACCGTAGATGGCGATTTCTTTTATTCCTTGGTTGTTCCAACGGGCGCGGTACATGCCTTCGGTATTGAAGCTGAAGGCGATGGTTCCGTGAGAATCTACCGCGATAAGGCCGCCATCGCCACCAATTTCGAGCAGATGCTCTTTTATTACCCGGTCGCAGGCTTCTTGCAAGGCCATGCCTTGGTAGCGCATGAGGCAGGCTACGTCGTAAGCTACTACGCCGCGAAGGAAAAACTCGCCGCTGCCGGTGCAGGAGATGGCGCAACTGCGGTCGTCGGCCCAGGTGCCGGCACCAATCACGGGCGAATCGCCTACTCTGCCGTACTTTTTGTTGGTCATGCCGCCGGTAGAAGTTGCGGCGGCAAGGTGTCCGTGAATATCGCGTGCTACAGCTCCCACAGTACCCAACTTCTTTTCATCTAAGGGAGAAGTTTTGCCATCATGATCCAGTTGAAAGGAATCGGTACCTCGAATTTTCAGCCACTGTTGATAGCGGAATTCGTCGTAGAAGTAGTTATCCGGCAGTAGTTCAAAGCCTTGTTCTTGGGCGAACTCCAGCGCCCCGGCGCCCATCAGCAATACATGTCCGGAGTTTTCCATCACTTTTCGAGCGAGCTGTATAGGATTTTTGATACCGGAAATTCCGCTCACTGCCCCGGCGGTGCGGTTAGGACCCCACATGATGGAGGCGTCCATTTCGTGTTTGCCTTGTGCGTTGAAGACGGATCCGCGACCGGCGTTGAACAACGGGCAATCTTCGAGCGCGCTAACCGTAGCTTCTACGGCTTCGAGTGCAGAGGCGCCACGTTCGAGCAGTTGAGTGCCAGCATGAAGGGCATCTTCTAAGCCGGCACGGTACAAGGCTTCCTTTTCGGCACTCATTTCGGCTTTGAGAATAGTTCCTGCTCCTCCGTGGAGGGCCAAGCTGATGGGGTTGTTCATTGTGCGCCCAGTTTACGCCAAACGGCTTTTACTAACACCAGCAGTTGAGGGTCGGATAAGTCCCATCGGTATTGGGCTGCTAAAACTGCGAGGTGTTGTTCGGCTTCTTCCAGCGTTTTTAAATTATTGAAATAGTCGAGTGCTTTACCGAAGGCGTTGTCGTCGCCGCCAAAGAAGGCTTTACTGAGCTGAAACTTCTCTACCAGCGTGATGGCGGTCTTGAGGCTGTCGGCTTTTTGACGCTCAGCCAAGGTTAGTGCGCGTGGGTCGAAGAAGTCGGTGACGCGCAACGCTGCCGGTTTTGGACTTGAATAGGAAGGAGATTCGATGGTTTCGTCTGCCTTCAACAGTGGTGCTTCCTCTTTTTCAGGAACTGCTTCTTCCAGTTCATCGGCAAGCAGGAGCAAGGGCGTTTCGTCGATGAAGGTTGTTTCTGTTGCTGACATCACTTCTTCCGGTAGTTCGGGTGCTGTGGTTGGCTGATTGTGCGCTTCCGCAGTTGCCGTTTTCTGTTCCGCTACAAGGTCATTTTCTACGACAGTTGCAGGCGCATCAGGGGTTTCAACTTCGTTTGTCATAGGAGTAGGTTCCACTGGGGTTTCTTCTACTCTCGATGCTATGTTGAATTTCAGCTCGAAAATGGGTTTAGCGGGCTCTGCTTCTTCGGTGATGGCGGTTGAGGGTTCCGGTTCCTTAGGACTTGGGGCGTTAGCCGCGGACTTGTTTTGTTCTAAGTGGTGCTGGAGGGCATGTAAACCGGTTGAGATGCTGCTCAATCGCTGGTCGAGCTGCTTCATGCGGTGGTGAAAGGTTTCCATATTTTTACCCACTAACTCCAGCGACGCCTCCACACTGGCGTATTGCTGGTCGTAATCGTGGGATTTACGAATAAGCCATTCGGTTTGTTCCTGCATTTGCTGCAATACTCCGTCGGTTTCTAACCCTTCAATATCGTTCGCGAGTTGTTGGTTGAGCCTGAGCATTCGCCAGCGGATGCTGCTCACATCCTCTTCATCGCCGTCAAGGAGTTGCTCCAGCAATTCAGTCAACTTTTCAATTTTTTCAGCCATCCTGGCTGTTAAGAGCGCATGCACCTGTGCCATCGGAATTAATTTCTCATTTTCGCCTCACGAAGATAAACCCGCAACCGGGATGTTTACAGAACCACGCATTGGCGAGTTAAAAAAGAAGGGCTGGATAGAAGTTGTCTGCGGCTCTATGTTCTCGGGTAAAACTGAAGAGTTGATAAGAAGGCTGCGTCGTGCGCAGTTGGCTAACCAGCGGGTAGAAATCTTCAAACCAATGCTCGACACGCGTTATTCGGAGGAAGAAATTGTATCGCATAATGCGAACGCAATTCGATCTACTCCTGTAGAAAACTCACAGAATATCCTGCTGTTGGTAGAGCAAGGAGCGGAGGTTGTAGGCATAGATGAGGCACAGTTTTTTGATCTTGAACTGGTGAACGTATGCCAGAAGCTGGCTTCCCGAGGCACACGAGTGATAGTAGCGGGCCTCGACATGGACTACCTCGGTCAACCCTTCGGCCCGATGCCGCAACTGATGGCTGTATCCGAATACGTAACGAAAGTTCAGGCTATTTGCATGGTTTGTGGCGACTTGGCTTCCCATTCGTACCGCAAAGTCGCTCAAAGCGAGAAAGTGTTGTTAGGTGAAAAAGAAAGCTACGAACCTCGCTGCCGGAGTTGTTTCAATAAAGGAGATGCGGTATCGAGAAGTTGAAGGATTCAGATGAGATCCAAGTAATTAGAATATTGGAAGCAAAAATGCCATTTCCTACTTAGCGCAAATCCATTAGGAACTGCACCAGGTTCTCTTCGGTTGATAGCGTTAGTTTCTTTCTCAACCTATAGCGGCTAATTTCTACCCCTCTCACCGAAATACTCATCAGAGGAGCAATGTCTTTGCTGCTCAGGTTCATCCTTAAGTAAGCACAGAGTTGGAGTTCGTGGGGTTTTAGCAATGGAAATTTACTTTTAAGAATAGTGAGGAAGTTGCTGTGTACGCTATTGAAATGTTGGGCGAAGTGATCCCACTCTTTGTTGAGTTTTTCTTCTTCGGCCAATGTCTTAAGCAACTTCTTTAATTCCGGACTCTCGCTGCTTGTTTGTTGGTTTTTCTGCAAATGAGATAACTCAGTACGGAGTTTCAGAATGAATTCCTTTTTCTGAACTAAGTTCATAGTTGCTGTGGCGAGCTCGGCATTTTTATGCTCTATTTCTCCTTCTAACTTTTCCTTTTGTAGCCTTATAAACTCTTTTTCAGATTGTTCTAAGTCAAGCTGATGCTTGTAGGCCATTTGCTGCTGTTTTTCTTCGAACCGTTTTTTATCGGCAGCTCTTCGGACATTTTGCCTTTTCCGATAACGCTTAGTTTGTAACTTCATTAAGGCAAAAAGGAACCCCACAGTTAGTAAACTGTATAATCCATAAGCCCAAATAGTTCGGTAGAACGGTGGGTTTATAAAAAGCAAATAGCGGAAATGCGTTGATTCGTGTGATGGACTCCTACGCGCTTTCAGGTGAAAGGTGTATTTCCCCGGAGGCAAATTGGTGTAGTCTTTATCGGCTTTAGTAGTCCATCCATTCCAAGTGCTTTCAAAGCCTTCCAAGTAGAAGTTGAATTCTAAAGGCGAGGAAGGTTCGAATAAGGAAGCGGCAAATGAGAATTGAAGAGAGTTAAAATCATAAGGGATGTTATGGACATCGTTGTTTGATTGCTTGCCTAATCGAAACCCACCGTATAAAGTGCTGTCAACTTCTCCAATGGTTTTTATTCTGGTGAGGTAAGCATCAAAAGCGCGAATTTTTTTTATATACTGGTCGAAGTTGAGGTGATAGAAGCCTTCGTCGCTGCCAATAAGCACATTGCGTGAATTGTAGGGAAAGATGTTTTCGAATCCGCTAACGATTTTATTACTGAGTTCCGGAATGTAATGTAATTCCGATTTGGCGGAGTTGAGGTTTGCGAATCCCACCCAATTGTTCTGAACGAACCAGGCATTTCCTTTATCATCTTCGCTCAGATAGCGAATCGGAAGGTCGCCAAAGAGGCGTTCGTATTTCTTTGACTTGTGCATCCTATCCTGTTTCGCATCATACTCATAAATGCCTTTTTCGGTAGCAAATACGATTTGCTCTTGCAAGCGGAATACATGGTTGTTTAAGTTGGAAGGCAATCCTTTGCGTTGGTCGTAGTGATAAATACGCTTGCTGGCAGCATGGATCCGATAGATACCACGGTAGGGGTGCGAAACCCAGGTGTTTTGGTGATCGGTTTCAACAAACCGAGCTGATTCGTCAAAATCTGGAAGTTGGCCTGCATCGGTTAGGCCTGTACTGGAAGGGTTGAAGAAATGCAGCCCAAGGTAACTTCCAACCACCATTTTGCCTGGCCAGTTACCGGATGTGAGCCGTGGTGACCAAAACCCTGTAGATTTTGAAACCGGCGTAGCAGTGTGATTGCGGATGAGCCATAATCCATCGTCTTTGCATGCAAGCAATTGATTTTGGATTGAAGTTAGTTTCCAGCTTAATCCGTTGAGTATTGGTTGCGGCGACTCTTTTATAGTTCCAAAGTCGTCCCTGTTTTTCACCGGAAGGTATAGAATGCCAGTTGAAAGGGCGAAGTATAGGTCGTCGCCGGATTTTTGAACGGAGTAGCCAACACCATGTGAGAAGGAGGGAGGATTGATGTGGCGTATGGCTGTGTAGTACTCAAAAAACGCAAGCCCATTGTCGAGCCCAGCCCAAACGTTGCTTTTTTCGTCGGCAAAGAGCGATCGGACGGTGTTGTTCCTAAGTCCTTGGCGGTGAGAGATGTTTTCCAGAACTGTTCCTTGAGCAGATAAATGGTAAAGGCCGTTTAGGTACGTTCCTACTAAAATGCTCTTGTCTCCCAAGACGGTGACCGCAGTTAAATGCTGTTTTTGTTCGAAGTTCGAACCCGTGACTGCAAGCGGCAAGAGCCGATTGTTTGCAAGAATGAAAAGGCCATGTTTTTCAGTGGTTAATACGCTGGAGTCCCGGTTGAGCGCAGCCATATCGGTTATACGGAAGTCTTCTGGAAGAGTAGTGCTGGCAATTACGGTTTGCCAACGGTTTTGATGCCATTTCAGCAGGCCGAAGTTCTTATCGTGAGCAATGGCCTTTCCCTGGTGCTTGTGGAGGGAAAGCCACAAAGTACTGCTTTGTTTAGAGGTGAATTTTTGGTTATGAAGCCTGAAGATCACCTTGCTGGTTCGGAAGAAAACGCCTTCATCGGTTACCACAATGTTCCATACATCCGGAAAACTCCGATTGCGTTCAGGAAGTTGTGGTTTAAGAGAAGTAAACGTTAGCAACCCTGCTTGTGAAGGTGCAAAATAGCCAAGCTCGTCTTGAGCACCGGCATACAGCTTTCCATCGGGCCCAAAAGCGATAGATCTTAGGATGGTGTTATTGGGTATGGGAAAGCGTTGCCAGTTTTGGCCATTGAATACTAAGAGGCCTTCGTTGTTGGCGAAATAGAGGCGGCGGTTCTTATCCTGGGTGATGGCCCAGTTTTGCGCTCCAGCAGCATACTGATTGCGCGAGAATGCCAGCACTTCCGTCTGTCCGATAGAAGCTTGTGCCTTTGCCTCGTTTATCGGGAGGTTAAGTGCTCCAAAAAGAAAGGCTACTAAGAGCAGAAGGTGCATTTGCTGGCTGTACTTGTTTTTGATGTAGTAAAGATGTGTTGATTTTAAGCTTCTTACACGATTTTTTTTTTGATTGATGTAGTATAGATGTAGTGCTAAAAAGTACTCAATAGTTGTGTGTAGCTTAGTTTTATAAAGTTGTTATTCGGGAAATCCTGATAGTTCAACGAGTCTTAGATTGTAAATCCAAAATACTTGTAACCTACTCTTCAGCCCACGAAAACCTTCAAACAATCCATGATGCAAAAAACGTTTACTCTATTAACCTGTCTGATTTTGGCTGGCATTTTTGCATTTGGCCAGGCTGAGAAGGTGTCTGTTGTGAAGTCGGAAGCTGGTTTCAGATTGGAAGCCAACGGCAAGCCGGTGTTCATGAACGGCATGAACTGGGACTATTTCCCGATAGGAACTAACTTCAATTACAGCTTGTGGACACAGTCTGAAGACGTGATAAAAGCTGCCTTAGATAATGAGATGCCCATGCTAAAAAACATGGGTGTGAATGTGATCAGGCAGTACACAGGTGTTCCACCTAAGTGGGTGCAATACATCTACGAGCGATACGGCATTTACACCATGCTTAACCATTCCTTTGGTCGATATGGTCTTACACTGAGTGGAAAGTGGGAAGCAAATACAGACTATTCGCGTGACGATGTACGTGCCTTGTTGTTGAAGGAGGTTAAGGCTATGGCAGAAAGTTACCGGAACACGCCCGGACTACTCTTGTTTCTCTTAGGAAATGAGAATAACTACGGTCTTTTCTGGCGCGGTGCCGAGACTGAAGATATTCCGGTGAAAGACCGGAAATCAACTCAGGCGGCTTATCCGATGTATCGGCTTTTTAATGAAGCCGCTGTAGCTATGAAATCGGTAGATGCCGGACATCCCATTGCGATATGTAACGGCGACTTGCTGTTTCTAAATGTTATCAACGAAACGTGCAAGGATGTGGATATTCTCGGCATCAACGTTTACCGTGGGCCATCCTTCGGAGATTTATTTGAGCGTGTAAAGAATGAATACGGAAAGCCGGTGTTATTGTCGGAGTTTGGTGCCGATGCTTATAACGCCCGTGCTAATCAGGAAGATCAAGATTTCCAAGCTAGGTTGTTGCTTAGCAACTGGAAAGAAATTTATGCTCATGCGCCAGGCAGGGGCAAGGCGGGAAACAGTTTAGGTGGCTTTACGTTTCAATTCAGCGATGGCTGGTGGAAAACAGGCCAAACTTCAGGCTTAGAAGAACATGATGTAGCAGCCTCAT
>CALSBM010000025.1:0-37238 GCA_943373175.1 Chitinophaga pinensis | reverse complement strand
GCAGGAAACTTTGCTCCATTGGATGTAACGCCTCCTACCATAACGTTCACCCCGCTTTCCAATACCACCTCAACGGCCAATCCTGTCCTTTCTGTTACAATTTCGGATGCTATTTCAGGTGTACCAACATCTGGTGCCCTACGTCCAAGAATCTGGTACAGAAATATTACTTTGAGCCCAACTTGGTTTAGCGCACCCGGGACATTAACCAGCGGAACTGCTAATAGTGGAACTTGGGATTTTACAATCGACCTTACTTCAACTGGATTGAGTTCAATTTTATCTGACAATATTCAGTATTACATTGTTGCGCAGGATCTTTCATCTACGCCAAATATTACAGTAAGTCCATCGGTAGGAGCCAACCATACGGATGTTTCTACACAAGTAGCAGCTCCAACTACTCCTAATAACTATATAGTTCAGCAAACGCTTTCCGGAACTATAACTGTTGGTACTGGCGGCGATGTTTCATCACTTACAAGTATCGGAGGAGCATTCGATTTACTTAATGGAAGTATAGTTACTGGTAATATCACATTGAGTATTCTTAGTAACCTTTCTGAGACAGGTGCTATAGCACTCAATGAACTTGCGAAAGATGTGCCTTCAAGCATATACACCATTACCATTTCAACACCTACTTCTTCAGTTAAAAACATCACCGGTTCTCTTACGGGATCACTTGTTAAACTGAATGGTGTTGACTACGTAACCATTAACGGTGCAGTAGGCGGTTCAGGACGTTTCCTCAATTTTGTAAATAATTCTACAGTTACTGCTTCTGCAACCATGCACATCATTTCTAATGGTGGTAACGGTTGTAACAACATTAACATTAGTAACGTATCCTTCTCGACTGGTATTGATCCAACTACATCAACCGTAACAACTTTTGGCTTGTTGATTGGCGGTACTACGGTAACTATCACCTCAACAGGAGCTGATAATGACTCAATTACAGTAGATAACTGTTTATTTACTAAAGCTCGTTATGGCCTATTTGCAATTGGTGCAAGTAGTGTTAATCCTAATGAACGTTTAGTCGTTACCAACTGTACGTTTGGTCCAGACGCTTTCGGAGCAGAACAGTTAGTGAAAGGTGGTATTGTGTTACGTGACCAAAACCGTCCGGTTGTCAGTACGAATGTTTTCCGTCATATCGGTGGAACATTTGCTACAACTACTGGCGGCACTGACCGCGTTGCCATTTCATTAGGCACCGACGCTACTTGGACTCCTACCTCTACATCTGTAACTAATGCTGATATTTCTAGGAATGAGATTTTCAATATTGTGGATGAAAGAGCTTTCTCTGCAGTTGGAATTATTGTTGGAAGCCTTGCATCTCCATCCAATAACCGCATTGTAAATAATGTGATTTATGGTTTACGATCTAATGGAACAGGTTCCGATCAGGCAGTGGGTATTGGTTTAAGTGCTTTATCTGGCGATACAGTGGCTTTCAACTCGATTAATTTGAGCGGAGACCTTGACCCAGCGGGTACTACAACTTCTACTATACCCTCTACAGGTTTAAGAATTTCTTCAGCATCTGTGGTAAATCTTACTCTTTTAAACAATGCGATTTCTGTTGATTTTACCTCCAATACAGGAACACTAAATCATAATGCTTACCAGATTCCAGTAGGGTATAACATTGGCACAGGAGCAGCAAATTCCAATATCTATTTTATTGGAAGCTCTACTCAAATGAGAAACTTTGGTATTGTAACCACCTTTGCTTCTTCAATAACTCACACTAATGTTTTAGCAGATTTACAAGCTAACTACTCTAGTGCTCAGGAAGCAGGGTCATCGATTAGTGATCCTTTATTCAATTCTTCAACTGTCTTAGCACCCAATATTGGTTCTCCGGCTGCTGGAGCTGCTACCTTCCTTGCCGCTATCAGTAGTGACTTCCTTGGTGCAACCAGGGTTAACCCTACCTCCATTGGAGCATATCACGCTGCTTCCGACATTGTTGCTCCAGTTATCACTAACTACGTCATCCCGAATACGCTTCCTACCTCTTC
Organism: Chitinophaga pinensis; assembly: GCA_943373175.1. Lineage (GTDB taxonomy): Bacteria > Bacteroidota > Bacteroidia > UBA7662 > JAIXUI01 > JAIXUI01. Next base: position 35,202 of record CALSBM010000025.1, on the reverse strand, counting down.
ATACGCACTGCCTTCAGGTGTGACCATTACCGATATAGGTATGGGCGTAGATGGTACAACCAACCGTCCTCGGGTTTACTTCCGATATAATGATGATGCCAATGTATTTGGTGCCAATAACAGCAGTGTTAGTGGTTGGAAATTCGCTGAAGCTTCCAATACTACTAGTCCATTCAATTTTACGATGGATTTAACTAAACTTTTTGGTGGTGTAGTTGGTGGTAAAACAGTAGAGTATTTCTATGTTGCCCAGGATCTGAATGGCACTCCTAATGTTAGCGCTTTCCCTTCAACTGGATTTGTGGGCACTAGCGTTTCTTCGATCACTTCAGCCCCAACTTCGCCTTCTACTTTTGGAATATCGGCGAGTATCTCAGGATTAATCATTGTAGGCCCTGGCAATTTCCCCAACCTTACAGGTCCAACCGGTGTCTTCAATTACTTGAATAGTAACATTGTTGTAGGCAATGTTTTGGTTGAAATTCGTCAGAATACAATCGAGCCGGGAACTATCTCATTGAATACAATAAGTGAAAGCCCTGTTAGCTCCAATTACTCCATTGTGTTCCGCTCAGATAACAGCACTCCTAAAGTATTAAGTGGTGATTTCGCTGGCTCTTTGGTTCGATTGGATGGTGCGAAAAATATTCGGTTCGATGGTCGTTTTGGACTTACTGAAAACAACCTGATTTTCCGTAATACCAATACAGCAGGTTCTACTATTGCCTTCCTTAACAATGCTAATGCTGATACGGTGACTTACTGTACCGTTGAAGGTGCGGTTACTTCTGCTACTAATGGAGTTGTGCTTTTTGGAACTACTGCTTCTGGCACTGTTGGAAATGACAACAATGTCATCAGCAATAACTTTATCACGAACTCGAGCTCTCCTTTATTGATTCCTGCTAACCTTATAGCTTCAAATGGTTCTGCTGGTGCTCCAAATACTGGAAACAGAATTGAAAACAATAGGCTTTCTAATTTTTCTTCTAATGGAATACTACTTTCAAGCACAGGAACAGGGAATAGCTGGGTAATTTCAGGTAACAGCATCTATGACAATCAAGCTACTGTTGCTACTACTACTCAAACGGGAATTAACGTAGCTGCCGGTACTGCACATCAAGTGAACAACAACATCATTGGTGGTTCTGCCGCCAATGCGGGTGGAACTCCTTGGATTAATAATGCTACAGCTATTTGGACTGGTATTGTACTCAACAGCCCGGTAACTACTGATACCATCCGTGTAATGGGTAATGAAATCAGAAATGTAAGCATCACTAACACCACCGGTACAGTTGCTGCATTCCGTGCAATTTCACACCTCGGTGCTTCTTCTGTAGTGATTGGTTCAATTGCTCAGCCAAATATTATTGGTACTAGCTCCGGCCCTGCTACCATCATCGCATCAGGTAATGCGATAAACCAGCCAATTCTTCACAATACAAGTGCTGGTTATGTTAGAATTCAAGGCAATAGGGTTGGATTTATCAATGCCAATGGAACAGGGACAACAACCCGTATTCAAGGTATAGTATCACTTGGTACTGGTTTAACAGAAATTCTAAACAATGAAGTTTTTAACCTTACATCTACTTCAACGAGAACAACGCTTGCAGACAACGGCAACTTGCCAGTTCAAGGTATTCTAGGGGGTATTGGTGCAACTGCAGGTCAATTAATCATCCGTGGAAACCTCATCTACAACCTTTCTTTGACTACCTCAACTGCAATAAATAGTGGTGCATCTGGTATTGGAATTGGTCAACGTGCAACTTCTATTGAGATTTCTCACAACACCATTTATAACATTACCAATGCAACAAGTGGTGCTACTTCAGTAACCTCGGGTATTTTCATCCGATTACTAGGTGGAGCTGCTCCACTGGTAATTGCCAACAATGAAATCAGCGTAGGTCAAGGCGTAACCAACAGCACCCGCCTTGCAGGTATTTTCTATGATGGCACTGGTGGAACCACAGTTTCTACCGTACAGTACAACACAGTATTTGTTTCCGGTACGGGCTCTGGAACTTTGAGTTCTTATGCTTTCCAACGTTCATCTGCAGTAACCGCTCTCCCTGTTAATCTCCGCAACAACGCTTTTGTTAACCTTCGTACCGGAGGGTCAGGCCGTCACTTTGCAATTGGTAATAACCTTGCTACTCCTGCTACTGGTTGGACAAGCTCTGATTTCAACTTGTTACTTGCGGGTGATACTACTTCTGTTGGTGAGTGGGGAACTACCAATCGTACGCTTACGCAATGGAGAACTTCTTCAACTGGTGATGCAAGCTCTCGTACTGCGCTCGTTTCTAGCTTGCCTTCGCCATTGTTCCCGAATGCTGCAACTGGTCAGTTGAACTTTACACATTGTATCGCTAATAACGGAGGTACTCCGGTTGCTGAAACAGGTTCTATAACTGGGGTTACACGTTCTGCTTCTTCTCCAGATATGGGTGCTTATGAGTACACTCCAACTCTTGGAGTTGCTACTGCGCCTATAGTAAGTGGTCCTATCAATACATACCAAGGTATTAGTGGATTAGCATACACTGCAACTGGTGGTGGTGCAGGTGTTACTGGTTATTCATGGTCATTCACAGGAGCGGGTTTAACCTTTACTGGTGGAAGCGCTGCTAGTGTAACTGCTGCTGTTAGCAACACTGCAACAACTGGCGATATTCAGGTCGCTGCCATCAACGGTTGCGGTGTCGGTGTTACTACTTCACTAAACCTAAACGTCAATCCTGCAATTATCTGGGATGGTACAGCTTGGGTTAACGGCACTCCTGGCCCATTAACCAGTCTTTCTTCTGTAGTTATTCAGCCAGGTACTACAGCAACTCTCCCTGATGGAAGTGTGATTTTTGACTTAATCATTCGTTCTGGTGCAACTGCTTCAATACCGGCATCAACAACCTCTACCGTTCGTGGAAATCTCACTAATCAAGGCGGTGGCCTGTCTGGAACAGGAACAATCATTTTTGATGCCTTCTCTGGAACCGCTACAGTTGCTGGATCGAATACACTTTTTTCAGGAACAGCAGCAGTTGCTTCTGGTACTACTCTAAACATTGGAACATTAATTCTAAATGATGGAGCTAATCTTTTACATGGTGCTGGAACCCCAGTAGGTTCAGGAAGTGTTGCAGGTACTGTACTTCTTCGCCGTACGGGTACTACCAATTCGCTGATGTATCAACTTTGGTCAAGTCCGATGACTTCCAATAATTTATCAGTAGTGGATGGTCCTGATATGTATAGCTTTAATTCAACCACCCAAGCATGGACAACAGTTCCCGCTTCAACTACTATGCTTCCTGGTATTGGTTATGCGGTTACAGGAAGTAATACTTCTGCGGCAGGTGCCCCCGGAACTAGCCAATTCTCAGGAACACCTAATCAAGGCCCTGTAACTGTTCCTTTGGTGCATAATGCAGCAGGTTCAAGCTGGAATCTTGTAGGTAATCCTTATCCAAGTGCGTTGAATGGATCTACTTTCCTTTCAACGAATGGCGGAATCAATGGGGCGGTTTACTTGTGGAATACTCCATTTAGTACCAATCCTCTTCTGAATAACTTCAGCGGTTCCGATTATATCACTTTCAACTTACTGAGTCCTCCGTTTAACCTCGGAACTGCACAAGGATTCTTTGTTGAAGCTAATGGTACAGCTTCTGCTTCATTCACTAACTCAATGCGCTCAGGTGGATCTAACGCCTTCACTCGTACCGCGAATACGGTTAAAAGAGCTTACATCCGTGCTACCAATAACCATGGTGACAGAAATGTAACGTTGGTTGGTTTCACTGTAGATGCAACTGATGGTTATGATCGCCTCTACGATGCTCGTAAGAATAAAGGAAATGCGAACATTGCGTTTTACTCTCAGCTTGGTAATCGCGATCTAGACATTCAAGGTCTTGCAGAACTTACCGCAACTAAGGTCGTTCCAGTTGGTCTCGATGCAGGACGTGCAGGTACATATACCATTGCTATTGAGCAACTGGATAATGTTGATGCTGCTACCGGTATCTTCCTTCAAGATCTCCAGACTGGTCTAACACATAACCTTCGTCAGTCTGGTTTCAACCTTAATGTTACTGCTCCAACTAACTTCCGTAACCGCTTTAACTTGGTGTTTGCTCCTATGACTACTAACGTTGATCCATTAACCTCTAATGCTCAGCCTCAGGTTAGCTTTACTAACGGTCAATGCCGAGTTTTCGGTCTAGGAAATGCAGTTCTTCAGAACATCGACGTTTTTGATCTTAATGGAAGATTAGTAAATCAGTTTAAGAACCTCAATGCAAGTGGAGAAGTTACAGAATCAATGAACCTCAGCGAAGGAGTTTATATGATTAAGTTAACTACTTCAGCAGGCCAGTTTAGTATTAAAATGCCTGTTATCCGCTAACATCATCGATTAAGTTCGTAATCCTGATAAGAAGGGCCAACAGTAATTGTTGGCCCTTCTTTTTTTGGCATCCCCCTGAAGCTGCTTATCCGGGATCTGTAGCCTTCTGTGTGTAACTGAAATGAATGTTGTAAAATATTGACGTACTATTGAATAGCACCGAGTATCAATCTCCTAGAATAGTAGATTGTACATTGTCATCCTTAATCGTATCATTTCAACAACGCGCCCTCTTTTCACTTTGCAACAATTATTGTCTAAGCACTTCGTTTTTCCTTGCGTTTTCAAAACCTGTGGTATTTTTAGCTCGTCCATGAAATCGCTCCTGCTGCTCTTACTTTTTTCGGGTTATGGCCTTTCAGGCTATGCCCAAACAGCTTGGCCTGTTTTTGATCTTCAGGGACATAGAGGTTGTCGAGGATTAATGCCGGAAAATACCCTTCCTGCTTTGATGAAAGCACTGGAATTGGGGGTTACTACGCTTGAAATGGACGTTGTAGTCTCTAAAGATCTTCAGGTAGTTCTTTCTCATGAACCCTGGATGAGTGCCATGATTTGCTTTGACAGCACCGATTACCCCATTCAGGTAAAAAGGGAAAAGGAGTATAATCTTTACCTAATGACTTACCAGGAAATCTCTTTATTCGACTGTGGTTCAAAAGGGCATTTTAACTATCCTCGTCAGGTAAGAATGCCGGTTTGTAAACCCTTGTTGAAAGAAGCTTTGCAGATTGTTGAACGATATAGTAAAGAACATAAGCTTCCTCCGGTATGGTACAACATTGAGATTAAATCGTCACCGGAAACAGATTCGAAGTATCACCCAGAATTTCATCAATACGCTGATCTTGTTCTTAAAGTTATCATGGATAATGGCCTCGCTTCACGTACCATCATTCAGAGTTTTGATAACAGGGTACTCAAATACATCGCTACTAAATCGCTTCCGGTTCGATTAGCTTTATTAGTGGAAAATAAAATCGGCGTGGCTGCAAATCTTGAACTATTGGGGTTTCAACCGGACATTTATAGCCCTGATTATCAGTTGCTCACACAAGAAGATGTTAAGTTATTGCAAGGTAAAGGAATCCGGGTAGTTCCCTGGACCGTTAACTCTGAAGAGGATATGCAACGCCTAAAGTCCTGGGGAATAGATGGGTTGATAACGGACTTTCCCGATATTTATAAAGGCTTAAAGTAAATACAGTATCTTTATCCGGCAAATAAGCTTCCTTGTTTGCCATGTTTGACTTTAGCCAAAAAATTGTAGGAGAAGGTCTCACCTACGACGATGTCCTCCTTGTTCCTGCCTATTCCGAAGTTCTCCCTAGGGAGGTAAAAATCAGTTCCCAACTAACCCGTAACATCGCGATACATGTTCCCATTGTATCCGCGGCTATGGACACAGTTACCGGCTCTGAGTTGGCTATAGCCATTGCCCATGAAGGCGGAATTGGCATGCTTCATAAAAATATGAGCATTGCCGATCAGGCTAAGGAGGTTAGAAAGGTCAAACGTTCCGAAAGCGGATTAATCGTTGATCCAATTACGCTCCGACCTGAAGATTCTATAGGTTATGCTCTGGAACTTATGAAGGAGAATAAAATAGGTGGAATCCCTGTTGTTGATGAAAAACGAAATCTGGTAGGCATTCTTACTAACCGCGACTTACGTTTCGAAAAAGATAATCAGCGCAAGGTTTTGGAAGTAATGACGAAGGAGGGTTTAATTATAGCCAATGAAGGCATTTCTCTTGCAGAAGCTGAAACTATTCTTCAATCTCATAAGATTGAAAAACTTCCAGTGATTAACGAAGTAGGTAAACTTACAGGCTTAATAACTTATCGCGATATTCTTAAAACAAAAGATCACCCGAGAGCCTGTAAAGACAGCCTCGGACGCTTAAGAGTTGGTGCAGCGGTAGGGGTTACTCACGATATGTTGGAAAGAGTAAGCGCCTTGGTTAATGCTGGTGTAGATGTCATCACCATAGACACTGCTCACGGCCATTCCGCTGGAGTTATTCAAGCCTTAAAACAAGTGAAAAATGCGCATCCCCAACTTGAGGTAATTGTTGGCAATATTGCAACTGGTGCTGCTGCAGTTGCCCTTGTAGAAGCAGGTGCGGATGCCGTAAAAGTAGGGGTTGGCCCGGGTTCAATTTGTACTACTAGGGTAATTGCAGGCGTTGGGGTTCCTCAGTTGACGGCAATTCTTGAAGTAGCTGCTGTTCTTAAAGGGTATGATGTTCCTATAATTGCAGATGGAGGGATTCGATATACCGGGGATATCGTAAAAGCACTTGCGGCGGGTGCTTCCAGTATTATGGCTGGTTCACTTTTCGCCGGTGTTGAAGAATCCCCTGGAGAAACCATCATTTTTGAAGGAAGAAAATTTAAAACTTATCGTGGAATGGGTTCTATTGAAGCCATGAAGGAGGGCTCTAAGGATCGTTATTTCCAAGATGCAGAAGACGAGATAAAGAAATTGGTTCCTGAAGGGATTGTAGGCAGGGTGCCTTACAAAGGAAAACTTGCCGAGGTGATGTACCAGTACATCGGTGGGTTAAAGGCAGGAATGGGTTATTGCGGTGCACGAACTGTTGCCGAGTTGCAACAGGCATCTTTTGTCCGGATTACCAATAATGGTGTTAGGGAGTCTCATCCTCACGGAGTTACTATTACCAGGGAGGCTCCTAATTACAGCAGGAGCTAAACCCGGATTTTTCTAATTGGAATCCAAAGACATAAAAGACTACTGCTCATAACCACAAAGCTTACTATTCCGATGTCAGCCCAGCGTATCATAACAGGATACGCTTCTAAAAGTTCGTTTCCGCTGCCGAAACGTATAATTCCGGTTGTTTGTTGAATATAAATTAATGTTGCCCCTGCCAGTAAGCCAATTAGTAATCCTCCTGTGCTGATAAGCAATCCAGTTAGTCCGAAAATCTGCCTTTTTGCTTGCAATGGCATCCCCAATACGCCAAGAATAAATAAATCATGCTCTTTGTGTAAAATCAGCATCGACAAACTCCCTATTAAATTCAATGCGGCGAGGCCTGTTAAGATGCTTAATAAAAGGAGAGACCAAAGTTTTTCAGATTTGAAAACAGCGTATATAGCTTCTTGCTGCTGATACCGGTCTTGAACTAGGTAATCCTTGCTTAAAAAAGCCTTTAGTTTTTCGCTTATTTCTTCCATCTCAGAATCAGGAATAAAAAGGGCTATTCCTGTCGCCATTCCTTGTTTTCCACATAAGTAGGAGGCCGAAGTTAAATTGCTTAATACCAGCAACTTGCTTTTTTCAGAACCGGGTGCGAAAACACCTATGCTTGTAAATGCTTGCCGTTTGAAGGCATTTTCTGGCTTCAGTATAGAAATACTTCCAGGTTGTGGTACGAAAAGCTCTGTTATTTGATCAAAAGGACTAGGTTTTACACCCAAATTACTTGCGACATCACTACTAACTGCAAGTTCGTCGTCATCTTTTGGAAGACTACCTTGAATCAGGCAAGTGTCATAACCGGCTGCCTTCATAAGATTAGCATTCATGCCTCTTAGCAATCCGATTAATTCCAACTGATTGTGCCTGATAAGTACATTTTCTTCTATCCAATAACCTGCAACACCACCGGATTGAGCCTTTACCCCATTAAGCAAAGTATCCGAAACAGGCATATATTTTCCATTGGCTGGTAATACCAAAATAGTTGGTTCTTGCCTTCCAGATAACCTGCTAAACATATCTTCCAAACCATTGAAAACGGATAGAACCAACACTAATGCAGCAGTTCCAGCCATTACCCCGATGAAGGAAATAAAGCTTAACAGATTGATGAACTGCCCTTTCCTGCGAAAAAACAGATAACGAAAAGATAGAAATAGTACAGTCCGGAATGAATTCACTGCTTCAGCAGTTGGTCAATTCTATCGATGTAGTCCAAGGAGTCATCAATATGAAAGTTCAGCGCCGGGACTATCCTTAGTTGATGACGAATTCTTTGGCCTAGTTTAAACCGTATTTCTGATTGCCCTAAGGTGATTTCTTGCATCACTTTTTCAGCATTAGCCAGGAATACACTTAGATAAACATGAGCAACACCAAGATCAGGGCTGATGTTTACCTTCGTGAGCGTTATCATAGCTCCGGGAAACAGAAGCTGCATTTCAGGCCGAATCACTTCAGAAAGTTCCCTTTGAATCAGTCTTGCTACCTTAAGCTGACGTGTTGAGGCATTCATCCTACAAAGGTACAAGTTTGAATACTTAACGGCACGTTATTTGACATTGGCGCGAACGAGCGTAATTTTACACCACTAATGAGCCCATTATTTACCAAAACCGCAACTCGCCTTTATCTTCTGGGTCTAGTGCTTATGCTTCACGCATGTTCCGCTACCAAAATGTACATCAAACGTGGGGATAAATTTGCTCAGGCTGGATTGTACGATGATGCTGTTTATAACTATAAAATGGCATTGACTGAGGATCTTACCAATATCAAAGCTCGACAAGGTCTTAAATCAGCCGGGCAGAAGCTATTGGATACTCAAATCAACAAGTTTTCAAGGGCTCACATGGACAATAACCTTCGTGATGCAGTTTATTCTTACATAGAGGCGAAAAAGTTGATTCAGGAAATTAACACTTTCAGAGTTGAGCTTTCAATACCTTCTGTTTACCAAGAAGATTTCGAAGAAGATAAAAAAGAGTTTCTGAGTGCGCTTTATTCAGAAGCTCAACAACTGCTAAGAAAAAAGGCTTTCTCCGATGCAGAAAGCCGATTTCAGGAGATCGTGAGTATTCAACCGGACTTTAAGGATGCTGCGAAAATGAAAGACAAGGCAATTTTGATAAAAACTTATGAAGAGGCCAGAGCAGATTATGACAATCAAAACTTTCGCAAAGCGTATGAAGGGTTTAAAAGAGCATCAGAAATTGATAGAAATTATAAAGACATCCAACTTCTCTTAGTTGATTCTAAAGAAAAAGCCACGCTAACCATCGCATTTGTTCCTTTTCAATCCAGCAGAGGGGATCGGCAAGAAGCAGATGCTGTAATGGCAAGAATAGTTTCTTCCATCAGCCAATCAGGCAATGAATTTATTGCACTGATTGACCGCTCCAATACCGATCGGGTTGTTCAGGAACAAAACATTGGAATCGATACCAAAGATTACAGCAAAATGGCAGACCTAACCGGTGCAAAAGCAATATTAGTAGGCAAAGTAATCAGTATCAATGCCAGCAGAAAGCCGCTGCGTGGTACCGATCAAACAGGATTTGAGGCGTTTCAAGAAAAAGTGTGGTCCAGAGAATTAAAGCAAGAAGTGCTACGAACCTCTTACCGAAAAGTAATGTACACAGAGTATTCTGCAAGTCTTACCTTAAATTTTCAACTTCAATGGCAATTGGTGAGCACAGAAACAGGTAAAATCCTGAGGTCTGGCCTTGTGAACGAAAATGCTTCCGATCAAATCAGTTATGCTTCTTATAGTGGAAACTCAAGAGCACTTTATCCCGGTTTCTGGCGTAATCAAAATGTGAATGATCCAAGAGACCGTGTAGCCACCAGCCAATACCGCGATTTGCAAAGCAAACTTGGCGGTAGGCAAACGCTAAAAGACGAAAGTGAGCTAATTGACCAGCTTGAAGATGAAGTAAGCAAAACCGTTGCGGATCAGATTCTTGATTATGAAAGGAATCGACCATGAAACAGTTGTTTATAGTGCTATTATTTTTATCATCCTGTTATTCCAGTAGGATAGTTAAGAATGAGAATTCGCATCCTACTTCAGAGAATGTTAGAAACAAGAAAAAGAGTGAAGAGCCTGCACCTGATTGGGTCTCAAGAAGGCCGATAAATAATGCCTTTTACATCGGTATTGGGGTAGCTGCTAAGGATGTTGTTAATAATAGCCACCTTGAAGAGGCTCGAAAACGCGCTCTTGGCGATATGGTTGGTCAGATTTCGGTTAATGTTGCAACCAATTCCGTGTTGGATCGTATTGAACAAGGCAATGATATCTCCAGCGATTACAGAAGCATAACCCAAACCAGCTCCAACATAAAACTAGATGATTACGAAACAGTAGCTACCTGGGAAGGCTCCTCCGATTATTGGATTTATTTGCGCATTTCGAAGATGCGATACGCTGAAGTTAGGGCTCAAGCTCAAGCTAAGGCGGTGTCAAAGGCGTTAGACTTTTATGAGAAAGCACTTAAAGCAGAGGAAACTGGCCTTGTGACTGTTGCAGTCGATAACGCATGCTCAGCAATGGAGTCCATCAGAGAGTATCTTAATGAAAGCCTTCAAACTGAATATGCAGGAAAGAATATTTTTCTTGGCAATGAAATACTCTCTTTGTTAAACAGGTTGTTCAAAAACTTGGTAATGACTTATAACGTTGACCAACTTGATTTAAAATCAGGAAGGCCAGTGGAACAAGAGACAATCTTAAGTGTACGATACCGTAATGGAAGAAATCTGCCAGTGCGCAATCTTCCTCTCAAGGTTGATTTTACAAAAGGCGATGGCGATATCACTGGAAATCCGGTTACCAATGAAAGAGGGCAATATTTGTTTAGAATTGGCTCGGTAAGCACACGAGAAAATATTCAAGAAATTACTATTACTCCTGATTTAGATGCTATTTTCTCTGGAAGAAGCAAACAGGTTTGGCGTAAGTTGATAAACAAACAGAGCGTACCAGAAGCAAGTCTTGTTCTTAACGTTAAGCCTCCTGTTTTCTTTATTCGTTCTAAAGAGAAGAATCTTGGAAAAGAAGTTCAAGGCGCACCATTGGCACGAGCAGTCAGAGAAAGACTTTTTCGCGAAAGCTTTCAGCTTACTGAGGCCCCTGCTAATGCTGATTACCTCATTGAAATAATTGCAGATACGCAAGAAGAACAAGCAGCCCAAGGGTTGTCTGCTGCTCAGATGAATCTCCGAATGATGGTGACAGATTTAGAAACCGGAAAATACGTTTACGACAGAACGTGGAACAATATAAGAGCATCACAAGACACTCCAGAAATTGCCGGTATGCTTACTTACCAAAGAGCAGCACGAGAGCTTCAGTTAACGGCTGTTCCTTCAATTCTTAAACAAATACTCAATTTGTGAGTCATTTATATTAAATTAAAGACTTTATAATACAGATATGCACGTTATCCTTGGATCTGGTGGTGTCATCGCTCGTGAACTTAGCCTTGCTCTGGCTTCACATGTGCCAGAGATTCGTCAAGTTTCCCGAAATCCCAAGCCAGTGAATGCTTCCGATTCCGTTTTGGCTGCTAATCTTTTAGATAAAAAGCAGGTTCGAGAAGCAGTTCGCCATGCTGAGGTGGTGCATCTAGTAGCCGGGTTGGCTTATGATACACCCACTTGGCAAAGAGACTGGCCAATATTGATGGAAAACGTGATAGAAGCCTGCGAAGCTGAAGCTACTCAGTTAGTGTTTTTCGATAATGTTTATGCTTATGGGCTAGTTAATGGCCAAATGACTGAGAAAACCCCTTATAATCCGTGTAGTAAAAAGGGCGAGGTTAGAGCAAAAATTGCCACCATGATGATGGAGGAGGTAAGTCAAGGTAAGCTTATGGGAATGATTGTCCGTGCTGCTGATTTCTATGGATCAGGTGCGACCAACAGCTTTAGCCATTTTCTTGTTTTTGATCGAATACAAAAAAGAAAAGCTCCCCAATGGATGGGAAACCCTGATTTAGCTCATTCTTTTACTTATACTCCCGATGCAGGACGCGCTACCGCTATGCTTTCTTTAAGGCCTTCTGCTTACGGACAGGTTTGGCACTTGCCTACAGATCCTAACATGTGGACGATTCGTCAGTTTATCGCTGAAGCAATTCGCCTAAGTGGGGAGTCTCACAAGCTTCAGATTGTTCCTTCATGGATTCAATTTATGCTCAATATCTTTATTAAAGCGTTGAAGGAGAACCATGAAATGCGCTATCAGATGGATTTTCCTTACTTGTTTAACAGCGATAAATACTTCAGAGAAATAGGAAAGGACTATACACCATATACCAATGGAATAAGTCATTGCCTTTCGATTCGCTAAATTGATTCAGACTACGAACGCATTCTGCATCTTTGCGGCATGCTCAGTTCAATGACAGGCTATGGAAAGGCTGAAAAAGAACTTTCCGATGGCCGTAATCTTTGTGTAGAGGTTAAGTCTCTTAATGGCAAAATGCTAGACCTATCAGTAAGGTTGCCCAAAATATTCCTTACCCAAGAGTTTTCAATACGCCAAAAGGTGCAAAACCGATTGGACAGAGGCAAAGCTAGCATTGCAATCTGGTGGTCTTCTCAGATAGAATCGCATGAATCAGATGAGGTTCCGGTAATCGGAAAGCTCAAGGAGTTGGTAGAAGGGTTACTCCAGATTTCAAGCGAACTTTCGATTCCAAAGGAACTATTGCTTCCTCAGTGTGCGGCATTTCTTCCTTATTTGCAAATTGAATCGAAAGAAGCAAATCCATCAGAAGTAGAACTTTTGGCTCTGAATGATGCAGTTGAAATGGCGATGCAATCGTTTGAATTATATAGAGAGGCAGAAGGCGTCGCTTTAAATAACATGTTTCGTGCTTCAATTAATGAGATTGGAGTTATGTTAACCCAAATTGAGCCTTTTGAATCTGAACGAAAAAACACCATCAGAAATAGGTTACAATCGGCGTTAGATAAATCAGATCTTCCTATCAACTTCGATTCAGATCGTTTTGAGCAAGAACTGATTTTCTATTTGGAGAAGCAGGATTTTTCAGAGGAAAAACACAGGCTAACAGAGAATCTACATTATTTCACGGCTGCTTTAGATGAGCTAAAAACATCAGGTAAAAAATTGGGTTTTATTGCTCAAGAGATAGGGCGTGAAATCAATACACTGGGTTCTAAATGCCAAGATGCTCGAATACAAAAATTGGTGGTGTTGATGAAAAACGAACTTGAGAAAATCAAAGAGCAAATCTTGAATGTCTTATGAGAAAGGGTAGGGTAGTGATTTTTTCAGCTCCATCCGGTGCCGGAAAAACTACATTAGTGCGCCATCTTTTAAGCAATTTCCAATCATTGGCTTTTTCAGTATCCGCTACCAGCAGGCCAAAAAGGGGTAAGGAGATTGAAGGAAAAGATTACTATTTCTTTAATCAGGATGATTTTAAAGAAGCTATTTCCGAAGGCCGATTTCTTGAATGGGAAGAAGTTTATCCCGGATGCTTTTATGGAACCCTTCGTTCGGAAATAGAATCACTCTTTGAACAAGAGAAAGTAGTCATTTTTGATGTGGACGTAATGGGAGGTTTACATCTTAAGTCACTTTTTGGTCATCAGGCTTTGGCTGTTTTTATTAAGCCTCCTTCAATACAGGCACTTCTTGATCGATTAGTTAATCGTGCAACAGATAGTCAAGAAAAGATTGTTCAGCGGTTAGAAAAAGCTTCCAAGGAACTTGCTTACGAAGACCGTTTTGATGTTGTTATTCTCAATGAGAACCTTGAAACTGCAAAGCAGGAAGCTTTGGAAAAAGTAACGGAATTCCTTAACGAGCCTATTTTATGAGAATAGGATTGTTTTTTGGCTCCTTTAATCCTATTCACATTGGCCATCTCATTTTAGCAGAGTATTTTGCAGGTCAGCCTGAATTAGACCAAGTTTGGATGGTTGTGAGTCCACAGAATCCATTAAAACAAAAAGCTGGTCTGTTGGATCAATATCACAGATTAGATTTAGTTCGTCGGTCGGTATGGGATAACAATCGGCTGATGGTTACAGATGTTGAATTTAGGCTTCCGGTTCCTTCCTTCACCATCGACACAATGGCTTTTTTGTCTGAAAAGCACCCTGAACATCAATTCTCAATCATAATGGGAGAAGACAACCTGGCAACACTTCACCGTTGGAAGAACTATGAAGTGTTAATTGATCTTTACCCAATTTGGGTTTATCCTAGAGTAGATTCTCCAGCTATTTTGGAAGAACTTCGCTATCATCCACATGTTAGGTTAGTTAGTGCGCCAAGAATTGAGCTTTCCAGTACCATGGTGAGGCAAAACATTAAGCAAGGGCGTTCAGTTAGGTACATGCTTCCGGAACAAATCCATGAGTATGTAATTGAAGAACAGTTCTATCGAAGCTGAGTAGCTATTATTTTACCTTTGTAGCATGTCCGTAAAAATCGGTTCACTTGAATTGGGCGAATTCCCACTTCTTCTTGCTCCCATGGAAGACGTTAGCGATCCTCCTTTCAGAGCGGTTTGTAAGAAGGAAGGCGCTGATTTGATGTACACAGAGTTTATTTCCTCTGAAGGGCTGATTCGGCATGCCCATAAAAGCATTAAAAAACTGGATATTTATCCTGAAGAGCGTCCTATGGGGATTCAAATCTTCGGGGGCGAACTTAATCCAATGTTGGGTGCTGTAGATGTGGTAATGACGGCTAAGCCAGACCTTATCGACTTAAACTTTGGCTGCCCTGTTAAGAATGTGGTGTGCAAAGAAGCCGGTTCCGGGATGCTAAGAAATCTTCCCAAGCTTATCAGGATTACTTCAGAAATAGTTAAACGCTCGCCGGTTCCTGTTACGGTAAAGACCAGGCTTGGTTGGGACGATCAGAGTAAGCATGTGGTTGAACTTGCTGAGCGTCTTCAAGATATAGGCGTACAAGCAATTGCTATCCATGGCCGAACACGGGTTCAGATGTATAAAGGCGAAGCCGACTGGACGCTTATAGGTGAAACGAAAGCTAATCCTCGGCTTGTTATTCCCGTTTTTGGGAACGGAGATATTGATAGTCCTGAAAAAGCACTTGAATATAAAAATCGATATGGAGTAGATGGAATGATGATTGGCAGAGCATCCATTGGCTACCCTTGGATTTTCAGAGAAATAAAGCATTTTCTCAAAAACAAAACTCTCATGTCATCGCCTTCAACTTCTGAGCGGGTAGAAGCCTGCTTAACACATTTGAACAAATCGTTAGAATGGAAGGGAGAAAAACTGGGGCTACTTGAAATGAGAAGACATTATTCCTCCTATTTTAAAGGATATCCTCATTTCAAAGCTCACCGTACCTTGATGGTTTCAACCAACGATTCAAAAGAAATTATAGAACTGCTTCACCAACTATCTTCTTTTTATCCTGAGCACCCTGAACTTGAACGATTGAATTCAATGCACCAAGAATGGGAATGCGTAGGAGATTCTTAGATTAAATTAACAATAATTATTTACATTTCATACTTAATCTTATATTTGTTAAGAATTGTAAGAATGGTATGAGAACGATTATCCTAAGAGGGGTTGTGCTTTTCATGATGTTGGCTATGCCGGAAGGCATGGTTCGGGCTCAGGAAGCAGGTTTGGTCAGTTGTGTTCCTGCAACAGGGATGGTTGGCCAGCAAGTAGATGTGGTGATAAAAGGAAGATTTACCAATTTTCAGCAGCAAGCAGTAACGGTAGATTTTGGTTCTGACATTCAGGTTGAACGAATTGATATTCGCGACTTTGAATCTTTAGTAGTTCGTATAAGAATTGCTTCGAATGCGGCCAATGGGCCAGTGAATATTCGGGTACGTGCCGGAGTTGAAGAGTATGTACTCAATAATGGGTTTACGGTAATTGCTTCTGGAGGGCAGTTAATGGCTGTTCTGGAAGTTTTTCCGATGCAAACTGTGAGAATGTCTGATTTTGAAATCAACAACATTACAGGATCTCCAATTATTTTTAATGTTATCATTTACAACGATAACAAAACGAGAGACTTGACCGCAAAACTGACTTTGAAAGGCGATCGGTACGGCTTAGTTGGTTATTCTCAAAAGAAAATAAACAATTTTCAACCTAGTTCAGTACTTAGATTCACTAACAGAGAATTTGATAATTATGAGTTGAACACCAGAAACAATTCATTGATGCAGCTCATTGCAAAAACCAATATTTTACCGGCCGACGCTTACGACTACATTTTAGATTTGTTCGATGAACGTGGAGTAAAAGTAGGCGGGGCTGAGGCTTCACAAGTCATTGTTAACCTATCAACAAGACCAGAACTGATTATGCCTGGAGGACTTTTTGGTCAGCCACAATCAATTATTTCAAACCAAAACCCGCAGTTCCAATGGTTTTCACAGGCGTCTAAGTTCGATTTTGCCTTGTATCCGGTTTTACCTAATCAAAGTTCACAGGAGGAAGTGCTGTTAAACCGCCCGATTTTAATGAAGGAAGGACTTGTTACCAATTCTATGGTTTATCCATCTTCAGCCGAAGTATTAATTGATGGTCAGTTGTATGCTTGGCAGGTAAAAGCTCGATACAACACAACAAAAGGCGAAGATGTATTAATGTCTGATGTGTTTTGGTTCAAATATTCTAAAAATCAGAACCAGGATATTGTTACAGAATCCATCAGAATTTCTCCTTCCTATTGTGAAGTTCCTACTGGCCTAAAAGTTCAGTTTTCATTAGAAGCCATTGCAAATACAGGTGCTCGACGGCTGGATTTAACCGGCAGGGATCGAAATCAAGTTCAAATGCGATTAGTTCCGGAAGGAAAAGGAAACATTGATGCCAATGGAATTTTTACAGCAGGTAGCTTTCCCGGACCAGTAGCCTTAGTAGTAGAATTTGCCGGCATAACCGAGTATGCGACGATTATGGTGAAGGATCGAAATGACAAATCGTTACCAACTCCCGGAGTCCTGGATAAGCTATTAGGATTACCTCCTGATAAAGCAGATAGCGCGCTATCACCGAATGGATCTCGGCTCGATACACTAGGAACACAAAAAAGTAGTGATGACCGGAAAGTTCCTTCTTCAGATGAGAAACAGCAGTCACGCCCCAAGCAATATTCAAATGAAGGAAGTACAAATGGAAGTTCTAACAAGCCTGCTTCTGGAGGAAGCAACACCCCAGAATTAAAAGAGGAAAAAAATAAAGGAACTGATGCTTCTAACAACACTACCTCTTCGAGTAAAAAGGCTGAGCAAAAGGAACAAACGCCAAAAGGTGGAGAAAACAGTAACAACCCTTCAGGCGATAAAACACCTATAAAACCGAAAAGTGGCACGAAATCAAGACCAAAAAGTGCCACATCCTCAGGCAATTCTAACACGAGTAATCTTATCGGCAATTCGCCTTCGAATGAATAAAAGTTCAGATGAAGATGAAATGTGAAAATGCAAATACATTAAACTGTTCAGAAGTAATTTTCGATTTGTAAAGTTTCGTTAAATTCAATAAAGTTAGACAATGAAAAAGTTGATGCAAGGCCTGGTGTTCGTTCTGTTGTGTGGGGCGGCCAGCATCTCATTCGGTCAAATTCCGCTATATTATAGCAAGCAAGAAGGAAGAGGGTCGAGTTATAGTGGGTCATACAAGAAGAAAACTGTACGCTACGAATCTGGTAATGCGTCATTAAAAACATCTGGGCCAATTTCGATAACCATTGTTCCTCAGGATTTATCAATAGGAGAAAATCAGGAGAAGATATGGACAGGAACAGTAACAGTTACAACCGGACCTGAACCAGGAAGTACTGCTGAAGCAGGTGTAATGGCCGATTACACGTATAGTTTTGATAAATGGATTGGTAGTTCAAGCGATCCTCAAATTGAAACGGTTGCCGGATCTGAATACAGGAGTTTTATTATTTATTCTATTAAAGCTTCCTTGCCGGATACCATTTGCATCGATAAGAAGTCGCTCTCAGGTTCCGTAACTGCAGCACTTTTTCCTGCTGAAGGGCAAGTGACCTGGGTAGCCAAAGGAGGAGGAATTGCCATTAATGGAGTTGGAAGTTCAGCCAGCATTCACTTGATAGATGAGAAGACAGAAGGAATAATCGAAGTCAAATATTCAATTGGAGGTGTTTCTTACTCCGCAATTGCCTATGTAAAAGCTTGTGACGGTTGCCCATGTGAGGACCTAAACAATGGCGCAAACTTAGGACCTATTGCAGCCACTTTTACGGCAAAACCTTCGCAATCCATGTCAGACGACAACCAGTTTTGTAGTTATTCAACCGACAATGCTTCGTTTACATTGGGCTTAACAGATAATCGTTTTCCGCTGTCGGCTGCTTTAAAAGGGGCCTCCATCTCTTTTAGTAAGCATTGCCAAAAAGAAGAATATAAAGATGTTTCTGTTTATTGGACTGGAGAACAGGCCCTTGGAACTATTGGGTGGATAGATGTAAAGTTGAAAGCAGTTTCACTTAAAGTTGACGCTTCTGGAAACCTCACAGGCTCAGCTATTCTAAACGGTAGTCTGAATCAGGAAAAGAATTTAAAAGATCTGGTTTTTATAAAGCAAGGAGTTAATGGAGACTTCGTTTTCAACTTTTCCGGAGGGAGTTCATTTGATGGGTCTTTCGATTTTCAGGGTATAAAAGATGTAAATGTTGAGCTCAGAAAAGAGGGCAAGGTTCTGGCTAAAGTCGAAAATGGAAGCCTTAACTCAGAAGGAGATTTCACTGGCACACTAAAAAACTTGCCCAATGTAACATACAAAAGCTCTTTGATGACCGTAACGGTTAGTCAGTTGAGTTCAGGTTTCACAACCGGCTTGTCAACGTTGTTTAAATTCAATGAAGGTTCAGGTAAACTAGAAGTCGCAGATATAAAAGGAGTAAAAGGAGGTTTTGCATTAGAGTTTACTTCTTCAGGAGATCAAGCTACAGTTATTGCTTCTGCCAAAGAGTTAAGTGCTTTTGGAATGGAAGTTTCGGAAGTCAATGCAGAAGCAGAGTTTTCCTTGTCCACATTTAACATCGATAAAATCAAAGGAAGCCTAAAGGCGAAGCATAAAGATTTTGATGTAAAACTGGATGTTCCTGAAATGCTTGTTTCAGAAGGGAAACTCGAAAAGTTTGTTGTAAACAATGCACTGGTCAAATACAAAATGTTTGCTTTCGCTTTAAGCAACTCTTCTTACGAAAAGGGAGCTTTAAAGCTTAATGCTGAAGTAAAAATTGATGCAACAGGTACATCGGCGATGCTTAAAGTCAGTGAATTTAAAATAGAAGAGGAAGGCGCCATTTCAGTTGGTGAAATAGCAGGAGAGTTTAACAAATCTCCCATGGCATTGTCCTTTTCTGCAAAGTTCACCAATACAGCAAGCCAAAGCAGTTTTGCCGGAAAGTTTAAAGGTAAGTTTACTACGGTTGACATTAATGGAGCGTGCGATATAGCCGCGAAAGATGATTTTACTTTCGCTTATCTCGGGTTAGAGATGGGTGGAATGAAAATTCCTTTAGGCCAATCTGGACTTCAACTCACTCGTTTAGGAGGCAAAGTGGGAATGAATTATAAGGTTTCTGTTGATGCCCTTTTAGGCCCTGAAAAAGGCAACCACCTTATTGGATTGAAACTCGGCGTTGGAGATATTGCTGATTTAACAGAGGTAACAGGAGAGGCAATAGTTCAGTTTGGAAATAATGTACAACTGGATTTGGCAGGCGATGTAACTGTTCTGAAGAAAGCACCCATGTTTGTTGGCAAAATGAAGGTGAATTACACTTTGCCTGGACAAAAAATCAGTGGGGCATTCGGAACAGAAATTAAAGTGCCATCCGATGGGTCAATACTTAAATCGGATAACCTCAACGTAAACTTCGCCATAGAAAATGGAAGCTGGTCGATGAGTGGGAATAACATGGGTGGGTCGATTATCAATTTGGTTAAGCTATCTGAAGGCAATATCACTATGTCAGGTAGTTTAAGCAATATCACCAGTTTTACAGGCAGTGTTGGAGGAAAAGGATCATTAGGCTTAACTATTCCAGTTAGATTTCCGGGCAATTTTGACCCCACAAACTGCGAAAGCATGTACAATACCAGTTCTTATGCTTACATCGGCTTTGCTGGAGATTTATCCGGCAAAATGGAATCAAAGCTAAGTGCTACTTTAGATAATACTGGATTCTGTGGTTCCATGCAAAGTGATGTGGAAATGTCGGGTACTGTTAACGCCTATGTCTGGGGATTCTGTGATGGCTGGACGGTTACTACAACCGGTAATCTTAAAGTTTCTGTTGGTTGTGGTCAAGTAGGAAGTGTTTCAGGGTCAGTTAATATTCCACTGCCATTTGGGTATTCCCAAACAGTAGGAGTTAGCTTATCATTATAGTGAGGGAGGAATGAATCATGAAAAATTGCATTGCATTCCGTTCATTAGGATTGTTGATAATCAACTTCTTCCTAATAACTAATTCCTCAATTGGGCAAATAAAGAACGTTCGGTTTGTAGGGGAGAATATTCGTAATCAGGTTAAATTAGTTTGGATTATTGATCAATGGAATCCTTCCTGGAAAGGCTTCAAAATTGCAAAAAGAAGACCTCTCAATTTGAATGCTCGATGGGAACTTGTTTCAAGAGAATGGATTTACCCTTCAATTGATCCTTCCAGAAATTTTAGCAACCAGGTTTTAAATGAAACTGAAGCAATTAGGATTCGTGCTAAAATGAACAATTGGTTAGGTTCCGGAAAAGTAAAAGCTACTTCTACCAATGAGTTTTGTGCCCGATTAAGTGAGTCGTCTGATGCTGTGAAAGGGCTAAATGTTTCTTTCGGTCTTGATGTGGATATGGCCTTTATTCAAGGCTTTGGAATTATTGATTATACAGAAGGATTTAATGAATGGGAATATGGGCTTTTTGTTTTAACCAATCAAAGTAGCGAATCTTTGGAACCAATTAAAACCATTTCAACTCGAAAAATGGCTAATGGACCGATAAACATGGATTTGAAAGTGTCAGCATCTGGCCCATCAAAATCTTCGAATACTAGGATAAAATGGATGCTGAATTACACGCAATACATTCAGTTTGGAGTCAATGGATTCAACATTTATAAAATAGAGCCCAAGAAGGTAACAAAAATCAATAAAACGCCTGTTTGGGTGTATTCAGCAACGGAATCTGCCGAAGGAAGTATAATTGATCCAACTTCAACCGCAACCGAAAAAGCAACTTACGCAGTTGCTCCTGTTTCCTTATTTGGGACAGAAGGAAAAAGAGTCATTTACGAATACGTTCCACCACGTTTTCCTGAACCAGTAAAAATGCCCAAAATAAGTGTTCAGGGAAAATCGGTTACTAAGAATATTCCGATAGGCTGGCAATTTCTAAAAACAGACGAATCCCAAATTACAGGTTTTTATCTGCAACGTTCTACTGATAAAGAAGGGTGGAAAACGGTTTCTTCGATGCTCCCTCCAGACTTACGTCAATTTGAGGATAAGAAAATAAGTAACCGAGAAAGCAATACCTATTATTATCGAATGCTTGTAATCGCCGACAAGGATACCTTGGGAATTAGTGGGGTAGTTGGAGTTTATCATGAAGCGGTAATTATTCCACCAATTCCCAAAGGGCTGTCTGGACAGGTGATTAGAGAAGGATCGAAATATGTAGTTAACCTTTCATGGGATTCGCCTGCATCAGGAGATGAGGACACCGAGGAATACATGATTTATGCTAGCTTCCCCCCTTCAAAGGAGATTTTGTTAATGGGGAACATTTCTCCGGTTAAAGGGAATAAATTCAGGTACGAGATTTTTAACACTATGGGCGATGAGTACATGTTCAGAATCTCTGCCCGAGGAAAAACCAGAATGGAAAGTAGGCTTAGTGATACGCTCAAGGTTTATGTCCCCGGAAACTATGTGTTAAGCCCTTCCTTGTTACCGGTCAAAGTGGATAGTAATTTTGTAACCATAACCTGGAAACATGATTACCGACGCGATTTAAAAGGATTTCAAATTTTTATCAATGGGAATCCGGTTGCGAATGAAGAAGTTCTCAATGCAAGACTATCATCCTATTCAACTAAACTAGAATACGGAAACTCTTACATAATTGAAATGGTTGCAGTGAACAGGTTTGGCCAAAAAAGTGATCGTTCCTTCAAAAGAATTGTGTCTGTAGATAAAAGAACCCGCTAACTATGAGGTATGCTGTACTTTTCATTTTGCTGTTGTCTATGGAGCGGGTTTGTGGACAAAGTGGAGTAAAAATTAACGCACCATTATCGGATGAAGAGTTTTTTCCCAGCGACATTCTCATCCATATTAGCATAAGTTCAGCACTGCCATTCGAGCGCATCCACTTTTTTTTAGATGCTAGAGATATTACGGCTCACTTCAGAAAAGTGCCTGATGCAGTTACCTGTTTGCTGAGACAACCCTTAGTTCCAGGTAGCCATTTCCTAAGAGTTGTATTAAAATCTGATACTGGAACGATAGTTTTGGCAGAATCAACTTTTAGAATTATTCGACTTAAAGCCTCAGAATCGTTTGATAAGCCTTCAGTTAGAACCGAGAGAAAGAAGTTCTTTGGAGATGTTTTTTCTTTAACAGGAAATATCATCGCTGAAACCAGGCAAACAACTTTGGATGGTGCTGCTAAGCTTTTAAGGCAGGAGCCAGTTCAAACTAATTTCTTGTTTCTTAACACCGCTTTAGTTAATAAACATTTTAAAATTCCATTACGAATGACTCTGGCAACGGACGAAAACACATTTCAATCCAATGTTCAGAGCAGGAATTTTTTTCAAACTGGCATTCAAACACGCCATTTCGAGGTGCTAATCGGAGATTTAAATCCTTCATTTGACCGACTACTGTTTACGGGAACCCGAGTTAGAGGGTTACAGGCTGGTATTAACTACCCACGTTTCAAAGCTTCCTTTGTTTATGGAGAATTGAATAGGGCAATTGAAGGAAGAAGAATGCGATACACAAGCGATCAAGGATTTGTTCCTCCTAATTTGTTGGATGACTCCACTTTTATTACTCCAGGCATTTACAAAAGGAATGTTTGGGCTCTACGGCTTGAAATGGGAAACCTAGTAACCAGAAATTCGAAAACAGGAATTACGATTGTAAAAGCTAAAGACGATACTTCTTCTATACGATTTGGGCAAGATCCAAAAGATAATATTGGAGCTAATATTGATCACACCCGTTTCTTCTGGAAGAAAAGGATTCGCTTAGGGATTGGCCTCTCTGGTTCATTGATTACTCTAAACACTAACTTAGGTGTTGAAAGAAAATCGCGTATTGATTCTATTCTTGAAACCAGTTTCCCTTTTGACCCTAAAGATTTATCACAACTGTTTATAATTAATGTTTCTACTACCTCATTGACAGATGCAGTTTTTGCGGGTTATGCGAATCTAAGTTTGAAAGTACTCAGACAAGACTTGTTTGTGGAATTTACAAGAGTAGGGTCAGCCTATCAGTCCTTGTCAAACCCATTTATCCGTAATGACCAACAACAATTGCTAATTACTGACCGCTTTGATTTACTTAGGAGAAAAATCTTTGTGAACCTGCGGTACTTTAATCTTGTCAATAACCTTGAAAAGGTGCAGTTGTCCACCATAACTAACCACACCGGTTCTATGAACTTGACTTTTAGCCCCGGATTAGGCAAGCCTCAGTTCTTCACTAATGTTATGTTTCAAAACAGGCTTAGCTCGGGAAGTACGTTAAGTATTGTTGGCAAGACCAATGATCAAACAATCAACCTTTCTTTTGGCTCATCATGGAATTTTAAAGGGCTTGGAATGGAGCATTTTTTAAGCTTGCAGTACAATCATACTTTAAGGAATGATCAAGTAAGGATTGGAAATGATAATACATTCAGCTCTTGGGGTATTATTGTGAATGAACGATTCAGCTTCCCATTAACTATAGAGCTTAACTACAATGCTAGCCGGAATGAATTTATGAACCTTGTGGCGAATAACAATTTAAACAACTCCTGGATGGGCATATTGGGTTACGAATTGAGAAAAGCTAAGCTCATCGGAAGTATAGGAGCCGGCCATAATAATATGTTGATTGGTAACCGAAGTCAGGAAACTCAAAGGCAGCAATACTTTGTAAGGATGACTTACAAAGGAATAAAAGGAATTCAGCTTGACCTTGAAGGAGGTCTTTCCCCTTATAAGGATTGGGTAAATTTGGAAAACAAATACAATGAGCAATACTTTTTTGCCCGCCTTAGCTATAACTTAAACGGCAGGAATCTCGCTGCCTGGTGAACCCAATCCGAAGATTAGCTGGTATAGTTTGCATAGTTTTTCTCACGACTTCTGTGAGCATGCAAGCAATGGGGCAATCCCAATCTTTGCTCCATAATAGCCACCTTGACTTTAGTTTATGTTTTGTTGATTCCAGTCAAACTATTGCTTCAAAGAAGTTGAAGCAATGGAATAGAGGGCTTTGGAAATTTCTTCATTCCAAGGAAACTCCTGATTCACTTAGATTTTGGACTTATACTCAAAAACTACTTCAACACGCAGCAAAGAACGGTTATCCTTTTGCAGCACTAAAATTAGACACCATACATGCCGCACAAGGTTGCCTTACTGTTGTATGGCAATTTAGCTTGAACGAGCTTTTTCTCAATGGAAAACTACGAGTACCTGATCCGGCAGCAGTCAGGCCCAAAGTGTTAGCTAAAGCACTTGGATTAGAATCGGGAAAATCGTTCGAATGGCTTAGCCTGGCTGATTTCAAATCAAGGTTAGCTCAATTGTCTTTCATCAGTTTGTCTGACACCCCATTGGTATTTTTTGAAGACAAACAAGCAATATGGCAGCTTCCTATTCAGGCAGAAAAAGGAACACAGGCTGAAGGCATACTTGGATTTCAATCGGATGATAAAAGTGTAAGGCTCACAGGAGAACTGTTGCTTGACTTTAAAAATTCCTTTCGAAACACCGACCAAATCAGGCTTCATTATCGCTCATTCCCTGGTGGGAGTCAACAGTTTGAGTTGCTGACTTCCATTCCACTTATTGCTGGAACGGCCTGGGGAGGACAGGTATCCGTAACTCTTTTTAGAAGAGACTCTACTTTTCTTGAGTTAGAACCTGAGTTGAGGGCGTTGTTTAAAACAGGTGTTTATTCAGAGTTGCAGTTGTTTTATAGTTCTCGTCAAACCTTTCCAATTCTAACAGCTTTAGCGGGCTTTTCAAACATCGCTATCGAAACTTGGGGATTAGGATTTGGTATTAACCACTTGGATAACCCTGCTTTGCCTATTCGCGGCTGGAAGTTAAAGGCGGAAGCTTCTGCCGGAAACCGTACACAGGATGAAGTCATTCAATCCGCCTATCGATACACCTTAGAGGCACAATGGCATGTTCCAGTTTACAAGAGGTTGACTCATAGCGTATCGATTGTGTTAAACGGCTTAGAGTCTCCAAGGCTTTTGACTGCCGATTATTTTCGAACTGGAGGAGTGAATAGTCTGAGAGGATTCGATGAAGCATCGTTGCTTAGTTCCAGATGGCTGCTCATTTCTTTAGAGCCCCGTTTTTTCCTTGATAGAAGTACGTTTATACTTACTTCAATCCAATGGGCGCAGGGACTAAGAAAAAATGAAATTTTTCAGGCGCGTTCGCTCGGGATTGGATTGGGGTTAAAGTCTAAAGTCGGGCAGTTCCAGTTGGTTTATGCGGCAGGATCTTTAATTCCGGATCCTCTAAAGTTTAGCTTAGCAAAAGTACACCTTGGCTACCGGTTGTTATTCTAATTACCTGATGGCTGAATACAAATGAAATAACATCTCGTATTACTTTTGTAGCCAATGCAAAAGGCTCTCTTTTCTATCCTGCTCGTTTTGCTGGCGTTCAAAGGAAAGAGCCAAACCTCCGATAGCCTGAAACTGGATTCTTTAGATGCCACTATCCGATACCAAGACTCAGTTTCATTTTTTAGTTTGTATCAGGAAAGGATCCCTCCTCATTTTTTACTTCCAGAGCAACATTCCAAAAAAATTCTGATTCCATCCATTCTAGATCCTGAACTTTTAACGAATTGGCCAATAATCAACGTGTTTAGGAGGGATGGTTTGCCAAGACGAAGGGAGGCATATATGGATATCCTTTTTTTTTGTTGTACGATTATGGCCTTCTTAGCCGTCGCAGGTTTGCGAGTCTCTCCTGATTTATTGCAACCGTTAAGCTGGTTTAGTAAGAAACCAAGCACGTACGATGATCGATGGCGTGATGATTTACAACCTTCGCACCTCTTTTTCAACTGCTTGTTTTTTTGCCTTCTGGGGTTAGTAGCATGGGTTAGTTGCAACCGATTGCTTGGATTGAACTTTCATGAGAAAGCTATCCCTGCCTTTATTGGAGTTGTGTCCTTGGTTTATGGCGTAAGGAGCTTTCTTTACAGAACAACCGGAGTGTTGTTTGGCTTAAAAGAATCCTTATTAGCGTACCTCGGAATAGTCTATAAAATCAACCGATGCATGGCATTGCTGTTGTTGCCGTTCGTTTTCTGGATGTTTTTTTCTACTCAATTTTGGTCAGAATGGGCACTTTACGCAGCTTTAGGGCTTGTTTCTTTGTTTTTCGGCCTAAGGCTATACAGAGGTATGAGTTTGAGTAGTAAATTAATGTCAAGCAGGTTTCATTTTCTTTTTTACCTTTGCGCCTCTGAATTACTCCCAACATTGGTCTTGATAAAGTTTCTCCTCAATGAGTGAGCAAAACGCAAGGATCCCAAAGATCAAAAGCATTCTGGTTTCCCAGCCGCAACCTGACAATGTTCGGAATCCATACCATGATATTGCTCAGAAGTACAACATTAAGATTGACTTCCGCCCCTTTATCAAGGTAGAA
This sequence comes from Chitinophaga pinensis, assembly GCA_943373175.1. Lineage (GTDB taxonomy): Bacteria > Bacteroidota > Bacteroidia > UBA7662 > JAIXUI01 > JAIXUI01. The sequence goes on along the minus strand of CALSBM010000025.1, from coordinate 8,110 downwards.
GGGGTCAATGCCAAGGATTTCAGACAGCAAAAAGTAAATCTCGCGGAGTACACATGCGTTGTCTTTAACAGCCGCTACGCCATTGATAATTTCTTTCGCCTTTGTACCGACCTTCGAATTGAGGTGCCTGCTACCACCAAGTACTTCTGTATTTCGGAAAACATCGGTGTTTACGTTCAGAAGTTTATTCAACTTCGAAAGCGAAAAGTGTTTTATGGAAATGGAAGACTCACGGATCTAATTCCTCATATCACTAAATTCAAGGAAGAAAAATTCCTTTTACCATGTACCGATAAGTTGCAGGGAGATTTCATTACAGAACTTAACAGACTACAAATTCACATACAAGAAGCCATTATGTTTAAGACAGTTTCAAGCGATTTATCAGACTTGATGGATGTCAACTACGATATGATTGCTTTTTTCAGCCCTTATGGAGTGAAGAGTCTGTTTGAGAATTTCCCCTCTTTCGAACAAAAAAACACTCGAATAGCTGCTTTTGGGCAAAGTACTCAAGCGGCAGTTCGGGATGCTAATCTCCGTTTGGATGTAGAAGCTCCAACGGCAACAGCCCCCTCTATGCCAGGCGCAATTGAAGACTATATTAAAAAAGTCAACCGATAACCTTATTTTAGGAGATGTTCTCGCCTGATTTACTAAAAGGTCGTCATATTCTCATTACAGGAGGAGGAAGTGGTCTTGGCCTGTTGATGGCTAAAGCTTTCGCAATGCATGGTGCCAACATCAGCATTTGCGGCAGAAATGAAGAAAAGTTGGAGAAGGCCAGAAAAGAAATCGCTGAAATCGCTCATGTAAACGTCCTTGCTTATTCAGCCGATGTTAAATATTCTGATCAAGTAGCGAGCATGTTTCAATACTTCGAAAAGGAAGGTGGCACTTTGAATGGACTGGTCAATAATGCTGCCGGCAACTTTTTATCAGCATCGGAAGACTTAAGCCCGAATGCCTTTAAGGCAGTGGTTGATACGGTATTGAATGGAAGTTTTTACACGAGTCTTCTATTTGGGAAGTCATTAATTAGTCAAGGTACTTCCGGAACAATCGTCAATATAGTAACCACTTATACACAGACTGGTTGTGCATTTGTGCTCCCTTCGGCTTGTGCTAAGGCAGGAGTAGAAGCTATGACTAAGTCATTGGCCTATGAATGGGCTTCGTACGGAATTCGAGTCAATGCTATTGCGCCAGGACCATTCCCTACAGAAGGCGCGTGGACAAGGCTTGTCCCAGACCAAAAATTGGAAAAAGCGTTTCTTGCCAAGAACCCAAGCAAGCGATATGGAAGGCCGGAAGAAATTCAAAATGCAGCCTTATATCTGATGAGTGACGCTTCTTCTTATGTAAATGGTACTGTTTTGACAATTGATGGAGGAGAACGTCTTTCAGGAGGGCAGTTTAATTTTATTGATCAGCTTTACCCAAGAGATGTACTTAAAAACTTCTTCCAAACCTTAAAACCTAAAAAGTAAGAGCAAATAGAGTCTCTCTATCAAGGTGTTACGTGATCTGCTTAAGGCGCAACATACTGATTGAGGGAGCTATAGGTTAAAATCCTCTCACTTTAACGAGATACTTTTTTTAACTAGTTCTGTTAATGCAACATATTTTGAATCTTAAATTTTGGATATGCCTGAGCAATTCCATTATTTAGCATAATACATTCCACAGTTACCACTGAATGAAACGATACCTACTCACAGGAGTTCTTGCGTTGACAATGTTTTCTGCCTTTGCACAGCAGGATCCAAAGTTCAACCACTTCATGTTCAACACACTCGTGCTGAACCCTGCCTCTGCGGGCATGCGTAACGGTATCAGTGCAATGTTGATGCATAGAACACAATGGGCTGGGCTAGGTCCAGGCTCTCCCTTAACTACAACTTTTACTGTTCATTCTCCTGTTAAAGTTCTAAAAGGAGGAATTGGGCTTTCGGTAATGAGCGATGAATTTGGATTCAGCTTTAGAACACAGGGAGCTAGCCTCAACTATTCCTATCATAAAAAGATAAAAGAGGGTACACTTGGAATTGGAGCTAGCTTAGGATTTATGCGTCGTTCGCTAGATCCCAGCAAGTTTAATGCACTAGATCCAGGCGATAACTTTATCCCAACAGGCATTACTTCAAGTACTTTGTTTGATTTAGGTCTTGGAGCTTGGTATTCTACTAATAAGTACTACATTGGCGTTTCAATGGCTCACGTCAATGCCGCTTCTTTCAAGTTAGAGAATTCTAATGCAACAATTCCATTTGAACGTAATATCTATGTGCAAGGAGGATATACTTTCCCCATTGCCGAGAAATTCAAAATTTTACCCAATGCTATGGTTAAAATAAACCCTGGTGCTACTCAATTTGACTTGAATACAAACGTAATGTATAACGATCGAATCTGGCTTGGAGCCTCTTGGACTAGTCAAGATGCGATTGTCGCATTAATCGGAGCTAACATTACCAATGCCATACGCTTTGGCTATTCATACGATATAACCACTTCAAGTTTAAGAACGCAACAGGATGGAACTCATGAGATTTTTCTTTCTTATGACTTTACAATTAAAATTCCTGCTAAACCTAAAGTGATAATTAAATCCCCACGTTTTCTTTGATAATCAAGTAGTTAAAATAACTTCACAACTCTTGACGTTAAAGGAAGAACTAACTCTTTTTGCTTAATCTTTAATTTTTTAAAAATCAGAACCGACCTTTCAGGGAGTTTCTATCTTTACAGCGTTTTTCCGCAAGCAGACATATATGAGAAGATTTTTGATTGGCATTTCGGTGCTTGGAGCCGCAATACTAAGTGGATGTGGAAAGTCCAATAACGGCGAACTGACAGGAGTTCAAGGCCGCAAGCCTTGGTTTCAGTCTGAACCTTATGGAACTGTTTTCATTCCTCAAGGTGTGTTTCAGTCAGGGCAAAGTGATCAGGATGTTTTTTACACCCTGAACGCTCAAACCAAAACTGTTTCAGTTAAGGCATTTTACATGGATGATACCGAAATTTCTAATAACGAGTATCGCCAGTTTGTGGAATGGGTTCGTGACTCAGTAGCACACAAAATTTTGGGACATGTTAAGTCAGGTACTGACGGAAAGGAATACATAGACTGGAATGCAAAACTCGATTGGGAAAAACCCGAAACAGTTGAATCACTCAATGAAATGTATTACACTGAAAACGATCGCGTTTTTGGTAAAATGGAAATAGACATCCGTAAACTCAAGTTTAGCTACTCCTATTTGGATTACAATGAAGCAGCTAAGCGCGAAAATGCTGGAAAACAACGTTCCGAGTTTATCCGTAAAGTTGAGGGTGCCCAAATCTATCCTGATACATTAGTTTGGGTTCGCGACTTTTCTTTCTCTTACAACGAACCTCAGACTACTAACTATTTTAGCCATCCTGCTTACGATGATTATCCAGTAGTTGGAGTTACTTGGGATCAGGCTAAAGCGTTTTGCGCATGGCGTACGATGTATCTCAATACTGCTCGCCAAGGCAAAGATTTAGCTACTCAAGGAGATTTCCGTCTTCCTACGGAGTACGAGTGGGAATATGCCGCTCGCGGTGGAAGAAATACTGCTCCTTATCCTTGGGGTGGCCCATACATTAGGAACGACAAAGGGTGCTTCCTAGCTAACTTCAAACCCGGACGTGGAAACTATACCGACGATGGTGGTTTCTATACGGTAAAAGTTTATTCCTATAATCCTAATGATTATGGTTTGTACAACATGGCTGGTAATGTATCCGAATGGACTATTACTGCTTACGATGAGGCTTCGAACTCAACTGTACACGATTTAAACCCTTCCTATTACTATAACGCTAAAGAAGGCGACGACAAAGTTGTAAAGCGTAAAGTAATTCGCGGAGGTTCTTGGAAAGATATTGGATTCTATCTTCAGAATAGTACTCGAACCTATGAGTATCAAGACTCGGCTAAATCCTATATCGGCTTCCGCTGCGTTATGGACTTCCTCGGTCGTTCAATCGACGACTTCCGTTAATCAATTTCAACAAATCACGACACTAACAAACTAAAGGATCAATGGCAAATTTCCTGACAACCAAGAAAGGTAAAGTATTTCTCGGATTCCTCTACGGATGGGGCGCATCAATCGTAATCATCGGAGCATGGGGTAAAATTCTTCACCTTTCATGGGCTGACATTGCACTTACGGTAGGACTTCTAACGGAAGCACTAATCTTCTTCGTCTCGGCATTCGAACCTGTACACGAGGATATCGATTGGTCTATCGTTTATCCTGAATTGAGTGATAAATCAATGGCTGATTCTAAAAAGAAACGTGGTGGTTTAACTCCTACTCAGCAACTTGATTCTGAATTAGAGAAAGCAAAAGTTGGCCCTGAGCTCGTTAAGAGCCTTGGTGATAGCTTTAAATCACTCAGCGATAATGTAGGTAAAATGGCTGACCTTTCAGATGCGGCAATTGTTACAGAACAATATGCAGTGAATGTAAAGCAAGCGGCTTCTTCAGTTGGTATTTTTGGTAAAGCGGCACACGATGCTTCCGAAGCAATTTCAGAGATGTCTGCTGCTTCAAAAGATTCCCGCCAGTACCATGATCAAGTTCAAGTTCTCGTTAAGAATCTGGCTGCTGTAAATTCAATGTATGAACTGGAGCTAAAAGAATCCGGCAATCATCTTAAACAAATGAATACTTTTTACGCCAACGTAAGCAGTTCCATTAAGCAATTGGAAGATGCCGTAAAAGATACTGAGAAGTATAAAGACGAGGTTGGTAAACTTTCTAAGAATTTGGCTTCTTTGAATGCCATTTATGGTAATATGCTTGCTGCCATGTCGGCGCCACGCGCATAAGCATTTTGTTCTTTTTGTCCCTATTTTTTAACTAACTCAATTAAGAGCAAATGGCTGGTGGTAAACTGTCACCCAGGCAGAAGATGATTAACATGATGTATTTAGTGCTAACAGCTCTGTTAGCACTAAATGTGTCTGCTGAGATTCTCAAAGCCTTTTCAATGATCAATTCAAGTTTAGAAACTACCTATACAACTTTGACTGATAAGAATTCAAATTTGTATAAACAGTTTCAAAAGAAGATGGATGATGAACCTGGCAAAACAAAACCTTTCTTTGATAAGGCTATGATTGCTAAGGCTGAGACTGAAAAACTAATGAAAATGGTGAAGTCTATTAAAGACAAGCTTACCGACGAAGCAGGTTTGCCTGATGGTAAGGTTGACGATAAAGATTTCAAGATAGAAGGAGACCATAAGGTTATGATTAACGATGGAAACATTGATATTCCTTCTAGGTTGTTGGTTTTAGAAGGAAAGTCTAAAATGGGCTTAGACCTTCAAAAATCAATTAATGATTACAGGGTTAGTATGATGACCTTGCTTGATGAAAAGGATAAAGCAGGTTTCAAAATGCCCATTGACGAAGCAAAAGATGGCAAAAAGAAGTGGCTTGTATCCACTTTCGATGGACTTCCTGTTATTGGTGCCTATACACTTTTAACGAAGTATGAAAATGACCTTAGAAATACAGAAGCAGAGATTGTTAAGTTGCTCTTAGGAGATATTGACAAGAATGACTTTAAGTTTGACCAATTGGTTGCTAAAGTAATTGCTCCTTCAAGTTACATTCTAGTTGGTCAAGAGTACACTGCGGATATTATCCTTGTAGCCTATGATAGTCGCCAAAATCCTGTTATTAAAGTAGGGGGTTCTCCTTTAAAGGTTGAATCCGGTTTAGGAAAATATTCTACAAGAGCATCTGCTGAAGGCGTAAAAAAATGGGGTGGTGTAATTGAAGTTAAAGCTCCAGACGGTGCAACTAAGCAATATCCCTTTGAATCTGAGTACCAAGTTGCAAAACCTGCAGCCGTTGTTTCTCCAGATAAAATGAACGTATTCTATGTTGGTGTTGATAATCCAGTTTCGATTTCTGTTCCCGGTGTACCTTTGGATAAGGTTAAGCCCAGTATCAGTGGAGGTACTATTGTCGGATCAAATGGAAAGTATGTAGTTCGTCAAGAAAAACCTGGTAAAGTATCCATATCTGTTAATGCTGAAGTAAGCGGTAAACAGATGAATATGGGTGCAATGGAATTCAGGGTGAAATATGTACCGAATCCAGTTGCTACCGTAGGTGGTGTAGATCCAGGTTCAGTTTCTTCTGCTAATTTCAAAGCACAAGCAGGTCTCATTGCATTATTGAAAGATTTTGACTTCGACCTTAAGTTTAAAGTAACTAAGTTTCGAATGATTTATCTTCCACCAAGACGCGATCCAATTGTTCGTCAAATTACAGGACCTGCATTTAGTGGGGATGCTTCCGGTTATGTAACTGGTGCTAAACCTGGCGATAAGTTCATCTTTGACGAAATTGAAGCTCGTGGTCCAGATGGTACACCACGTAAACTTGCTCCAATTATTTACAACATTAACTGATGATACAGAACATGAAGAAAGTTCTTGCAATAGTATTAGTCCTTTTAGTTTCTTTTGCCAATCAGGCTGAAGCTCAAAAACGTAAAGGTAAGAAGAAGCCCAAAAAAGCTCCTTCAACTAAAGTTGAAACACCAACTACACCTGCTACTTCTTCTATAACAGAAACTCCGGCAGAACCTCCAAAAAAGGAGCGACCGAAGATTAAAGAAGGCTTAGTTGACGGTGCTTTTAAACGCGAGCATTTTGAGAAGAAACCTCCTGTTCCTTTGGCATTTACTCGTCAAGCTGATGCTGTTTACTCTTGGAATGTGTTAAGAGTTGCTGATTTAGCTCAAAAAGCTAATCTTCCTCTTACTTACCCCAAGAGCAGACTCATTGATGTAATGTTAAATTCACTAAAATCTGGAAAACTTGAAGGTGTTCTTTTTTCTGAACCAGAATTAGTTCAAGATAATGCGATTTCTTCATCAGATGTACTTAATACGTTATCTAAGGTTGATACGGTTCAAAAGACTGATTTAGAGACAGGTGAAGTATCATTTGTTCCTCAAAAAACTGAGTTTAACCCAGATGATGTAATTAAGTACCGTATAAAGGAAGAATGGTTCTTCGATAAAAACTATTCTTCCATGCAGGTTAGAATTATTGCAATTGCTCCTGTTAAGTACTTGAAGTCTGAAGGTCAAATTATTGGTGAGCAAGCAATGTTCTGGGTTTACTATCCAGCCATTCGCGAAGATCTTGCTGCAACTGAAGTCTTTAATTGGCAAAATGATGGAAACAAAATTTCATTTGATGACTTCTTTGTCAAGCGCTTGTTTAGTAGTTACATCTACAAAGAGTCTAATGTTAAGGATCTTCGTATCGAAGATTACAAAACTGGTAAGGATATCCTTAAAGAAGCTGACCGTATTAAGAATAAGATTCTTGATACCGAGATGGCTCTTTGGGAGTATTAAGAATTCGGTATTCAATATATAAAAGAGGGGAGCAATTTGCTCCCCTTTTTTATTGCTTTAAATTTAGTTTTGTTAATGTCCATGTTTCGGGTTTTGCGGCGAACAAAGCTTTGGTTTTAGGCCAAATTGTTTGAAAAAGCTCTGATTTTCTGTAATCATTAAGAGAATCTTCTGACACCCAAGTACTATACGTAAAGAATAAATTAGGTTGTTCTGTATCCTGTACTACCTCTAGGCTCAAACAGCCATTGAAATTACTGATGCTAGGATAGGCTATTTCAATCATTGAGAGGAATACGGGTACATCCTCTAGGTTAAAATCCATTTTTACAATTCTTGTTATCATAGTTTGTTTGCTACAATTTTGATATTATCTCCCGGGTTCAAACCCAACAAGGCACTTGAAAGTCCTTCATTGAACCAAATTATAAGGTTTTCTTCATAATTATACCCGGTAAGTATATCCTGTTTTTTTAGAAGGTCACTTTTGGGTTTATTGATTACAAAAGGGAGTTGTCCCTTTTTCTGAGTAATGATATTAATGGTTTCCAAATTCCAACCCTTTTTGGAGATTTCAGATTTTGCGATATTGGTATGCAAGTGTCCCTGGATATCTTCAACAAGTATGATTCCTGTGATTGAAGTGGCGTCTTCTATTATTTGAATAGAGGTTAGTTCAGTTA
>CALSBM010000024.1:0-38322 GCA_943373175.1 Chitinophaga pinensis | reverse complement strand
TAGCTTCAGGCACCTACGTGTTACAACTTCAAACCAAAAAAGGAGTTAAAACAGGCAAATGGGTTATTCAAAAGTAGTGCGTTTTTAGTGCGGCTACTCTTCCAGAAACATATCCAATAACCGGATAGCCGAAGCGGTATCCGGCACTTCGAGTACTTCTATGCCAACCGTGTTGGATTGATTCTTCATGGTAAAGCGGCGAGGTTGTTTCTGAACGAGTTCAAGCACGCGTCCGAAAATTTCTCCCTGATAAAAAGACTCGGCTTTGGCATTTACAAACCAAGCACGAAACTTTCCACCCTTCATCATCACTTTCTCCATTCCGAGTTTAGTAGCACGGCGGCGGATTCGGACAATGTCTAACAGGGTGTCTGCCGCAGCCGGAACGGAGCCAAAACGGTCTAACAGTTTTTCTCTGAACGATTGCAGAGCGTCTTCGCTGCTGAGGTTATCGAGTTCCATATACAAACTCAACCGTTCAGAACCGGCGCTAACATAACGCTCCGGAATGAGAGCTTCAAAGTCGGTATCAATCTGGCAATCGCTGACGAGCGGGCGCTCAGGACGGTCGGCAAAGAGTTCCTTGTATTCACTTTCCTGCAATTCCTGGATGGCTTCATCCAGAATTTTGTGAAACATTTCATAGCCGATGTCGGCAATAAAACCGCTTTGTTCGGCACCGAGGAGATTGCCAGCGCCTCGGATGTCGAGGTCGCGCATGGCTACCTGAAAACCGGAACCTAAATCACTGAATTCCTCAATGGCTTTCAGTCGCTTGCGTGCGTCTTCGGTCAACATTTGCAAAGTCGGCACCATCAGGTAGCAAAAGGCTTTCTTATTGGAACGCCCAACCCGGCCCCGCATCTGGTGAAGGTCGGATAAGCCGAACATGTGCGCGCTGTTGATGATGATGGTATTGGCATTCGGGATATCAAGCCCTGATTCGATGATGTTGGTGGCAACCAGGATGTCGTGTTCGCCTTCAATGAACTCCAGCAGCACCTCTTCGAGTGCTTCGCCTTCCATTTGCCCATGCCCAACGCAAACTTTAGCATCCGGGCATAGCCGTTGAATCATGCCGGCAACTTCCTGAATGTTGGCAACCCTGTTATGCACAACAAATGCCTGGCCTCCGCGATCCAGTTCGAACATGAGTGCATCGCGGATTTTCTCTTCATTATGAAGAATTAACTCTGTTTGAACCGGTTGTCGATTTGGTGGCGGGGTGTTAATGACGCTTAAGTCGCGTGCGCCCATCAAGGAGAACTGAAGCGTTCTAGGAATTGGCGTAGCGGTTAGTGTAAGGGTGTCCACGTTTACCCTCATTTCCTTTAATCGCTCCTTAACACCGACTCCAAACTTCTGTTCCTCATCAATAATCAACAAACCTAAGTCCTTGAATTTTACTTGCTTGCCGGCAATTTTATGCGTACCGATGAGTATGTCGATTTCGCCTTTCTCTAATTTTTCTAATACGCGCTTCTGTTCGGTAGCAGAACGAAAACGGTTAAGGTAATCTACCTTACAAGGGAAATCCTTGAGGCGTTCGGAGAAAGTTTTATTATGCTGAAGCGCCAAAATGGTGGTTGGAACCAGCACTGCAACCTGTTTTGAGTCGCAAACTGCTTTGAAAGCAGCTCGAATGGCGACTTCCGTCTTCCCGAAACCAACATCGCCACAGACTAAGCGATCCATTGGATACGGTTTGTGCATGTCGTTTTTAACGGCAGCAGTTGCTTTGTTCTGGTCGGGAGTGTCTTCGTAAATAAACGAAGCTTCAAGTTCCGCCTGCAAATAAGAGTCTGGTGTAAAGGCAAATCCTTTCTGTGCTCTTCGTCTGGCATAAAGCTGTATCAAATCCTTGGCAATGTCCTTAACCTTGGTTTTGGTTTTGGCTTTAAGTTTTTCCCAAGCATCGCTTCCCAGTTTATTCATTTTCGGCGCTTTGCCTTCGCTTCCGGTGAAACGGGCAATTTTATGCAGGGAGTTGATGCTTACATAGAGCAGGTCGTTGTCTTTGTAAATCAACCTAATGGCTTCCTGTATTTTGCCGTTGACTTCCAAACGCTCCAGACCATCAAAAATGCCAACGCCGTGGTCTATGTGAGTAACATAATCGCCTTTCTTAAGCTCGCGCAACTCCTTGAGCGTGAGTGCTTGGCTACGAAGTTTGTAGTTCCTAAGCTTGTATTTATGATACCGCTCGAAAACTTGGTGATCGGTAAAAAGGGCTATCCTGAGTTGATGATCGACAAAACCTTCATGCAAGCTGAAGTAGTACGGTTCATGACGAACATCAGCTTTTAAGTCTTCAAAAATGGTTCGAAGGCGTTCTGCCTGTCGTGGGGTGTCGGTAAAAAATAAATTGGTGAGGCCTTGTCGGGTGTTATCGCGCATGCAATCAATAAGCAAGCTGAAATTCCGCTTAAACAAGGGCTGAGGTTCGGAACGAAACTGAAAGAGCGGTGCTCCAGTAGGTTGGTCTGACTGTCCGAAAAAAATGAGTTTCCGACGTAACAAATCATCAGCGAAAGCTTCAGGGCTTAGAAATCGTTGTTCAGGTGGGCTTTGCAACACCAGACCGGCTTGCTTTTGATGAAGGTCAGCCCATTGCTGATGAGCCTGAGTCCAGATTTTCTCTAATTTTTCCTGAATGAGCGATAAATCTTCTAACCAGATTACACAATCTTGGTCCATGAAGTTATAAAGTGCAACGTGCTGTTCCAGCCGGAACTGGGTATTGAGGTTAGGAATTAGGGAGAAAAATGCAATTTTTCCGACTGAAAGTTGAGTTTCCGGATCGAAGGTTCTTATGCTTTCAATTTCGTCGCCAAAAAGCTCGATACGGTATGGGTAATCATTCGAAAAGGAAAACACATCCACAATTCCACCGCGGATAGCAAACTGACCAGGCTCGTAAACGAAGTCCACTCGCTCGAAACCATATTCAACGAGCATTTCTAACAGAAAATCTAAGCCAAGCCGTTCCCCAGTTTTGACTTCAAGGGTATTTTTCTTCAGCGACCGTTGGTTAACCACCTTTTCCGCCAAAGCTTCCGGGTAAGTAACCACAATCATATCCTTTTGAGAGTGGCTCAACCGGTTAAGGACTTCGGCACGCAACAATACATTAGCGTTATCCGTGTCTTCCGTCTGGTAAGCTTTACGCCAAGAACGAGGAAAAAACAGCACTTCGTTCCCCGGGCACAACCGTTCGATATCGTTGTGCAAATAAGCAGCGCGTTCGTGATCTGGAAGAAGCAGCAACTGAGAACAGCCGTGTTGTTGCCGCAACGCTGCCATCAGTAAAGCAGGTTGGCTGCCACTTAATCCGCGGAATAAGGCTATAGAAGGCGACTGAGAACGCCAATCGAGAAGCACAGGATGCTGGCTAAATGTTTTAACCAACTCCAACGCTTGGCGTTCCGGAGTTTCGTGTCGTCCGTGCATGAGGCGGCAAAGATATTCCCTTTCCGTTCATCCTATATTTGCAGAATAGTATCAGAAGTCTTAATTTAATGAAATGCCAGCCGTAATTCTACCCATGCACTTCCTTCCCAGTAAACGATTAGAGGCCATGAAGGAGGTTTTTGCAAAGTTTCAGGTGATTGAAAAAGCGTTTCTTCTCGGTACATTATGTTATGATGACTTTGAGCAAGCCGATTCCCATGAGATAATCGTGTTTGGCCATCCGGATGAAACCACTTTTCTCCAAGCCATGGAAGCCACCTTTAAAGAAGTAGAGCCAGATGAGTTTTATGAATTCACCTTCGCCGAAGAAGTAGATGATGTCTTTTTAGAACACATTTTGGAAACAGGAGTACTCATTTATGTGAGGCGGCTTCTGAAAGTTAAATGAAATAGATTGTTTGAAGGCATTCATCGATACGTGGTTAAATTTTGATTCAGTTGAGTTAAAAATGTAATAGAAGTAATGCCAAACGATGCAGAAAAAATAGTGATGCCTTACAAATAAGGATAATGCCTACATACTTGCTACAATGGCTAAAATGTTTCACATTGTTGCCGCAGCATCAATGCCACAAACGGCTTTCAGAGCCTCAGATACAAGAGTTAAAAGTTCGGTTTTGCTTGTTCGCAAACACAAAGAAAAACAAACCACAAAAATTTTATTTACTAAGCAAAGCTAAAAGAAGAGGTAGAAGTACTTAGTGAATACATAGTTTGTATTGATAAATGGGAGAAAGAAAAAAGCAGAGACAATTCAAAAATTGGAGCAAGAAGTCAAGATTAAAAACCGCAATACCACCATTCCTGCATTTCGGAGAACATGCCGCATGGATTTCCCACGAGCCATTGTAGCTTGAATAAACAACCTTAAAAATATTTCTCAAATAATTAAATTTAGAAACAACCCATTTTCGAGCTATAACCTTTGCGTCTTAGCGTCTTAGCGAGAAGGTTTTGCACGCCAAGTCGCCAAGGTTTATTATCATCTCTTCGCGTTTTAGCGTGAATGTTTCCCGCAAAACCCGAAAGGAAATCTCATCACCCCATTACAAACCAAACAAGAATATTCCCTAACTTTAGGAAACAAGCAGTACGAACTCAGCAATCCCCTCGGCAACGTGCAAGCGACCCTCAGCGATAAGAAATTAAGCCAAGCCCCGCCCGAAAGCAGCAGCTTCACGCACTACTTAGCGGATGTACGCTCCGCCGTGGAATATTACCCTTTTGGGATGCAGATGCCGGGAAGGAGTGGAGGTTGGAGGGATAGATATAGCATGGGAGGCCATGAAAAAGAGGATGAAGTAAAAGGTACCGGAAATCATTTGAGCTTTGGAGATTATTGTTATGACCCGAAGACAGGAAGAAGGTGGAATGTTGATCCAAAGTACTGCGGAGCTCCTCAAGAAAGTCCATACTTATGTGCAGGCGGAAATCCAATTTATTTTATTGATCCAGATGGAAATTTTAAGTTAAAATATACTGAGGAGTCTTTGAAGAGATTAGGATTAGCTAAAGTTTAATTAGCATGATTTGAAAAAATATTAGTAATTTGATAAAGGATAACCTTAAAGCATTAGAAGCAATTATGAATACCACAAAATTTGACAAAAATACCATTTTAAAAGATTTTTCTTCTGATGAGGGTTCAACTATCGAAATACAAGAAATAGGTAGCGAAGCTAGAGGTGGAGCATCAGGCATTTTAATTGATCCTTCAATGATACAATCTCTTGCAGGTATCGATGACTCTGATAAAAAATATTTATCAAATCAAACATTAGGCATGGCATTAACAATATTGCATGAGTACGGCCATTATGGAGATGAAAAAATAATGGATGTAAAACAGGTCAATATTCTTTGAAGGAAAAAACAAATCCTTCTGGAGGTAAAAATATAAATAGAGTGTATGACATGAGTCCAAAAGAGGAAGGAAAACAAAAATGGAGAAGTACCTTAACAGGTGATAGAGGTACTGATATTGAGACTGTTGGTTTTGGTCTTAGAGTTTGGGTCAATTCAGAAACAGGAGAAATAGAAGTACTAAAAAGTAAAATATGTCTAACCACTAAAGCTGATAATGTTGAAATCCCAAACTCTTTACCAAATAGTCTTCAAGGTGAAAATATTCTTCAAACGTTAGATGTAAAATGAAAACTATAGTAGTATTATTTACTTTTATACTTTGTATAATAAGTTATAAAAATTATGCACAGAATACGGATTGCGCTGTTTACGAATGTGTATTGAAATATTTGAATAAAATGTATAATAAAAACGATAATGTCTATGAAGTTATTGATGGTGATCCTTGCAATCCCAAAGAAAGAAAAATAAAGTTAAATTATAATACTTACTATTATTTTCATATACAGGGGAGTAAAATGAAGTTTAATTTCGAAATTTATAAGAATTTATTTATGAGTTTTGTTGATTTAAAAGTAAATCAGAATGAATTTATTGATTCTAACAATACAATAAATCCTACAGATTGTATTTTCTCAAACAGTATTAAATGGAAACTAATAAACAAGGATGTTGCGGCAAGGGGTATCTTGGATGATAATATTTTTGATGAGAAGAATAACATCCAGTATAATTCTGCTAGAATGATTTTTTCAAAAATAATATATTTCAAAAATGATATTGCATTTTTATATCTATTTTTAAATGAAGGGCGCATACCTGGCATGTCAAATTTCTATGGTTTTTATTTAAAAAGAAATAATTCCGTTTGGAAAGTAAAAAAAATAAAATTTGAAATAAGGTAAGTTGTCAACCCTGAAAAGGAACTTCTATTGATTATTTTAGATCCAACTGCCCAACTTTCCTTTGATTGAACAATGAAAATATTTAAATTTAATTGAGCATAAAATTCAAAAATAAATAATGAAAAAGATAAAATTAATTTTGCTGATTCTTCATCCCTTTTTTACTCTCAAAAGTCAAAACTTAAAAAATTGTACATGTACTATGATTCAAGAAGCATTGAGAACAAAGTATTTCGCTGAAAGCTTTATTTCTTCTATTAATGATTCAATAGTTTTAATCGATTCAGTAAATAGTTATTCCAACTGTTTTTTGAATGGTTCTGTTGAAAAAAATATTTCATTTGTATGTAAGCCTTTTTATTTTAATCCTAACAAATATGATAAAAATCGAAATAAACATGAAGTTTTAATTGTAAAGAATAAATGGATAAAAGGCGTTTGCTATCTTCAATTTATTCACCCTTATACAAATACTAGCTTAGAATTAAGTTTAGTAAAGAGGAGAAAAAGAATTTTTGTTAAGTTGATTTCAGAAGGCGTATTTTAAAAGTAATAAGTGCTTGCAATGTATCTAATCCATAACCACCAGCAAATGGACAGTAACTTGGCCGCGATGAAAGTGTATTTTTTCCTATTATTAGTTTGCCAATTGTTTTTTTCATCATGTAGTAATGAGGTTGAAAAAACTATTCAAGGTAGTTGGAGCATTGATACAATCTATTATAAAAACTACGATGTACGTAGCTGCATGTATGTAAATATTATTGATTTTAATAAAGATGGAGGGTCGAGTTTACCATATACAAAAGACCGTTGTAATGAAATAATAACAAAAAGTGATGATGAAAATGGATATTGGGAAATTATCAAATCGGAGAATCCAAAAGACACTATACCATTGCGAATTAAAATCACAACGAATAATAAATTATTTTCAGGTATACATAAGATAATTTTCCATAAAGATCAACAGAATGAGTTGTTGAAAATGGAAATTTGGTCAGACAGTTTATATATTATTTGTAGAAAAGGACTATATAATTTTCATAGTAATATAGAAACGATAAATGAACTAGAAAGATTAAGTTGGACAACAAGACCCAAGTAAAGTCAATGCCCTTAAAAACCATTTATCACATTTTCAAAACCAGAAACAACTCGTTTTCGAGCGAAAAACTTTGCGACTTTGCGCCTTTGCGAGAAGGTTTTGCACGCCAAGCCGCTAAGATTCTGTGTTAAAAACCAAGCAGCACTCTCAAAAAAAGGATCTAAATTTTTGGTAGTGCTGAAAGTTCAGGGGAGACATTTCGGCAATCGCTGAATCTGCAAACAAAACTAGAAACACTACCAGGGAGGCGCAAGGGTATATAAACGTACTTCGTACGCCCTTGCCTCTCCCTGATAGTATTTCTCATATGTTTTCAGATTGAGGTTGTTGCCGAAAAAATATTGATGGGTTGAGGAATACGTTTTACTTTTGCAGTTCAAGGCCGCTTTGTGTGAGCCTGTTTAGTGGGGTAGATAATTTTTATTTGCCCCACTAACTTTCAAGCCGTTGCTGCTTGCTCCATCACGGATTTTCTCATGATTTCTGGATCGTAAACGGTTTTATTCTTGAATATGGTGTAGATCAATTCTAGCAACTTGCGTTGAATGGCTACCCCTGCTTTTCTTTTAATACCGTGCCGGCTAACAATGCGTGCATAGGTATCGCTATAAGCATCTATGTGCCTTGTTGCGGTTAAACCGGGCAAATACATCGCTTTTCGCAAGTTTCGGTTCCCTTTTTTAGAGATGCTCGATTTTCCTCTTACTGAGGTGCCCGATTGCTTTTCCCTTACATCCAAACCAGCATAACTGGTCAACTGACGTTTGTTGCGGATTAGTTCAAAGCCGTTCGTCTCTGCCAAAACAATGGCAGCGGTAAGGATTCCGATGCCTGGAATGGTGCACAGATTATTAACGATTTGTTTCACCTCAGGATCTTCCTTGATTAGCGCTTCAATTTCTTTTCTAATTTCTTCTTCCTGCGTATTTAATAAATTGATGCGTTTTTGGATTCGTTCTATGCTGTTATTATAAGGAACAGCCTGAGCTTTCTCTGCGTGTAGCTGATTTTTCAGAACCGTTCTTTCTGATACCACTTGATCGCGCTCTCTCGTTAAATTACGCAGGTTAGCATAAACCGCTTTAGGTTTTTGCCAGTTATCTAATGACCGCTCTAAGCCAAACTGTGCAATTGCCTGTGAGGCTGTTTTGTCTGTAACCGTTTTGACATTCAGCGTTCTAACATAATTGCTGATTTTATTCGGAAGCACTATACTAACATTCCTTGACTGATTATAAAGGTAATGAGCCAGCTTTTCATGATAAACGCCCGTGGCTTCCATCACAAACCTAACAGGCACATCCTTATTCATTAGTTTATCTACCCAAGTAACAAGTGCTTGCAATCCTGAAGGATTATTGGCAAAGCTCTTACCGGCAAACAACTCAGGTAACCATTGGTCAGACATGCGACCTAAACAGACAACAAGCTCATTCTGAGCAACATCAATTCCAACTACTTGCTTAACAACCATGATTTAGATTTTAAAAAAAGAACTACATCAAAAGTGATATTCTCCCTTCGTCTTGTCTCCTGGTTGGATATTCTGACTATACCGCAAGCAGTATGTCTTACATTCTGTTCAGACTCTAAGAGAAAGAAAGGGATGGCGCTATTTCTTTGCGACGATATGCCTCTGGGACTATCTATACGCCAATCTGCTGCCATCCCCCTTCACCTTTTTACAAAGCTATTCATCTAAAAAGGACGAATAAAAACACTTTGTATATCGGTTATCAAACATAGGAGTCGCCAAGTTTATTATCATCAGATTGCGCCTTATTGAGCATATTTCCCGCAAAACTCGGGGAGAAATAGGGTCGTGTTTGGTGCATCTGGAATAGTTGGTTTCAATTGGTAGATGCTGCCTTTTTTATCGGCATGAACATCTATTTTATTTATTTCTACTTAAAATTTAATTTAAATAAGTTTTTTATTTTCTAAATGCCGGACGTTATCGCGTTTGGTTTTCTTTTCCATATTGCGAAGGATAGCTTCATTAAGATCTACGCCGGTTTGGTTGGCCAAACATACCAACACCCAAAGCACATCAGCCATTTCGTCGGCCAACGCTTCGGGCCCTTGCTTCTCCCCTTGCTTAAAACTCTGCTCGCCATACGTTCGCGCCATCAACCGAGCCAACTCACCCACCTCTTCCATGAGGACGGCGGTATTCGTGAGTTCGTTAAAATAACGAACGCCCACTGTCTTTATCCATTCATCCACTTGTTGCTGGAGTTCCGGAATAGAAAGTGGGCGTTCAGTCATTATCGGTTTTTAAAATCGGGTGCGCGCTTTTCAATAAAGGCTGACATCCCTTCTTTTTGGTCTTCGGTAGCGAAAAGGGTGTAGAAATTCTTCCGCTCGAACTCAAGTCCTTCGGAAAGGCCGGTTTCGAATGCCTTCAACACACTTTCTTTAGCCAAACGCACCGCTATGGGGCTCATAAGGGCAATTTCGGCAGCCAGTTTAAAGGCTTCTTCGAGGTAAAGTTCAACCGGAACTACTTTGTTAACTAAGCCAAGCGCATAAGCACGCTCGGCGTTGATGAATCTACCGGTGAGTGCCAATTCCATTGCATTCACTTTTCCTACAGCACGAGTAAGCCGCTGTGTTCCACCGGCACCGGGCATCACCCCTATTTTGATTTCTGGTTGCCCGAATTGTGCGGTCTCGGAAGCTATGACCATATCGCAAGTCATCACCAATTCGCAACCGCCTCCCAGAGCAAAACCGGAAACAGCCGCAATGACCGGCTTTTTCGTCTTTTTAATCTGATCCCAAGTGGTAAACTGGTCAATTTTGAGCATGTCGATGGCGTTTCTTCCGGCCATCTGCTTGATGTCGGCTCCGGCGGCAAACGCACGCTCGCTGCCCGTCATCACAATTACACGCACCTGTTCGTCGGCATCGAGGGCTTTAAGAGCATCGCGGAGCTCGCCCATCAACTCTAAGTTAAGGGCATTCAACTCTTTCGGCCTGTTAAGCTGAATGAGGGCGATGTAAGGCCGCACCTGAGGATCTACAAGGATATTCTGGTAGCTCATAAGGTGCAAATTATAGGTGAATAACTTCGCCGTACGCGGCAGCCGTAGCCTCCATAACAGCCTCGCTCATCGTTGGGTGAGGATGCACAGTTTTGATGATTTCGTGGCCGGTAGTTTCCAGCTTACGAGCGGCTACAACTTCGGCAATCATTTCGGTAACATTGGCGCCAATCATGTGAGCACCTAACCATTCGCCGTATTTCGCATCGAAAATCACCTTCACAAAGCCGTCTTTAGCACCCGATGCGCTGGCTTTTCCGGAAGCGGAGAAAGGAAACTTACCTATTTTGATTTCATAACCGGCTTCTTTTGCCTGTTTTTCAGTCATACCAACCGAAGCAATTTCAGGCCAGCAGTAGGTACAGCCCGGAATATTGCCATAATCTAATGGCTCCGGATGATGGCCTGCAATCTTCTCAACACAAATAATTCCTTCTGCCGAGGCAACGTGAGCCAAGGCTTGCCCTTTCACTACATCGCCAATCGCATAATAGCCGGGGATGTTGGTTTGGTAGAAGTCGTTGGCCATGATTTTGCCTTTGTCGGTTGCAATGCCAACATCTTCAAGGCCGATTTGCTCAATATTGGCTACTACTCCGGCAGCGGAGAGCACTTTCTCTACTTCGAAAGTCTTCATGCCATCAGGAGTTTTCACCGACACTTTACACAGCTTTCCAGAAATGTCAACACTTTCAACAGAAGAGTTGGTGAGAATTTCGATGCCGTTCTTTTTGTAGATTTTCTCAAGGGCTTTGCTAACCTCTTCGTCTTCAACCGGAACGATGTTCGGCATGAATTCCACGATGGTCACTTTGGTTCCCATAGTAGCATAGAAGTAAGCGAACTCAACGCCGATAGCACCTGAACCAATTACTAACAGCGACTCCGGCTGTTTGTCAAGGCTCATGGCTTTACGGTATTCAATAACTTTTTCGCCATCAATGGGCACATTAGGAAGCTGACGGGCGCGACCGCCAGTAGCAATCATGATGTGGTTGGCTGAATACTCAGTCACTTTTCCGTCGGTGGCAGTAACGCTGATTTTTTTGCCGGGCTTCACTTTACCGAAACCCATAATGACGTCGATTTTATTCTTTTTAAGCAAAAATTGAATGCCTTTGCTCATGCCATCGGCTACCCCGCGGCTTCTTTTTACGACAGCATTAAAATCTGCAGAGGCGTTTTCTACGGTGATCCCGTAGTCTTTTGCATGCTGGATATATTCAAAAACCTGAGCACTTTTTAAGAGTGCTTTAGTGGGGATACAACCCCAGTTGAGGCAGATTCCGCCGAGAGATTCTTTTTCCACAACGGCCACCTTCATGCCGAGCTGAGAGGCGCGAATGGCCGCTACATAACCGCCCGGGCCGGTACCGAGCACGATGAGATCGTAATTCATTGGGTAATTAGGCTTAAAGCGTGGCAAAGATAGTCTTTCCAATCTGTCTTTTTCTTTGTCTAAAGATGACAATACACCTCCGACCTTTGAGCCATGGAACAACCGCTCCACCTCTATCAGGCATCCGCAGGTTCCGGTAAAACCTTCAACATCGCAAGGCAATTTCTCAAACTTTGCCTGAGAAATCCTGAGTCGAAAAGTTACCGAAGGATTCTGGCCATCACGTTCACTAACAAGGCCACCGCTGAGATGAAATCACGCTTTCTCAAAGAGTTGCGTGTGTTAGCTCACGGGCTAACCAGTGCTCACTTGGAGGAATTGATGAAATGGCACAAACTCTCGGAAGCTGAAATACGCCAGAATGCCCGAAAGGTGCTAAGGGCAATCCTTCACGATTATCATCATTTGTCGGTGATGACGATAGACTCTTTCTTTCAACGAATCCTCCGTGCCTTTGCTCATGACATGAAACTGTCGGGCAATTTTGAAACTGAACTTCAACAATCGGTTGTTACAGAATTTGCCGTTCAGGAACTGATAGAACGAAGTTCTAATGAGCCGAAAGTTTTTAGCCAACTGTTGCAATTGCTTGAAACTCGAATGGAAGAAGGTGACCATTGGAATTTCAGGGAAAGCTTACGAAGGTTTGCCGCGGAGTTGATGCGGGAAGATGTTGACTTGGTAAATCGTCCGGAAGACTTTGAGCAGCGAATCGAATTAATCAAACAGCAGGAACGTACCCTGATAATCGAACAAAAAGAAGCCCTAGAGCCTCATGCCGCAGCAGTTAGGAAATTATGGGAACGATACCATTTGAATGATTGCGAGTTTTATCAAAAAAAACGCGGGATAAAACTCTTTCTGGAACAAGTAGTTGCGGGGCAACTTCCGACAACCATCAACAGCTTTATCGAGCAGGCTCTTGATTCTGATGCCACGATAGAAGTTTGGATTAAACCTGGGAATCATGGCTTTTCCAATGCAGAGGCTGCGGCCAAAAATGGCCTGATAAACCATTCCAGAACGATTAAGGAAATTCAGGAACAGTACGAAGTAGCACTTTCTACCTACCGACAAATCCTTCACCAAGCGGCGGAGTTGAAATTCCTTCCCTTACTTGCAGAGGCACTGCGTGCTTTCCCGCGCAAAACAGGTTTACTGCCACAAAGCGATGTAGCCCGTCTCATCCATCAACTTATTAGCCAGAATGATTCAAGCTTTTTGTTGGAGCGAGCCGGGACACTTTATCGCCATTACCTTTTAGATGAGTTTCAGGATACTTCTCGCTTACAATGGGAAAACCTTCGGCCCTTATTAGCAGAATCGGTGTCCAATGGCAATTTTTCAATGGCCGTAGGGGATGTTAAACAAGCAATTTATCGCTGGAGAAACGGAGACTGGCGGCTCTTAGGCGGTCAGTTGCAAACGTACTTCGAAGATCAGTACAGGAGTTTGTCTTTACAGGTCAATTTCCGAAGCCAGCCTGCGATAATTCATTTCAACAACCTATTGTTTCCTAAGCTGGCAGCAGCATTCTACCAGGAACTGAAAACCCACGCAGGGAACAGTTCATTACCCAAGGAAGCGACACAGGCGTTTCAACATTTCTACAGTGAAAAGGAGATGAACCAGCTTTTACCGGATAAAAAGAAGGGAGAAAAAGGCGGTTTTGTGCAATTTACTTTAGCAGAAAAAGACATAGCCTCGCCCCTCGACTGGGTGGTAGAACAAGTGAAAGCTGCTCAAAAAGCTGGTTTTCAGGCCGGTGATATTGCAGTATTAGTCAGAAAAAACAGCCAAGCAGCGGCGGCGGCCTTGCATTTACTTCATCAGCAGACTATTGAAACCGATGAAAACATGCGCTGGGCAGTTCTTACGGAAGAAGCACTTCGGCTCAACCAGTCGAATGAAGTGCGGGCAATCATCGCGACTTGCAGGATGCTTCATGCTAACCAAAATCACAAACCCGACGACCTTTCAGAATTGGAATTAGCATTCTGCTTAAGCAAAGACCCCGAACTCTGGCAGGCTCCTTCAGCACTAGACTTCACTGAACTCAAAGCAGCGTTTAAAACTTGGAGCAATCTGCAAATGCCCGACTTAATTGCGGTCATCATTACACATCTTAACTTAAACCAACATGCCGGTGCTCACCCCTATTTAATGATGTTTGAGGAAGAAGTTCGAGGTCTCGCGTCCCGGTTAAAAGGGGAAATAAGGGAGTTATTACATTGGTGGGACGAACAGGGAGCCAACACCAAAGTGTTAACCGCTACAGCTTCGAATGCCATCCGAATTATGACCATCCACCAATCCAAAGGATTAGAGTTTCCGGTAGTGCTTCTCCCCTTTATGGAAGAAAAACTGGATGATACTTCTGGATTAAAGGCCACCAACCTTTGGGAAGATGTGAGTTTGATAACAGGAGTAAATACAGGAACGCTTCCTTTGAAATACTCCAGTGAACTTGGAAAAACCCAGTTTTCTCCCATTTACCTCTTAGAGAAAACCATGCGGTTTATGGACTTGCTCAATCTAATTTATGTAGCCTTTACGCGCCCATGCAACTGGCTTTGCGGTTATGCAACTATGCCTGCCATAACTAAAGAAGAAGTACGCACTAAAGGCAATTGGATTAACCACCTGGAAATGCTAATGCCCAACCTCGGTTTAGAGTTAACCGAAACTTCTACTGATACCGTCCGTACGTTTCAATTCGGAGACCCTTACGGTTCAAAGGAATCAGAAAAGGCTCCAACTTTAATTCTCAGCCTAAAGGACTATCCATTATTTCGGCTACCGGAATTGCATTTACCTGAAATTGCGCAAACTTCTGAACAGAAAGGAAGGTTGCTTCACGATTTTCTGGCCAGGTTACAAAAACCTCATCATGCTATGATGGAGCTTGAATCTTGGCCAGTTTACAAAACTCTTAGCTCCGAAACTCAGAAATCTCTTCAGCAGCAATTGTCGAACCTGCTCGGAATGCCGGAATTCCTCGAATTGTATGAGGACGCTCTTCAGGTGTTTTCAGAAAGGGATTTTTTTAGTCCCGAAGGGCTGCTCCGGCCAGACCGAGTAGTTGTTCGCAGCGAATATGCTGTTGTGGTTGATTTTAAAACTGGAACCGTTCGTCCGGAACACGAACAGCAAGTCAGGAGATACGGGCAGTACCTCACTCAAATGCTTCAAAAACCTGTAAAAGGGCTTATTCTTTATTCTGCCAACGCCACATCCATTTCCCTCTCATGAGCCAGTTTATATCACAAGTCGCCGATTTTCTTCAACATAAATTCCAGCATGAATTGCATGAAGTGGCCATTGTTTTTCCGGGTATGCGTCCGGGACGAAAGCTGCTGGCAGAGTTAGAAAAACGGCAGAATTCTATCCAATGGGCGCCTTCCATTTTCAGTCTGGAAGGGCTTATGTTTGAATTGTATGGTATGCCTCCTTCCGACGAAATCTTACTTCTGCATACCCTTTACGAAGTTTTTTATCCTGAACCAGCGTTTGCATCTGAAACCTTTAGCCAGTTTTTGAGCAAAGGACGAATGCTGCTCCGCGACTTCGACGAATTAGACCGCTATCTACTGGAAGCTCCGGACCTGTTTCAAATTCTGATAAATGAAAAGGAAATCGAAGCCCGTTTCAGCCTTCAACAGGACCCTGAGTTAGTTGAAGCACTTCGTCATTTCATGGGAGGACTTACTCAGGGTAAATCTGATGAAAGCCGAGAACTTGTTCATTTCTGGCAGCAACTCCCCATCCGATATACCCAATTCAAAGAGCGTTTGCGTGATCGAAACCTGGCTTATACCGGAATGATTTACCGCGATTTAGCTGAGAGACTGCCGGACATTAATCCTTTAAGTGCATACCGGCATGTGGTTCTGGCCGGTTTTAATGCCCTTTCTACTGGAGAAGAAGCCTTCTTCGAGTATTGGCAAAAGGAAGGAAAAGCCTGGTTTTGTTGGGACGCCGACCGCTATTTCTTGGACGACACTTCTCAAGAGGCAGGAACTTTTCTGCGGCAGTATATTCAGCGGTTTCCTCCGGCCATACCTTACGCAGACCAGTTGGGGACTTACCACCGCAGTCGGCCCGAGCCGGCTTCCTCCAAAACCATTCAACTCGTAGGATTGCCGCTCCATCAAAGTATGGCACGCTTTCTCCCTGAATTACTTAAACAAATTCCTCCTGAGCAGCATAAGGAAACGGCCATTGTACTTCCCGACGAACAACTAAGCTATGCCGTAATGCAGAGCATGGAAACAGGAACGTACAACGTCACGATGGGTTATCCGGTGAAACAGAGCAAAGCTGCCCATTACGTTCAGTTGCTGATGAACTTCTGGCGTTATCAGGATGGAGACGCTTTAATAGCCTCAAGTTCTGCACGCGATTTTTTACTTCACCCCTGGACTTCGGCTTACATGATGCAAAATGATGCAGAAGCCGCACTGCAATCCCTACTTCAATGGAGTAAACCGCCAATACTCGAAGATCCTCAACACCTCTTAGTGCGACCACTGCCACCCGGCTCCGGCACTCCGGATACCGAACTTGGCCTTCGCTTGTTGAAGTTATTGAAACAGTTGCCGGAAGAACTACTCAGCACCCCCGATAAAGCCTTGATTCAGGAATTGGAACCAGCCCTAAGTCGTTTATCCAACCTCGTTCATCAATCTACCTTCCAGCCTCCACTAACCGAATGGTTAAGGCTTCTTCCGGAACTATTAGACGACCGTAAGCTTGCCTTCGAAACAGAAGAAGAAGGCCTCCAAGTATGCGGGCTCTTAGAAACCCGGGGATTGCAGTTCCGTAATCTTATTGTGCTATCGATGAACGAAGGCATAGTTCCAAGAAGTGGAAGTGCAGTTTCGTTCCTTCCGTACTCGCTACGAAAAGCAGTGGGCTTGCCTACTGCTGACGAACGAGCTGGCCTTTCAGCCTACTATCTTCTAAGACTTATTGGAGGAGCTGATCAAACTTCACTCCTCTATAATGTAGTGGCGGAATCTTCCAAAGCTGAAGAGCCAAGCCGGTTTATCGGTCAGTTGCAGGAAGAATCCTGGTTTAAATTTCGGCATTTATTCGGGCAACTGCCAGTAAACATGGCTTCAATAAAAGCTATTGAAGTTCCAAGAACAGAGGAAGTAAAGGAAAAACTGCTGCCCTTCCTCACGGGGAAAAAGGCCTTCACTCCTAAACACCTGAACGAGTGGCTGGATTGCAAGCTCAAATTTTGGTGGAGTTCGGTATTACGAGTGCCAGAATTGGAAGCTGACCTTCCGCAAGCCGATACCCGATTTCTTGGCAATGCGTTGCATTACGTTATGGAAAAGCTCTATGAAAACCGTTCTGACGTTATTCAGGCTGAAGAATTATCGGACGATGAGTTAAAGCAAAAGGTAGAAGAAGCTTTTATGGCAGTTTATAGAAGTGAGTGCGATAACGTAGATTCAGGTTTCACTTTTGACGGCGAATTCCGGTTGCTGCAAGCCGTATGCGTAAAGTTTGCCCGCAATTGCTTGACCTTGGACCAAAAAGAACAGGATCTTCAGGTGTTGGAAGTTGAAAAAGCGTTTCGGTATCGGTACCCGATTGAAGGATTAGAACAATCAGTGCTTCTCGGAGGAAAAGCTGACCGGGTACAAAAGCAGTTGGGCAAAGACTGGATAGTAGATTACAAAACCGGAAAATCGGAGAAAGCACAGGACGATTTAGAAAAAATGTTCGAAAGGGAGCAACCTGGCCGTCCACACTATGCGTTGCAAACACTGTGGTACGCTTGGCTTCAGTTAGAAGACCGGACAGAGGCCACAGAAGCAGGCGCTAAGGTGATTTATATGCGGGAAGAAAAAAGCCAGGCCCCAACCATTATCACCTATCCGGGTTTTACTCGCGCTGATCACGACGGAAAGCTGGCCATGTTTAAGTCGAAAGTTGAAACCGTTATCCGGGAAATTTTACTGGAAGAAACTCCATTTACTCAATGCAAAGACGAAGCAATTTGTGTCAACTGTTCGTACAACAGCGTTTGCAGAAGGGGTTAAAACAAAACCCTATGCAATAGCCGGTTTATCTGTAAGAGGATTAGTCAGTTCAACAATCTTCGCAAACAGAACCTCAGCCTGGAAGGGTTTTGTCACAAAATCATTCATACCGGCTTGAAGTGCCTTCTCCCTTGTTTCCTCAAAAGCATCAGCCGTGAGGGCAATAACGGGAACGTTAGGACGAATAATTCCGGGAGAAGTTCTTATTTGGGCAAAAGTTTCGAAACCGTCGATGCCTGGCATTTGGAGGTCAAGAAGAATTAAATCGAACCGTTCTTTTTGTAGCAGATCAAGTGCTTCAAATCCTGACTGAACCGTGACATGTGGACATTTCCACTTTTTCAAAATCTGAGTGGCCAGCATGAGGTTCATACGGTTATCATCTACCACCAAGATTCGGATATCGGGCATTAGCAACTGTCCATGTTCAGCATTTTTCGCATCGCTATTCGCCTCTTCGCTGATTTCGAACGGAATTTCGGCAGTAAACACTGAGCCTACCCCTTCCTTACTTTCAACCTGAATTTTGCCTTCTTGCAAGGCAATAAGCCGTTTGGTAATCGTCAGCCCAAGGCCGGTACCTCCAAAGTGTTTATTTGAGCCGCTGTAAACTTGAGAGAAGCTATCAAAAATAGCTTCGAGTTTATCTTCAGGAATACCGATTCCGGTATCGCTTATTTTGAACGTAAACCAATGTTTACCTGCTTTTTCTTCATGCGAAACTACCAGCTTAACCTCTCCTTCATGGGTAAACTTGATGGCGTTTCCACAAAGGTTGAGCAATATCTGGTTAAGCCTCACAACATCTCCGATAGGCATTCTCGGCAAGGTGGTGTCATATTCTACTGACACCTTCAATGGCTTTTCAACCGCAAGGTTGCTAAGGGTAATCTGCATTTCCTTGAGTAATTCATGCAGATTGAACGGCCTTTTTTCTAAGCTCATCTTTCCAGCTTCCATCTTAGAAAAATCCAAGATGTCGTTGATGATGGTTAGAAGATTGCTGGCTGAATATCGAATTGCTTTTAAGTTTTCGAGTACATGCTCTGGAAGCAACAAATGCTCTTCTAACACCAAAGAACTTAGTCCCATGATTACGTTCATAGGCGTTCGGATTTCGTGGCTCATCGCTGAGAGGAAATCAGTTCTCGCTTTCATAGCCGCTTCTGCTTCCAGTTTAGCCTTCATCAAGGTATTCTGGAACTCAATCTCCTTAGTTGCGTCATGCAAAACTCCATCAAAAAAGACTTCCTCGTTGAGCTTGTTCACGTTAACGTTGATACGCGCTTTGAAAGCGGACCCATCTTTTCTAAGAAGCTCAACTAACATGTTACGCACGAATCCTTCATTTAACAGTTTCGCACGTACTGCCTCGCGTTGTTGGCTGTCCGTGTAAAGAGTTTTAATTTGAACACCGGTTATTTCCTCCGGTTGATAACCAAATATTTCAGCAAATGCCGGATTGCAATACAGCAGTTTACCTTCGAAATTAGTTCGGTAAATTCCTTCACTTACGTTTTCGTAAATCGACTTAAGCAAACGCTCATTGGACTGCTTTTCTGCTTCTGCTCTTACCCTAGCTGAAATATCGCGTGAATAAAAGGTAGCCCCTAAAAACTGACCAGTTTCACTGATTACTGGGGAGACGTTTACCTCAAAATAGTCGAAATCATTGGGAGATAAATGAAAGCTCTGGGCGCCTTCGTCCTTAACCTTTTGAAGCAAAGATTTCCATATATTTTTCGAATCTTCGTGCTTCATGTTTTGCCAAACAACCATGCCTTTCCAAGGTTCTACCTCTTGGTATTTTTTGAATCGTTGGGCAAATGCCACATTCCACTCAATCAACCGACCTTGAGCGTCTAAGCTATAGATACTGTCCGTAGTGTAATCAATCAGGCTTCTTAACCTACTTTTCGACATCGCCAGTGCTTCTTCTGCCAATTTATATTCGGTAACATCCTGCAAAGTGCCGAAAATGGATAAACTGCCAGAAATAGGGTCAATTACTACCGAGCCCGACGATTTGAAATAATGAATCTGTCCATTTTTAGCCGGATAACGGTAAGTAATAGCATAGTCTCGATGATGCTTTATAGATTCAGAAACAACACGCTGAACCACTTCCTGATCATCAATATGAATAAAACGCCATTGGCTATTTAGTAGATTGTTTTCAATTTTACCGTTGAAAAGTGCCTTTTCTTCTTCGGATTCTACTTCTTGAAGATCATAAAACTCTTGAGAGCAACTATTCTGACCTGTATTCAAATTAATAGTATAGCTGCCCATTTTGGCAATTTTCTGTGCCAGTTTCAGCCGTTCTTGCTGAGCGTATATCTTGCGCTCACTAATTTTTCGCTGAGTGATTTCCTGCGCATAGCATGCAATACCGGTAATATCGCCAAACTCGTTGGTAACCAATTGAAAGCGAAATTCCGCATAAGCAAATTTGTTTTCGAGGAGGTAGAACAATTGCTCAAATTTCTGGTATCCGCCTTCGATAGCTTTGCGGTAATGATCCCGAAGTTTGAATCCAACTTCCTTAGGTAAGTGTTCAGAAAGTTCATCTCCCAATGAAACCTTAGATTGGTAAAAGTTGGCTAATGACTCATCGAATACTTTATTTTTAGCAATAATCCTGAACTTCCTGTCAACCAACCAGATTCCGTAAGTGGTATTTTCTACAATTGCGGAGAAGTTTCGCTCAGTATTCACCAGTTCGCCTACTGTGAGGGACTTTTCGCGTAAAGAACGATTCAGTAATAAAAGAATCAATCCTAAACTCACAACAAAATTGATGATGTTGGCCGGCTGAAAATCTTCTTCCTGGTAAAGCCCGTTTAGCTTGGGAGTTAGGTTTGTAAAATTGACGAGCAAAATGCCAACAACAGACATTGCGGCAATCAGAAATGCAAAGCGAAAGGCATTTTTATCAAGTAATAAAAATGCTCCAAGAATAATTAAGGGGTAATAATACTGTGTTCCGATAGGGTTACTAAAACCATTATCAAAAATGAGCAAGCTAAAGTTGGCGCCTACCAACATCAGTAAAACCGATAAGGTATAACGATTAAAGGCTAATAGAATACCTGAAGTTAGGTAGATGCTTGTCAAGATGATGAGCATCTTAGCTACGGTATATAATTGTCGATTATAGGTATAAAATGAAAAAAAGCACATAACTAAAATACATACAACGACCAAAATCGCCATAGTACGTTTTCTCAGCCTGTACTTTTGTCCTAACTCTTCAGGCGTTCCCATGTTTGGCTATCCGAATTGTATTGCTTGATTACTCTTGCAGGATTGCCAACTGCAACCGAAAAAGGAGGAATGCTTTTAGTAACAACCGCACCAGCCGCCACCACAGAATGTTTTCCTATGGTTACTCCAGCAGTAAGGACAACATTTGACCCAATCCAAACATCGTCTTCTATTACGATAGTATCGGTAGTACATGGTTGAAAGCGTGGTGGAATGTTCGGGTCTTCATAACCATGATTCATTCCAGCCATAACAACATTCTGAGCGATGATTACATTGTTGCCAATGGTTACCGGCCCGATGATAACGTTTCCAAGACCAACTCTGCTTCCATAACCAATTATCACATCTCCCAACCCATTATTGACGGTTGAAAAATCCTCAATCGTAGAATTAGCACCCAGTTCAAAACGGTTGAAAGGCATAACATCCATTCGGGTTCTCCAGCGAACCAACGACCCTTTACCTCGTTTATGTTTAAATGGATTCAGAAAAAGGCGCACCCAAAGCCTCGGGCGTGCCTGATTAGAAGGCATAAGCAGCCATAAGGCAAATTTTTTCAGGCCCGGATTGCTTTTGAATAATGATTTCAGCCTACTGAGCATAAATTTTGATTAAAATTCAGGTTTGACGGATAAAATAGCTCCATAAACTTTCTTGCAGAAGTTTTCCCAGGTATGCGTTTTAGCATGAGCATTTCTTGCCATAGCTTTTTCAGGGCTGTCTTCGGCCAAAGCCTTTCGAATACAAGGAATATAGGCTTCTTTATCTTTTGCAAGATAAGCCCAGTCTTTAAAATAATCCATGAATACTGTTTTTGTTGCCACTACAGGCTTGCCCATAGCGAGATACTCATCGATTTTGAGCGGATAATTGTAATTCGTAATGATGTTAATAACCTGTGGATTGATGGTAACATCGAACCCAATGATGTACTCCGGCAACTCATCTGGTCTTTTGGATCCAAGGAAATACACGTTGGGCATCCGGTGTAGTTTACTTGCTTTAAACTGAGCGTCCTCAGGGCCAACCAATATTAAGTCGCAATCCGGCATTTCTTCCGCAATATGTTCTAAAATATCGATGCCAAGGCGCACTGTGGTTAGTGCGCCGGTATATCCAATTACAGGACGTTGGCCTCCAGAGGCATTCCGAATTGCAGCCAAATCTTCCGCCATTGTAAACGTCCGGCTCGAAATATCGTATAAACTTACATCACACCCTTGGCCAATTGTAAAAACCTTAGGATTGTATTGCCTACAATAGTCACTGAAATTTTCTGAGTTGCAACAGGCCAGATCCCAGTTTTTAATGATCTGGGTTTGAAGGTAAGCTCCATGCTTGCGGTGGTAAGGCAAAGCGATAACGTTGTCGCGGAGTAAGTAAACGCAAACGCGTGGACTCAGCATTTCATTGAAATGGTATCCGAGCAACATGCTGTTGTCATTGAACAGTATGATGTCTTTGAACCCCAATCTGTCGATGCAATGTTGAATTGCCCTTGCATAAATCCGGTTATTAATTCGGTTGAAAACTTGAAACAACCACGTAGGACGTATCCAGTTGATTGATTCGAGCAAAACTGCCGGAGTATGCACCCAAAGACTGTCCTCAGCTTGGAACAAATCAGGTTCGGTTCCTTCAATTACCCGTTTGCGGGCTTGAATCCGTGGGTCGGTGGCAGCCCGAACAAGGTCGGAACGGTACATAGGAAAGTTAACAAACAACACGCGGTTGTTTCTACTGAATTCCCTTGCAATGTTCTTCACCGTACTGCCAATGGCGATATCCCAGCTTTGTAAGCCGAAGACTACGATATCTCGGTTGCGGATTTCGCCAACAGGTATTACCATAAATAGAAAGAGTCCAAAAATATCATGAACCTTCTTACAATTACATCAAAATTCACGACTTTTCAGGCAACGACCTCATGCAACTTCAGAAGTTTCTTCGTAGCAACCATTTTCTTTCACTATCAGGCAGCTTTTTCTCTGCATTTCTGGGCTTCATTGGATTCGGAATTTTAGCACGTTATCTCACCAAAGACGAAAACGGCGCCTACCTTCTATTCCTTACTAGCTTCACTTTTCTTGAGATGCTTCGTACCGGCCTTCTCAACACTGCCCTCATTAAACACTTGAGTGGCGTTAACGACCCTCACAAGCATAGGGAAATTGCCGGAGGAACCTGGCGCATCGCCCTTATTTTTACGGCAGTAGTGAGTGGATTGAGCCTGTTGGCCGGTGCTTTCCTCCATGATCGAATTTCAAGTCATGGTTATCAGCTTTTCTTTCGCTGGTTCGCGCTTACTTACCTCCTAACGCTGCCTTTTCACTATGCAGGCTGGTACTTATCAGCAATATCTGCATTCGGCAAGTTGCTAATTGCGCGGTTAGTTAACCTATTGGTGTACGTTGGATTTCTAATTTGGAACGCATTGTATTCTCCTACTGCCGAATCAGCGGTTCTTAGCTACCTTGGTGCTAACGCAGTTACTTCTTTAGTCTGCGTAATTGCCGGGTGGTGTGCAGTAAAAAGCATAGGGCATTCAAAGAAAGCGTCGAGGAAAGAACTGTTAGGTTTCGGAAAGTTTAGTATGATGACCCTCGTGGGGTCTAATTTGCTCAGAAGCTCGGATACTTTTATTATCGAAGCCATGTTAGGGCCACAAGCAGTGTCTATTTATACCATCCCTCAAAAGTTGGTAGAAGTGATTGAAATTCCGGTCAGAAGTATTATTTCCTCCGCTTTACCCCAGCTTTCGGCTTATCAGAACGAAGGAAAGAAAGTAGAATTCAACCGAGCATTGGAGCAATTCACCGGAATTCTTACCATAAGCATACTTCCACTTTGCGCCATTTTGTTTGCCCTTGCGGAGCCATTGGTTGTGTTGGTTGGGGGTGAAGATTATCGAGATTCTTCCAGCATTCTCCGAATATTAGCAATCTACACGCTCTTTCTTCCCTTCGACCGGTTCACAGGTGTTACTTTTGACGTGCTGAACAAGCCTAAAATCAACACGCTTAAGGTATTTGTGATGCTAACAGTCAATATAGTAGGCGATATTGTAGCGCTGAAGTTAACCAACGATGTGTGGTGGGTTGCGATAGTTTCTATTGCCACCTTCCTTTCCGGAGTCATATTCGGTGTTGGCTTTCTTCAACGGTTTATGCCTTTCTCTATGATTAACGCATTTCGAAGAGGGTTCACAGATTTTAGCTTGATTATCAATAAGATTAGGAAGAAGTAGGAAAAACATGGAACTGGCACCGCAGATCATTCGCGCAAGAGAACGGAAAGTTTCACCACTATTTTGGTTGATTTTTCTTCTAATCGTAGCCTCAGGTCTCGGATATCTGGTGGTAGTGTACGAGATACTGGCAGCCAGTATGTTAGTAGTAGTTCCTATTGCATTAGTTATTATAGCCTCCATTATCCGCTGGCCACTATTCGGTGTGGTGCTCTACCTTCACCTTAGTTTTCCTATTCTCGGTCTTAACCGATTTATTGCTGAAGGGGTTCCTTATGGACTGGCTATCGATGGGGTATTGCTCTTCACTATTCTTGGTGTAATCTTTTCATCAAAGAGAGAAGACGTGGTTAGGATGTTTAGCCCGCTCACTTATGTGATGTTGTTATGGTTCATTTTCACCACCCTCGAGCTCCTAAACCCGGAAGTACTGAGTCGAGAAGCATGGTTCTTCGCCGTTAGGGGGGTGTCTTTGTACTGCTTACAAACCGTTATTCTAACGTTTATCCTTTTTAATAAACGTCATCAAATCAATCAATTCATCAAAATCTGGATTGGTTGGAGCTTAATTGCCGCAGTGTATGGATTTAAACAGAAATACGTCGGGCTAACTGAGGGCGAAGATCAATGGTTGAAGCTGGGTGCAGAATCAACCCACATCCTATTCGGCCAGTTGAGAACCTTTTCCTTCTATACCGATGCCGGACAGTTTGGAGCTGCTATGGGTCATGCTTCGGTGTTTTGCCTTATTATGGCGCTCGGCCCATTTCAGAATAGGATGCGCCTCTTATATCTTGTAGCTGGATTGGTAACCTTCTGGGGCTTAGCAATATCTGGAACAAGAGGGGCGATGTTCGTGGTTATCGGTGGAGGGCTTGCCTACTTGATTCTCATCCGGAATTTCCGGCTCCTAATGGTAGGATTTACCATAGGGCTATTGTTTATCACCTTCTTAAAGTTTACCCGAATCGGGCAATCGAATTACCAGATTAACCGAATGCGAACATCGTTGGATCCGAATGACGCCTCGCTCCAGCTTCGCCTTCTGAACCAGCAGATTATCCGCGGGTATATGTCAACTCGGCCTTTCGGAGCAGGTATTGGCTCAGCCGGTTATTGGGGTCAGCGATTTACGCCGGGAACCTTCCTCGCAAACATGGCCCTCGACTCTTGGTACGTAAAAATCTGGGTAGAAACCGGCATTATCGGGCTTTACTTCCACATCTTTACTCTTATTTTCTGTCTGTATTACGGCTTTAAAAAAATATTTCGCTTTGACAAAGACCCCCGATTGCGCCAGCAATTGATAGGGCTTTACTGCGGATTCTCAGGCATTTGCCTCGCAAGTTATGGGAATCAGATTCTGGGACAGCTTCCTACGGGTACCATCATGTACATGTCGATGGCGTTCTTTTTCTTGGTAGATTCGTATTCCAAGGACATAGACGAAGAAAACAATAAAAAACATGCAGAATTGGCCAAGGGTCTCGATAATAACAGTGAACTTCAACGGGACAGCAGTGACCATGGAACTGCTCAACTCCCTGAAGCAGTGTAATTATCCCGACTTCGAAGTTATTGTAGTCGATAATGGCTCTAAACAGCCTTGCGACGAACTTCAACAAGCACATCCTTGGATTAAGTTGCTTAAAACAGGCCAGAATTTGGGCTTTGCAGGCGGTAACAATGAAGGGTTTAAAATTGCTACTGGTAAGTACTTCCTCATGCTCAATAACGACACTGAGGTAGATCCCGACTTCCTCTTTGGTCCAATTAAACTATTTGAAGAAAACCCGGCCATCGGTTGTGTTTCCTCCAAACTCATCTATCACCACACGCCGGGATTAATTCAATATGCCGGCCATACCGGACTTCATCCCATCACCGGAAGAGGATTCAGCATCGGTTACAAAGAACTGGACAAAGGCCAATACAACGACAGCCGCCCTACCGGTCTGGCTCATGGTGCCGCCATGATGGTAAGCCGAAAGGTGATGGACGAAATCGGCATGATGGCCGATCTTTACTTCTTATATTATGAAGAAATAGACTACTGCGAACGGATAAAACGCGCAGGTTATCAACTCTGGTTCTGTGGAAGCTCCGTGGTTTATCATAAAGAATCTATGACCGTAGGAAAATCTAGCTCACTTAAAACCTATTACATGAGCCGAAACAGATTAGTTTTTATGAAGCGTAACTATAAAGGACTGAAAGGATTGCTTGGAAGAATGTTTCATCACTTGGCGGTTGTACCAAAAAATCTCTTACAATTATTCATTCAAAAGGATTTTGCTAACTTGAAAGCCTATTGGAATGGTTACGTTTGGAACTTCTCCAATCATAATATTTATCATAACCCCGGACTCAAGTGATACTGGTTGACGCACTTTTTTGGCTACTTTACGGTTATCTGGCCGTTTCGGTGGTCTATATTCTCTTGTTCGCCTTCTTTGGCCGAATCATCCCTTCTCGAAAAATTCCTGCTTCAAACGTCTTTACACGTTTTGCAGTCTTCATTCCCACTTATAAAGCCGACGAGGTTATATATGAATCTGCAACCGATGCGTTGAAGCAGGATTATCCCAAAGACCGCTTCGAAATCATCGCCATTTGCGATAAAGTTCAGCCGGAAACCATCGAACGACTGCGACAGCATCCGCTTACCGTTTTGCCTGTCAGTTTCGAGCAGAGCACTAAGTCTAAGTCGCTGAATGCTGCCTTCGATGCCCTCGATGCCTCCCAATACGACCATGTTGTTATTCTGGATGTGGACAACCAGATGGCTCCGGACTTCCTCCGTAAAATCAACGATTGTATTCAGCACTCCAAAGCGAAAGCCGTTCAGGGACACCGTGTTGCGAAGAATTTAGATACCGAACTGGCTATCCTCGATGCAATTTCAGAAGAAGTTAACAACCATATTTTCCGTAAAGGCCACCGCGCTTTAGGACTTTCTTCCGCATTAATCGGTTCTGCCATGGCCTTTGATTACGGCTTTATGAAAGAAGTAATGGCTGGAGTGAAAGCCGTTGGTGGCTTTGATAAAGAGCTGGAAATGAAGCTACTCAGAGACCGACATATTATTGAATACGTTCCTGATGCGCTTTGCTACGATGAAAAAGTCCAGAAAACCGACGCATTCCAAAATCAGCGTCGCCGATGGCTTAGTGCTCAATTGGTCTATGTTAGCCGAAACCTCCTACCGGGAATCAAACACTTCCTTTTGAGCGGAAATGTGGACTACTTCGATAAGGTGTTTCAGAACATGCTCTTACCAAGAGTGATGCTGCTGGGATTATGCGGATTACTCTTCGGCTTGTCACTTTTCCTTCCAATACCTCCTTCTCCCGGACACTGGCAATCTATTTTTGGCCTACTCGTGCTTACTTTCCTACTCTCAATACCGGGTAGTTTTTACACGCTTAACACCCTTAAGGCAAGCCTTCTTCTACCTAAAACCTTTATACTAATTTTCAAAACTTTGTTTAAGCTTAAAGGCGCAAACAAAACGTTCATTCATACTCCCCATTCTACCACTCCTAAAAAAGACGCATGAGAATCGGGATTGAAGCCCAGCGCATAGGCCGTCCGAAAAAGCACGGCATGGACATCGTAGCCATTGAAACACTACGAAGCCTTCAAAAATTAGATACACAAAACAACTATGTAGTTTTTGTAAAGCCCGACGAGGACAGCCACCTTATTAAATCTACTGCCAACATGGAAGTAGTGGTAGCCGGCTCTGGCCCTTACCCAGTTTGGGAACAGGTTTACCTACCGAAAGCAGCCAAAAAATACGGCGTTGATTTATTGCATTGCACCGGAAATACTGCTCCTTTAGTTTGCCCAGTGCCATTAGTACTCACCCTCCACGACATCATCTATTTAGAAAAACTACACTTCGATAAAGGCACACTCTACCAACGTTTCGGGAATCTTTACCGAAGGTTAGTTGTCCCACGGATTCTGCCTCAGTGCAAAGCCATTCTTACCGTCTCCAACTTCGAGCGCGACCGCATCACTCAATTCCTTGGTTTGCCTCAAGGCAGAATTGAAACCCTATACAACGGAGTAGGATCGCACTTCCAACCAGTAACTGACGAAAAAGAACGTGCTTCAATCCGCAAAAAATTCAACCTTCCTGAACGCTATATCTTTTTCCTTGGGAATACCGACCCTAAGAAAAACGTCATCGGCGTGTTGAAAGCCCTCTCTATTTTTTTTCGAAATAACCCTTCTGATCTCAAACTGGTTATGCCCGACTACAACCGCGAGCATTTAAAGTCGCTGTTGCAAGAAGTAGGCGACCCTAACCTTGAGTCACGGATACAGTTGGTCGGTTATATTCCTAACCAGGAACTACCCGGCATTTACAGCTTGGCTGAATGTTCCCTATATCCTTCGTTACGCGAAAGCTTTGGTATTCCCATTTTGGAAGCCATGGGTAGCGGAACGCCTGTCATTACTTCTACTACTTCCTCGATGCCGGAAGTAGCCGGCGACGCAGCATTGCTTGTTGATCCTCACCAGCCGGAAGCTATTGCGGCGGCCTTAGCCAAAGTCATACAGGATGCCGACTTGCGTCAATCGCTCCGACTAAAAGGAATCGAACGCGCTAAAGCGTTCTCTTGGGACAAGACCGCAAGTCAACTTCTCAGTATTTACGACCGCGTTTATTCCAGCATTCCTCGCACATGAGCACCTTCGAAATTACTTTTTGGGCTTGCATCGCCATAGTCATTTATGCCTACCTCGGTTACGGCATTGTGCTGTATATCCTCGTTCGCATTAAACGGTTGTTGGTTAAACCTTCTCCTCTCGACCCGACCTATTCCCCAAGTGTGGCACTCATAGTGCCGGCATTTAACGAGGTGGACTACATCCGAGACAAAGCCCATAATTCACTCGCTTTAGAATACGATCGCCACAAGCTGGAAATCATCTTCGTTACCGACGGCTCCTCTGATGGCACCGAAAAAGCCCTCGAAGGCATCGAAGGAATAAAGGTGATGCACGACCCTCGCAGAGCCGGAAAGGCTGCTGCCATGAACAGGGCGGTGAAAGCCACCAAGGCCGACGTTCTCGTCTTCTGCGATGCCAACACCATGCTGAACAAAGAGGCCATCAGCGAGTTGGTGAAGTATTACCAATGGCCGGAAGTAGGTGCTGTTTCAGGCGAAAAACGCATTCGCCCTAAGGATACCGAGAACGCCTCCGGTGCCGGTGAAGGAATCTACTGGAAGTATGAGTCGGCCCTCAAGCGCTTCGATTCGGAACTGCATACCATTGTGGGCGCTGCCGGTGAGTTGATGTCGTTCCGCGCCAGCCTTTATACCGAACTGGAACCCGACACCCTCCTCGACGACTTTATGCAATCCATGCGCATTGCAGCCCGTGGCTATCGGGTGTTGTACGAACCCAATGCCTACGCGGTAGAAACAGCTTCGGAAAACGTAGAAGAAGAGCTGAAGCGCAAAATCCGTATTTGTGCCGGTGGCTGGCAAAGCATGGTACGTTTATGGAAGGTGCTTATTCCCTTCCCCTACCCTATTCTTACTTTTGAATACATTTCTCACCGCGTCCTCCGCTGGAGCTTAGCACCGCTAGCGTTGCTCATTATAGCCATTCTTAATCTTTGGCTCGCTTATACTGAAACCGGATTCCTTTATAAGCTTATCCTCTTGGGACAAATCGGATTTTATACTGCGGCTTGGCTCGGACATAAAATGGAACAACGTCAGCTTAAAGTAAAAGCACTGTTTGTCCCCTATTATTTCTATATCATGAACTACAGCGTTTACCTCGGCTTCTGGCGATACATCCGTAAAGCCCAGTCAGCGAATTGGGAACGCGCGAAGCGAGCGGCATAATACACACAATTCAAACCTGTTTATTCGTTAAATAGCTTCTCATAACTTCGACAAAAAACCATTAAAAGCTTTTTGACTATTCGGATTTAATCAGGAACTATAATGATTCATAGAAGCAATTTTTAACCTATTATTAAGTACGTCGGTTCATGAATAAACCCGCCTATAAACCCGGATTGCATGTTTTATGTACGTGGAAAGCACCCTCAGAACACCTTCAGGACATAGAAAGGTGTCGAGATTTCTATCAAAAATTAAGTAAACAATTCGAACTTCAAGTTCTTGGGGAAGTGTATCACGCATTTGATGGAGAAAACGCAGGATTCACAGTTTGCATTTGCCTGTCAGAGTCCCATTTAGCCCTTCACACTTGGCCGGAACACGGGCACCTCACCTTCGATCTTTTTCTCTCGAATTTTCAGCGGGATAATCGAGCTAAAGTGAAGGAAATGGTGGAAGCCAGTAGGCTATTTTTTGAAGCCGAAGTCGTAGTTGAACACCAATTGGAACGTTAACCCATGGGATTGCCCGCTACTTCTACGCTCAAATGTCCTTCCTGCGAGCAATCCATGCCCAGCTTTGGGTCAAAGTCATTTCACTATAGAGGATGCAGCCACTGTGGTGCCTTCTCCTATTTTTCAGCTACGACTCCAAAAATAATCAAGCGATACGATTACGATATAAGCCATTTTCAAGGGCTCTTATCCCTTGGACAATGGTTAGAGCTGGAAGGCAAACGCAGGCAAGTAATTGCCCGGTTGTTCAAAAAAATGTGGGGTGAAGAGGTGGAGTGGGTAGAATACTTGATGCTCGATGAGGAAAACGAAGTTGCAACCTTGGCACAATCCACATTTGGAAGAATGTTCAATTGGGAATGCACTCACTCCTTACTTTCTAATACTCCGGATGAGGAACAAGTCGCCCGATTAGATGAAAAAGGGTATCAACTGGAGGCTGAATACGTAGTCTTTGTCAATAAGATAGAAGGCATGTTGGAAGAAGACATCAGCTTGTATTCCGGACTTATGCAAGTCAGAGAATACGAAAACGACGCCTACGTCTTCGTCAGTGAAGAATTTAATGGACAAGTAAAGTGGTTTGAAGGATACTACTTAGACAATTTTGACGAAGAAATTGATGAGGGTAACCACGTCACCAAATACCAGTCAGCCCCTGCACGGCCTACAAAAAAACTTCCTAGTTCATTTAAAGCACAAGAGGAAATTGAACATCAGGAAAGGAAAGGAAAGTACCGCTCCATGATTGCTGTTTCCATTCTGGCGGCTTTGCTATCCCTTTTGATTTTTCTGATATACTTCATTACACAACCTACTAAAACCCTTTACAATGAAGGGTTTGCAAACGACAGCATTGATGTGTATCCTCCACCAAAGCAAAGCAGGAATTACCGAACATCTGATTTTAAAATTGATGGCCCAACAGGGGTAAGCATCCAGTTTAATGTCGAACTCTACGGTACTTGGAGAGAATTTGACGGCTCCTTAGTTAACTCAACTACAGGAAGAACTTATACCTTTTCCGCTTTGGCAGAAACTTACTATGGTTATGACGAAGGGGAGTCTTGGTTAGAAGGCGAACAAAGTCCGATAGTAAACTTATCATCTGTGGAATCCGGCACTTATCATTTGAGCTTTCAGTGGTTCTCTGAGGGCAAGACGATTTATCCATTTCATGTCAGAGTCACTCAAAATGAATCTTGGATTTCAAACCTCTTAATCTTCTTGTTCGCCATTTTCGCTTATCCTTTGCTTTACTACCTTATCTTAATCAGTCATTATGAAAGATAAATTGCTTTACCATTTGCGTCAAGTTAAGGTATTCACTTCCTACACATTAGTTTGTCTCTTTATTTTCACTACTTGTACCTTCAAAGGATGCAGGATGATAGGCGATGATGAAGAACATGATGATACGTACTCAAGCACTCAATCTGGAGTTCGCTCAAACCGATTTTATCATAAATAATCCCCTTCTATGGACCCCATACTCGTCAAAAACTTGATTTCCTCCACTGCGTATGCTTTGTTGGGCATTCTGATTCTGGTAATTTCTTTCGTGATCATCGAAAAAATTGCGCCTCAAAATCTCTGGAAAGAAATTGTTGAACGTCAAAATGTAGCCTTGGCACTTTTAGCTGCCGGCTTTATGGTTGCAATTGCCCTGATTATCAGTGCAGCCGTACATGGTTGAGCCTCAACCTAAAAAGCGTAAAGACGCCTTTTCATTTTTTCTACTGGTAGCAGTTTTCGTAATTGCCACTTGTGGGCTTGTTTACGAACTGGTAGCCGGCGCTTTGGCAAGCTACCTTTTAGGAGACTCAGTGTTGCAGTTTTCTACCGTTATCGGTGTTTACCTCTGCGCTATGGGGGTGGGTTCTTACCTCTCCAAAGGCATTGATGGAGATTTGGTTCGTTGGTTTGTACGGCTTGAATTGTTGGTAGGTTTAGTAGGTGGAATAAGCGGCCCGCTGTTATATGCCTCCTTTCATTACCTAAACTCTTTCGCAGTTTTGCTGTATAGCCTTGTTGGACTTACCGGCATTCTTGTCGGCATCGAAATCCCTTTGTTAATGCGAATACTCAGTGATCGATTTAGTTTCAAAGAATTGGTTTCTAGGGTATTTGCGGTTGATTATTTGGGA
The DNA here is from genome assembly GCA_943373175.1 of Chitinophaga pinensis. Taxonomy (GTDB): domain Bacteria; phylum Bacteroidota; class Bacteroidia; order UBA7662; family JAIXUI01; genus JAIXUI01. The sequence continues at coordinate 5,418 of CALSBM010000024.1, read as the reverse complement.
GCATTATTAGCGTCTTTGCTTTTCCCACTTCTCCTTGTTCCTTACCTCGGATTAATCCGAACTTCCCTGTTCTTTGGCCTTATAAATACGGGTGTAGCTTGGTGGATTTTGTACCGTATTGACGAAACTCGTCCCTTTCGATCAGAAGCTGTTAAACTGGCAGTCCCTATCAGCTTACTGTTGCTTACAGGGATGGTAGCTGCGGAAAAAATGACTGCTTGGGTGGAAGGAAGTTTATACCCCGACCCGATTATTTTGGCCAAAAGCTCGCCCTATCAAAGGGTGCTATTAACTGGCAACAAAAAAGAAATCAGGCTTTTTCTAAACGGCAATCTTCAATTCTGCTCAACCGATGAGTATCGTTATCATGAGGCTTTAGTACACGCGGGCATGGCAGGCCTTCGAAAGGTGGAAAATATCTTGGTGTTAGGTGGTGGTGATGGAATGGCGGTGAGGGAAATCCTTCGTTGGCCTCAGGTGAAACGCATCCAACTGGTTGACTTAGATTCTGTAATGGTTGAAATTTTCCGCGACCATTCATTCTTTCGTACCCTCAACAACCAGTCACTTAAGAACCCCAAAGTAACCATTACGCATGCCGATGCATTCAACTGGGTGAGACACGACAGCACCATGTATGATTTCATTGTTATCGATTTTCCAGACCCAAGTAACTATAGCCTTGGCAAGTTATACACCGAGACTTTTTACCGAGAAGTTCAAAAAAGATTGACCCCTCAAGGAGCCCTCGTGGTTCAAGCCACCTCTCCCTACATTGCCCGTCGTTCTTTTTGGTGCATCAACACTACGTTGAAGGCTGCCGGATTGATGACCCTGCCCTACCATTGCTACGTCCCAAGCTTTGGAGAATGGGGCTTTATACTTGCATCTCCGGCGTATAACCTCCAATTCAACCTTAAACTTCCACCTAACCTTCGGTTCTTTAACGAAACCGTTTTCCGTCAGATGCTCGTTTTCCCTCTTGACATGAGTACCCTGGACGTTGAAGTGAATAAGCTCAATAACCAAGCACTTGTTCATTATTTCGAGAAAGACTGGGGGCCTTACAACCAACAGTAATCGTGAAAAGAAGACAGTTCATTCGCAATGCCTTTTGGTTGACTGGAGGTTTGATGGCAGGGTTAAGTCCTGTTGTTTCGTCGTGCAACAAGCGAACTTGGAATGACATACCTGGTCAGCTCAACATGCCCAATGCACGGCTTGGCCATCAACTAAGAGAGTCCATCTCATTGCCTAACCCCTCCAAAACCATTCGAACCCAAGTTTTAATCATTGGGGGCGGCATTTCTGGACTCAGTGCCAGGCGCTGGTTGCAAAAAGCCGGGATTAACGATGTTTGGCTTCTGGAATTGGAAAGTGAAGTTGGTGGCAATGCCAAGTCTGGAAGTATGCAGGGACTTCAACATCCATTAGGGGCTCATTACCTTCCGGTACCACAACCCGACCAACCAGAACTATTGGAATTCCTGCAAGAAGCCGGTTGCATTATTGGCCACGACATTAATGGCCTTCCAGAATACAACCCCTACTTTTTATGCCATGACCCTATGGAAAGGCTTTTTCTGGATGGGAGATGGATGGAAGGATTGGTACCTTCGTTTGGATTAAGTGAGCTAGATCAAAAAGAATTTCAACGTTTCTTCGAACAGATGGCAACATTGAAAAAAGCCCTTGGCCAAGATGGTAAAGCCTTGTTTAAGTTTCCATTGCGCGTTGGTTCCCGTGGTCCTGAGTGGCTGGATTTAGAGCAACAATCCTTTGCTTCCTGGCTTGAACTACACCATTACCGTTCGCCCTTGCTTTTCGAATACCTAAGGTACTGCTGTAAAGACGACTACGGGGCTGACTTATCCCAAGTGTCGGCATTTGCTGGCCTGCATTATCATGCTGCGAGACAAGGCAAAGGCGCTAATGCCTCTTCCGACGATGTATTAGTTTGGCCGGAGGGCAATGCTTTTTTGGTGAAGGCACTTATGGGCAATGCCAGCCAAATCGTAACCGGTCATCTTGCTTATCAGCTTCAACTTAATAAGAAAGGCGTTACCGTTCAAACCCTTTCCGCTAACGAATCGTATCAGATAGAAGCGCAATCGGTAATACTTGCAGTTCCGGCTTCAGTGGCACACAGGCTTCTCCAACCCATTCGGCCTCAAACCCCGGCACTCAACCTCCAACGAGCACCTTGGGTAATTACCAACTTGCTCATTGACAACCTTCCTGAAAAGGGAAGAATGTCGCTTTGTTGGGACAATGTGTTGCATGGCAGTGAATCAGTAGGCTATGTTATTGCGAACCATCAACTAACCGATAGGTATAAACCTCGTCGGTTGCTCAGCCATTATTGGCCATTAGTGCACGAAAACCTTGCGGATGTTCGACAATCGTTGATGAATCTCACCAGAGAAGCTTGGCTCGAAAAAGTTGAAAATGAGTTAAAGCCCGTTTATCCCGATTTACGCGCTCATACCCTTGAAGCAAACGTCTGGATTTGGGGGCATGGTATGGTACGCCCCAGCACCGGATTGCTTAGCAGCCAAGTTTTCATGGAAGCGACGAAACCAGTAGCTGGCCGCATTTTCTTTGCACACACCGACTATTCCGGCATTTCGGTTTTCGAAGAAGCGTTTGACCAAGGCATTCGTGCAGCTCAGGAGGTGCTTCAGCGTGGCTGAAATCCGCAATTACGCCAGATTGTGGATCCATCGACCAGGGTTCGACGTCTGGTTTATTCTTAGCCCCCCTTTGGTGTGTTTACTCTTGTTGTTACTTTTTCCTTCATTCATCGATTCCAATTATGGGCTGAGTACCACCTCGTGGGTCGTATTAGTTCTGATGATTGACGTGGGGCACGTTTACAGCACCTTATATCGTACCTACTTCGATCGTCAACACCTGATAAATCATCGAACGCTATTGTTGGCGGCCCCTGCAATAAGTTTTGTTTCGGCCTTTGGACTTCATTTTATAAGTCCACAAAAATTCTGGACCGTGTTAGCTTATTTAGCCGTTTGGCACTTTGTTAGGCAGCAATACGGGTTTCTCAAACTCTACAGCCGGAAGCTCAATGAGCCGCGATGGAAAATATATTTGCAGGAAGCAGCCATCTACGCAGCTACACTCTACCCCATTTTATTTTGGCACTTAAGCGGTGACCGAACGTTCCATTGGTTTGTCGAAAACGACTTTCTATTACAATCTGCTCCTCATTGGATACCCCCTTTGAAAATGCTTTATATCGCCATCTTGGGGAGCTATTTACTATCAGAATTACTATTCCGAAATGGTCAACCCATTCACTTTCCTCGCTTGCTGTTGGTAGCTGGAACTGCCCTAAGTTGGTACGTAGGCATTGTTGCCCTAAACCACGACCTCAGTTTTACCTTGCTTAATGTTGTCAGCCACGGTATTCCCTACATTGCCTTAGTAGCGGTGAAAAGCCGTAGCCTCCAAAAATCCAAAAATATCCGCATTAAGTGGATAATCCTCATAGGTTATCTCCTAAGCCTTTGGGCATTCGCATATTTAGAAGAAGGCTTATGGGACGGTTGGATTTGGGAAGAACACTCAACCATATTCCCAATTTTCAAAGCACTTTCGCACCCTCAGCAACACTACTTGCTCAGCCTGATTATTGCCCTCTTGAGCCTTCCCCAAATTACCCATTATATCCTCGATGGCTACATCTGGCGCAGGAATTATGAAGTAAAAGAATCCATAGCAAGTACTTAACAGTCTTACTCGTTTCACTAACGTAAGCCAATTACCATAAATTAAGCCCTAACTTTTCTGAAGTTACGTATTAGTTTAAGATTTTAAGTCAAAAACTTTGAATGTATATTAGAAATGGGGAGTAGCTATTAGTATCTTAAGCATTCATGTAATTTGACATCACTAAAGTTGAATAATTCTAAAGTGAATCAATTATTTTATACCTATTAACCTGGTAAGGGAATTATTAATTTCCGTTTATTTGAAAGAAAACCTTACTGCCATTTTATCAACATCAAACATGAGTTGGAAAAATTAGCTTTGGAAGAACTCGAAAAATCTTCAGTCTCAAATCAAATGAACACGCTATCTTAACACCACGGTAACAGTAGGTAAATAGATTTGTGCAATGACCAAGTGGTGTATTGCTTTAGCACTTCTATTTCTTTCCTGTGTGAATGGCCAAGACACCATCAAAATCAAAGGTTCTGATACTGAAGTAAACCTTACCGTGGTTCTGGCAGAGGAATATTATAAGCATAATAATCAAGTTACGATTTCGGTTTCCGGTGGCGGCTCAGGGATGGGTATCGCATCGCTTGTCAATGGAAATGCTGACATTGCCAATTCATCGAGGAGAATTAAGGACTCGGAACTGGCTCAGTTCAAAAACAAGAAAATTGACCTTGACTCTCTCATCTTTGCAATAGATGCTATCGCTTTTATTGTATCGGATAAACTAAGTTTTGATTCTTTAACCATTCCCGAGGTTGGAAAAATACTCAGTGGAACCATCAGCAACTGGGGACAACTTGGTCAGAATCCTAAGCCTATAACTATTTATGGCAGACAAAGCAATTCAGGAACATACGATTACATTAAAGAGGCACTCAGAATTTCCTTTTCGCCTCATGCTCGGCAAATGAATGGTAATGCTCAGATTATAGACGCTGTAAAATCGGATGATTCAGGTTTTGGGTACGTAAGTGTCGGCTATATTAAGAAGGGAAAAATTAGCGGAATAAAAGTATTATCGATTAGTCAAGTAAACCAAGAAGCAGTGTCTCCAACAGACAGTGCTGCAATTGCAAAAGGACGCTACTATTTTCAACGTCCACTTTTTCAATATTTTAGAAAATCAGATTTTAAAAAAATAAATCCTTTTTTGGAATATGTTCAATCTAAAGAAGGAAAAAGATTAATAAATCAAGCGGGGTATTATCCCATTAATCATTGAATATGAATTCTTCTAAACGATTATTAGTTGATACGGCTTTTAAACTTGTCATTAAAAGCACCGGAATTATGATTATCCTACTTCTATTGGGAATTTTTTTAATGCTTTTTATCAACAGCGTTTCATTTTTCTCAGAAGTATCTTTAAAAAGCTTTTTCTCCGGACGACAATGGGAGCCTGGCGTCCATTACAGCATCATCCCGCTACTGGTCAGTACATTCTGGGTTTCTATTGGTTCCATGGTTATTGCAGTACCATTAGGAGTATTAACAGCAGCATACCTATCCGAACTTGCTCCAAAATTAGTGAAAGCTATCCTTAAGCCTGTCATAGAAATGCTCTCAGCGGTGCCATCTGTTGCCATAGGGTTCATTGGAATAATTCTCACAGGCCCTGCATTAGCAGCGGTATTCGGAATTCAAAACGGATTAAACGCCTTGAACGGCTCCATC
>CALSBM010000023.1:0-39345 GCA_943373175.1 Chitinophaga pinensis | reverse complement strand
AATTTGAAGGATTCAATGCTCCGCCTTACACAGTTAAACTTTCAGGTTACAAGGGAAGATAGTTTATCGCCAAAGTTGTTGGAAGATGCTATAAACCGGTTTCTAAATGCCTGATTCGTTGCTTATTTACACCCAATTTCCAGGAAGTAGTCGGTTACGCTATGTTCTCAGGGAGATTTTTGAGACGCGTCTTGGAATTACTTATCAGTTAACCTCTTCTATCGATGAATTCCAATCCTGGCCAGGCCCTGCTATTGTTTACGGAGATGTTCTTCAAACTAACGGGTTTTATATTCCTTCTTCAGGATTGTTAAATTCCCGGAAAAAGGAATCAGGGTCACCGGAGGAAGGAGTGTTTGAATCGTTACCGGTCTTTTATCCGACACATGAGCCTAAAGCTGATAGGGGTTTACATTTCGATTTATTCTCGTCGGTATTTTATGTTTTATCGAGAATGGAAGAATATCGCCCTGGATCAGTTGATAAACTTGGAAGATATTCTTACACTTCCAGCCATTTGTATCAATGGGATAAACTGGATGTACCCTTGTTAGATTTATGGGTGAATGCTTTTTTTTCCAAGCTAAATGGCTGCTTTCCAGGAATTAAAGCAAAAAGGCCTTCATTTCGTTTTACTCCCACTTTCGATATCGATTTGGCTTATGCCTACCGAAACAAGTCTCTTATTCGCACGATAAAGGGTATTCTCATCGATCTTTATGAAGGGAATTGGAGCTTGTTAGACGAGAGAAGAAGGGTTTTATCCGGTGGGCTAAAAGACCCATTCGATACGTATGACGAAATCCTAAAATGCCACATTAGTAACCCCATTTTTTTTATTCTAATTGGCAGCTACGGAGGCAGTGATAATGCTCTAAATTACTTCAATCCTCGCTTTATTTCGTTAGTTAAATCGCTTGCAGACGAAACCACCGTTGGCATTCACCCTTCTTTGTTATCCCATAGCCGTCCGGAACTTTTATCCCGAGAGTGTAATATTTTGGCGGAGATGCTGCATCGTCCGTTGACGCATTCCAGACAACATTTTCTCAAGATTTCATGGCCGGAAAGTTACCAACGTTTGGTTCGACAAGAGATACTCCATGATTATAGCCTTGGTTATCCTGACAAGCCGGGATTCAGAGCCGGCACTTGCCATCCATTTAGGTTTTATGATTTAGAATACGAACAGGAGACTCAGTTACTACTTCATCCCACCATCGTGATGGATAAAGCATTACGTATTTCAGGAAATGAAGTGAAAGAAGAGTCAATCAGGCAGTTTAAGGTACTTCTTGATTCTTGCAAAGAAGTAGGGGGGGAAATGGTAACCCTTTGGCACAACAATACTTTTGCTGAACATGGGGAGTGGAAAGGGTGGAAATCAGTCTATCTAAAGTGCATGAACATGGCTCAGTTATGAGAAAACCGCAGGTTGTTTCTTGGTTATCCATCAATGAGGAAGAGTGGCAGAAACGGGTAGCTATCCATAACGCACCGCCTTGGTACCATGATTTGGATTTCTTAAGCGCCTATTTACCGGAAGGCGGTGTCTTATCACTTAAAGACGATTCCACCTGGATTCCTTGGCCGCTAAGAACCCGCTGGGGGATTTTTAAAGAAGTAATTCAGCCGCTATGGGTTCAACAATTTTATGTATTAAATGCTGATAACGCTATTTTTAGCGAATCAGACCTAATTCAGTTATTGAAGTTAGAGCTTCGGGTTATCCTTGCTTTGAATGTCAACTTCTCTATACCCAATGCTCAAAGAATGCGTAACAGGGTATTGACACTCGATGAAAATGGCACATTCAGGAGAAACTACAACTCGCAAACGAAGCGAAACCTTAAGATGGCAAGTAAACTGATTCCTAAGTTATTGGAAACAGAATTTGAGGAAGGAGTTCAGGTATATTTGTCACATTCGGGAAATCAACTGGGAATAAACAGGAAACACTGGAATCATTTAAAACAGGCTATAAATCAATCGAATAGATTGAAAATTAGGTCGTTCAGATTAGAGGCTTCCATTAATGGAAAGGCGTTGGCACATTTGGTCTTGGTAGAAGATAATAGTAGAATTTACAATCTATTACCCACTACAACTGAGGCTGGAAGGCCTGTTGCAGCCATGACTACCATGTTGGATTTGATCTTCAATACTTACGAAGGTTCTGGGTTAATGTTCGATTTTGAAGGTTCCATGAATCAAGGCATCAATCGCTTTTACACCGGTTTTGGTTCAGAAGAAGAAGCCTACACCCGATACGTCGGAAAAAACTTATTTTGGCATTAAGCAGCAATTATGAAAGTATTCAATCAAGGAGGAAGTTTAATCGGCAATTTGTTGGCAGAGCTAAGAGATGTCAACATTCAGCACGACCGAATGCGGTTCAGGCATAATCTGGAGCGAATTGGAGAACTAATGGCTTACGAGATTTCGAAGGATATGACCCATGTTTCCCTTGAAGTTCAAACTCCATTGGGGTTAGCAAAAGAGGCCATAGTTTCCGATCAGATTGTTTTAGCAACCATTCTCAGAGCTGGATTGCCCTTACATCAGGGTTTTCTCAGAATGTTCGATCGTGCGGAGTCTGCTTTCGTTTCAGCATATAGAAAAACACATAAAGACTACAGTTTTGAAGTTCAGGTAGAATATACTTCTTGTCCGCAATTGGAAGGCAAAACCCTTATCATGACCGACCCAATGATTGCGACTGGAGTTTCTTTAGTTAAGTCAATAAAGGCTTTGCATCAATTTGGAATTCCATCGATAACCATTATAGCAGGCGTTATTGGAGCTGAACAAGGGATACATTATATCCGCCAGCATCTGCCAGAAGCAGCTCTATACCTTGCTGCTTTTGATGCAGAGCTTACGGCAAAGTATTACATAGTTCCGGGTCTAGGAGATGCCGGAGATTTAGCTTTTGGAGAAAAAATATAGAGTTTTATCAAACTATTACGTATTTATCATCTATTGGTGAAATACTTCTTAGAGGTTAGAAAATGATTAGAGAACTCGTTTCTTTGGCAAATCATTACTGGTTTTCATGGAAATTAGATTTAAAACAAGCTTTAAACTTACTGCCGAGGAGGTTTTTAAGCACTTTTCTAATAACACTGTTTTCGATTTATCGGCAGAAGGGATTAAGGTTAAATTGGTTAAGGCAGAGAATGGCGAAGCTTTGAGTAAAGGTAGTTTGATTGATGTTGAAATTTCTGGCATAAAATCTCCCTTAAAGTTTATTGTTACCTCGAGCAAGTTTCCAGACAGGGTAGTCCTACACTCTCGTGAGGATTCGGTCTATAAAGGAGAATGGCACATTGATTTTATCAGTACTACTACTTCTTGTATTGTACGGGAGAAAATCATTTTTTTTCCTAAAAACGTTTTTAGCCGCCTAAGATTAAGTTTAATCAAAAACAAAATTGTTTTAGCACTAAAAAACAAAAGCCTCGAAATAAAATCGAGGCTTTAATTCCATTTTTAAGACTTATAGTTTTCGAAGGGTTTCCTCGATTAGTGCTAATTTTTCCAAGGCGTCTTTTTCCTTATTACGCTCATTTTCAACTATTTCAATTTTTGCATTTTGTACAAACCGTTCGTTGCTAAGTTTTGCTTGAACAGATTGTAGAAAGCCAATCAGGTATTTTTTCTCTTCATTGAGCTTTCTTTTTTCCTCTTCAGAATCAACTTTTCCTTGAAGGTTCACAAACAGTTTGTCCTTTCCAACAATAATGGCCATCATAGTAGAAGGATCTTCCTGAGTAAACCGAACTGTAGCCATACGCTTTAGAACGGGTTCAAAATCACCCAACGACTCTGTTTGCGATAGGTTAATCTCTAACTCTTCCTTAGGAGAAAGTTGTTTTTGGTTTCTCAAGTTTCGGATTGATGCCAGAATATCTTGAAAGCGCTGGCCTTGTTGAATAATGGTTAAATCAGAAGCTTTAAACTCCGGCCATGTAGCCAAGCAAAGAAATTCGGCCTCCCGCTTAATAGGTAACGTTTGCCAAAGTTCTTCGGTTATAAATGGCATAAATGGATGAAGCAAGCGCAGAATTTTATCAAAGAATTCAATAGTTTGATTTAGTAAGGTAGAAGCAATGCCTTGTCCGAATTCCGGTTTGATCATTTCTAAGTAACAGGAGCAGAAGTCGTCCCAAACTAATTTATAAACTAGCGTAATGGCCTCTGAAAGTCTATATTTTTCAAAGCAATCTTCCAACTCAGCAATAGCCTTCTGAAAGCGTGCCTCAAACCAAGTTGCTGCCGGGTTTGAAGTTGCTAAACCGGGCTCTACGTTCCATCCACTCACTAATCGATACGCATTCCAGATTTTGTTGGCGAAGTTTCGTCCTTGAAGGCAAAGTGATTCATCAAACAATAAATCATTTCCAGCAGGAGAGGAGAGGAGCATTCCCATTCTTACTCCATCGGCACCGTAATGAGCAATTAAGTCTAATGGATCAGGTGAGTTGCCTAACGATTTTGACATCTTTCTTCCTTGCTTATCCCTCACAATTCCAGTGAGATAAACATTGTGGAATGGAATATCACCAGCAAACTGAGTTCCGGCCATAATCATTCGAGCAACCCAGAAAAAGAGAATTTCAGGTGCCGTTACTAAATCCTGGGTTGGATAGTAATATCGCAAGTCTTCGTTCCATTCTTCGCGTGGTTTAGTTATCGCGGTTGGATCGAATACCGTTATCGGCCACAACCAGGAAGAAAACCAAGTGTCAACGACATCTTCATCCTGTCTGATTTGATCAGCAGTAACAGTTTTTCCTTTTAAATCGAATTCATGAATGGCTTGCAGTGCAGTTTTTGCCACAACAAAATCACCGGTTTCGTCGTACCAAGCTGGGATTCTTTGCCCCCATAACAGTTGACGGGAGATACACCAGTCCTTGACATTCTCCATCCAATGTTTATAAGTATTGAAGAATTTGGCTGGATGCAGCTTTACTTGACCTGATCGAACTACTTCCAGCGCAGGACCAGCCATTTCAGCCATTTTTACGAACCACTGAACCGATAAACGAGGTTCAATTACCGCATCGGTTCTTTCGGAATGCCCTACTTTGTTGATGATGTCCTCCGTTTTGATTAACTGACCGGCTTCTTCTAATGCTTTCGTTATTTTCTTCCTGACAACAAAGCGGTCTTCACCCACAAATATCCCTGCCGCTTCACTCATGGTTCCATCAGAAGCAATAGTGTCGATTACAGGAAGATTGTGCTTGAGCCCTATTTGATAGTCATTCAAATCATGAGCAGGAGTGATTTTTAAAGCTCCAGTACCAAATTCACGGTCAACGTACTCATCTGCAATGATGGGAATCTCACGATTGATTAATGGAACTTTTACCTTTTTTCCGATTAGAAGGTGATATCGTTCATCTTCTGGGTGAACACAAATGGCGGTATCGCCGAGAATAGTTTCTGGACGAGTGGTTGCAACCGTTATGGTTCCGGAGTTATCGCTTAGTTCGTAAGCAACGAAAAACAGCCTGGAAGGCCCTTCTTTATAGATAACTTCTTCATCGGAGAGCGCAGTCTGAGCTTTAGGGTCCCAGTTGATCATTCTAACTCCGCGATAGATCCAGCCTTTTTTATAGAGCGCAATGAACACCTCTATTACGGCTTCCGACATATCCGGATCCATAGTAAACCGGGTTCGGTTCCAATCGCAACTCGCGCCTAATTTTTTTAATTGCTCTAAAATGATTCCACCATACTTATCCTTCCAAGCAAAAGCATGGTTCAGGAATTCTTCTCTGCTTAAATCAGATTTCGCGATTCCCTGATCTGCCAACATTTTCACAACTCTTGCTTCGGTTGCTATCGAGGCGTGATCGGTTCCGGGCACCCAGCAAGCTTCCATACCTTTCATACGCGCACGTCTTACCAGTACATCCTGAATCGTATTGTTAAGCATGTGTCCCATGTGCAGTACTCCCGTTACATTCGGAGGCGGAATTACAACAGTAAAGGCTTTTTTATTCGGATTCGGTTGAGAGCGGAAACAGCCTGCTTCTATCCATCGGCTATACCATTTCGATTCGATTCCCTCTGGGGAATAGGTTTTGGACAAATCTGACATTTCAGAATGTAGGTTTAAAACCAGTGTTTACGTTTGATAAAGACAAACAATCCCATGATTAATACTAAGCTTACTCCCATAACTACATAGAAAATGTGAGAGTATTCGCTTGCGGGAAGTTTGACATTCATACCGTAAAAGCTGGCAAATAGGTTAGGAATTGCGATGCAAATGGTTACCAATGTCAACGTTTTCATGATATTATTCATGTTGTTGTTGATAACAGAGGAGTAAGCATTCATCATCTGAGCAAGGATACGCTGAGTAATCGAAGTCATTTCAATTGCCTGGCGGTTCTCGATGATAACTTCTTCGAGGAACTCTTCGTCTTCCTCGAACGCATTAAATATTCGCATTCTACGCATTCGCTCAAGTGTCGTTTCATTGTTTTTGAGCGCATTCGTATAGTAAATCAAGGCTTTTTCGTACTTGAGAAGTTCTATTAACTCTTTATTTCTTAAGGAGTTTTCTAGCTCATCTTCAAGTCTTTCTACAATTTTATTGATGTTTCTCAGATGAAGCAAATAGCGAGTGGCGGTCTTCATCATAATCTGTAAAACAAACTTATAGCGCTTGGAGGTACTAAAGCCTTTTATTCTTTCCCGGATAAACTCCTGAATTATAACATTTTCTTCTTTACAAACAGTTACAAAAAGTTGGTCTGTAATGAGGATAAGGAGAGGGATAGTAGTAAATGGAACATCATGTTCTATTCCTCTGAAGTGCGGTAGTCGGAGTACAATAAGCAGATAATCATCCTCTTTTTCGACACGTGAAAGCTCATCGGTATCAAGAGAGTCGGAGAGGTACTCTGCAATTAGGGTGTTGTTTTCCATAATCCACTGACGCTCCTCCAGATTAGGGTCAACAATATTGATCCAACATCCCTCCTGAATGTTGTCAATCTCAGCCAGTTGGGTATGTCGGGTCTGAAAGAGCTGGATCATGGGTTCATGAGTTGCGCAAAAATAAGGTTTCGCCTTCCTTTTAGGTCGTTTTTTACGACATGGATGAAAGGAATTCTGAAATAATTCGAAAAAGCTATTTTACTCTAAAACATCAGCATGCTTTCTGAATGCTTCTTTCTGGGTATAAATACTGGTATTGAGTTCAAAACCAATGAGTAAGCTTATGGAGTTAAAGTACAACCACAACATAAACACAATTAGGGTTCCGAGCGAACCATACAACTTATTGTATTGTCCAAAGTGACTTACATACCAGCTAAAGGCTTCTGAAAACAAAATAAATAGGGTTGTGGCTAAACTTGCGCCTGCGGAAAAAAAGCGCCAACGTTGATGAGTACTTGGCCCAAAGTAAAAAAGAAGGGCAATGCCAAGAAAAATCAAGAACGCAGTAAGTAGGATTCGAGTGACTTGAAAAAGAAAAGTCCAGAACCCGGGCATTAGAAATCCGCTTTCCTTCATATAATCAATCAGCAATTCTCCTCCGATTAACAAGGAAGTAGCAATTAACAAGATCAGCGATTCTACTAAAGTTAATCCTAACGCCAACAATCGTTTACGAACAAAACTGCGCTGAACAAAAATGGGATAATCCTTATGGAAGGCATCAATCAACGAACTGACTCCATTGGAAGAAAAGAACAAAGCCAAAGCTGCACCGATGGATAATAAGTTTCCTTGTTGATTAGTTGAAATGTCGATGATGGTGCTTTCTACCGCCAAGAAGGCATTTTCAGGGAGAATGTCTTTAAAGAAGTAAAAAATATGTACATCCAAATGGTTTACTGGGATGTATGGAATTAAGCTGAAAAGGAAGATAGTGGCGGGAAATAAGGCAAGAAAAAAATTGAATGAAAGTGCCGAAGCTCTGTTTGGAATATCACTCAACAACAATTCTTTCAGATAGAAGCGAATAATATGGTAAAGCGGTACATTCTCGAAGAGTGGCAGGCGGATAGCCAAAAGCACTTTTTTAATTTGTTCTATCCTCGGATGATGCCTCCATTTATTCAGCTTGTTTTTCCACATATTATGGAAAAAAAGGAGTCAACACTTCTCGGAGTTTTTCAGGAGATCGAACAGGTTTGCCGGTAGTTGCCGACAAAAAAGCAAGTTTAGTAGTTCCTTCTGTAAGCAAAACACCCGCTTCGTTCATTATGCTGTATTCAAAACGGATACGGGAAGCAGGCATTTCTGTGATTCTTGTTTCAATACGGATAAGGTCATCGTACCGAGCAGGTTGGTAGTATTTGCAGTTCAAATCCAAAACCGGCATGTGTATTCCCTGAGACTCCATCCATTTATAGCTGATTCCCAGGCTTCTCATGCATTCTACTCTTCCTACTTCAAAATAAAGGGCATAGTTGCCGTAATAGACATAGCCCATTTGGTCGGTTTCTCCATAACGAACTCTAGCTTCAGAAATTTGGCGATACATAATCAGTTGATTCCTCTCCGGTCTAATTCTGCTTGATACTTTCTTGCATTTTGTTGGTGCATACTATAAGATTCTGCAAAGTTATGCGTGCCATCAAGTTGGTCAGAAGCACAAAAGTAGAGATATCGATGTTGAGAAGGGTGCAATACTGCTTCTATAGACGAAATGGAAGGGATGCAAATAGGGCCTGGTGGAAGTCCTATTCGTTTATAGGTATTGAAGTCTGAACTGATGGCAATATGTTTTCCAGTAATCCGCTTGATCGTGAAGTCTTGCCAGGCAAACCGTAAGGTAGGGTCGGCTTGCAATAACATAGGAAGTCTTAATCGGTTGAGGTAAACCCCTGCAATTACAGGACGTTCCTTCTTTCTCTCGGATTCTTCTTCAACAATTGAAGCTAAAGTCATCACTTCTGTTACCGATAATCCTTGCCTTTTCGCTGCTTCTCTTCGCTCTGCGGTCCAGAACTTTTTATGGGCTTCTTCCATTTTTTCAATGAACTTGCCCGCGGAAGTATTCCAGTAAAACTCATACGTATTGGGAATGAACAAGCTGAGGGCATTTCGAGAAGTTAAACCATAGGGTCGTAAGTAAACATCGTCAGTAAGAAAATGCAGCAGTTCTGTAGAATCGGCTTCTAATTTTCTGGATACAGCAGAAACGAATGTTTCGATGGTTCTGAATTTATTAAATGTAAGCTTTACAGGGGTTTGTCTTCCTAAAGCTAGCAGCCTTACCAACTGAAAGTTGTTCATTCCAGTTTTTAACTGATATCTCCCTGGGTTAACTTTTTTAGTATATCCGGCTTTTTCTGCGGTCCACTCAAACGAAGCTTCGTTTTCAATCCAACCCTGTCTGCGTAATTCAGCCATAACCTGAGGAAATTCCCATCCTGTTCGGATGAGTAAATAATCTTCCTTCTTGCCTTTAAGGTCGATGTTGCTTCTATAGACTTTAAGTACAGCATCAATTCCGAAAAACAGAAGTAATAGGAAAAGCAGTCCCAACAGGGCAAAAAGGTATTTCTTAAAAACCGACATGATCTTAAAGCGAATTTAATAGTTGTCGGGCTTGAAGGTGTTCTGGATAGCGTTTTATAAACGATTGAAGCTGTTTTTTTGCTTCAGTTTTCTTTCCTCTATAAAGCAGTAACCCGATTTGATTCAACAATGCTTCATCGTAAAGGGGGTCGTCTTGAAGTGCCTCTTGGTAAAATCGCTCTGCAGTTTGGTCATCGCCTTGGCTTAAGGAGTAAAACCCAAGGTTTACTTTCGCAGGACTGTATTGAGGTTGCAACCGAAGCAATTCTTGAAAAATAGCAACAGCTTCTGCTATGCGTCCATTTTGAATAAGGCAGGAAGCATACTTGTTCTGAAAATCTAAACTCCTGGGCTTTAGTTCAACAGCGCGCTTTAACCAGCTTTGAGCTAATCCTGCCTGTCCGCTTTGGAATGCTGCTTCGCCTAATCGGTATGCTGTCCAAGCATCTGATTCTTTTTCGGGTAAATGTTCCTGTCCCAATTGTACTAACAGCGAGGTATTTCGTTCTAGAAATGCCCAGTGAACTTTCGCCTGAAACTGCTCATTTTTTAATCCGGAAGGAATTTCGTTCATATTCAACTTAGCAGAATCCAGAAAAGCTTTCCGGCTTTCAAAGCGTTCATAATACTGTAACCAAGCTTTGGTTTTAGTTAATGCATCCGGGTTCACTTCATTAACGGCAGCAATACCCGTCACCTTTCGCTTTTGATTAGGAAGAGTCGAAGGTTTTCGGATGTAATGATCATGAATGTTAACATGAGGAATATCAACGGTATGAGAGGCCGGCATGTGACAACCCACACATCCTGAACTGTTTTTACGCTGTTCTTTATCGGATAATTTGCAAATTTTCAATGCTTTATCTCCCGGATGACAACTTACACAAGTGCTGTTGAAGTGGTTTTTATCCGTAACTGTAACGCTTTTATGGGGATTATGACAACTGATGCAGCTTAGCTTACCATTGGATTGCTTGAAACATTTGGACATCGCCAGCCGATCCGGATGAGAAGCCATAACAAAAGAAGCGTCTTCTGCTTCATACCTGGGCATGAAAACTGTCATCACATCCGACAACATCATCCCGGGTCGAAAGTCAAAAAAGGTCTTTCCGGGCTTCAAAACAGCATTGCCCTGAAGGTGACAACGCTGGCAAATACTCATTTGAAGCTTAAATGGCAGTCGTTTCGGGTTTACAATAGAGTAATCCGCCGATTTCGCAGTGTTTACTACTATTCCTTTCTGTTTTTCCTCAACGTGGATGCTCCCAGGTCCATGGCAGCGCTCGCAATCTATCCCTTTTGGAATGCTTAGGTATCGGTTTTCTGCACCAGGGTCAGCAACAGGATAGGCATTATGACACGTAATGCACTCCGCACCTATTGCGCGGTTAAACCTGCTATTACTACCAGATTCAAATCCTGGTGGAAGGTCCCATCGTTTTTTCTGGGTGTAGAAGGTCATGGGCATTTGGTAGAGATACCCGTTAATATTGAGTAAATGTGAATTGGTGTGCTGTCCGGAGCCTACGATATAACTTACCTTTTCTGTTCGTTTGTGAAGGGTATCATTGCCGGAGAGCTGGTACTGATCAATGAATAAATCTTGATTAACCAGGTAACATCGGTAGTTCAGACCAGTAGATGGGTCTTCAACAATGGTGTGCTTAGAAAAATTTGCAGAAGATTTTTGAGTGCCGGAGGAATCAAAGGAAAGTCCCATTCCGGTATGTTGAAAAGTTTGATAGATGTCGGAATGGCAGGATTTACAGGCGTCAATACCCACATAGCGGGCGTCAGCACCAATATTCCTAAAAACGCCTGATGCTTTTTTTCTGTCAGATTCCGGGTTGTTACCGGACTCACAAGCAAAAAAGACTGCTGTAAACAGTGCCGGAAATAATATTCCTGCCCAATGGTTGAACTTCATCTGATGCGAAAATAAACATCCCTCTTATCTTCGTTCCTATGGCGAGAATACTCATCATTGACGACGAGCGAAGCATACGAAACACCCTCAAAGAGGTACTTGAATACGAGAACTTTGACGTTGACGAAGCCGCTGACGGTTTAGAAGGCCTCGAAAAGTTTAAACAGAATTCTTATCAACTGGTTTTCTGCGATATTAAAATGCCCCGAATGGATGGCATTGAGGTGTTGACTGAAATGGGTAAGGTTAATCCAGACGTGCCTGTTATCATGATCTCAGGGCATGGAAACATCGAAACAGCGGTAGAGGCAACCAAATTGGGTGCGTTCGACTTTTTACCAAAACCTCCAGATTTAAACCGTTTGCTCATTACGGTTAGGAACGCGTTAGACAAGCAACACTTGGTCAAAGAAACCAGGGTGCTGAAACAAAAAGTCAGTAAAACTCAGGAGATTTTAGGTCACTCTCAGGCAATAGTCCGAATCAAGGAAACCATTGATAGAGTTGCGCCTACCGATGCAAGAATTCTGGTAACTGGCGAGAATGGAACCGGAAAGGAACTGGTTGCACGTTGGATTCACGAAAAAAGCTTAAGAAATAAAGGACCACTTGTTGAGGTTAATTGTGCAGCTATTCCTTCTGAACTTATTGAAAGTGAACTTTTTGGACATGAAAAGGGAAGCTTTACTTCAGCATTAAAACAACGAATCGGAAAATTTGAGCAAGCGAACGGAGGAACTTTGTTTCTGGATGAAATAGGAGATATGCCTTTAGCTGCTCAGGCTAAGGTACTACGCGCACTTCAGGAAAATAAAATCACTCGGGTAGGCGACAACCGCGATGTTCCGGTTGATGTACGTGTTGTAGCGGCAACTAATAAAGACCTACTGAGAGAAATTGATGCTGGTAATTTCAGACTCGATTTGTATCACAGACTTAGTGTAATCATCATTCATGTTCCTTCCTTGAACCAAAGAAGAGACGATATTGCTATGCTTGCTGAACGGTTTTTAACCGATGTAGCCCGCGAATACAATATGCCGGAGAAACAGTTTGCTCCTTCTGCTCTTGAGGCATTAGGCAAGTACAACTGGACCGGAAACATAAGGGAGTTAAGAAACGTAGTGGAGCGATTAGCCATTCTTTGTGGCAATACTATTTCTGGCGAAGATGTAAGCCAGTACACAAATCCAACCCTCGAAGTGTCTGTATCAAAAACTCTTTTAGAATCTGATGAGTCTTTGCATCTTCTTATCGAGGATCATCATAATCTTCAGGAATTCAGAGACTATGTAGAAAAAGAGTTTATCAAGTCGAAGCTGCTAGCTTTTAATTGGAACGTTGCTAAAACTGCCGAGGAGATTGGAATGCAACGCAGCCATTTATACACCAAAGTTGAAAAATATGGCTTGAAACGCTCAGACGGATGAACGGGATAAGCTTACAAGAAGCTTCCGGTTTTGGAAGTCTTGAGTTGTTGGCACGCCAGGTAGTAGAAGGTTTTATTACCGGAATGCATAAGAGCCCTTTTCACGGATTCTCTGTTGAGTTTTCGGAGCATCGCTTATACAATAAAGGAGAATCAACCCGTCATATAGACTGGAAATTGTACGGACGAACCGACCGGCTCTATGTTAAGCGGTATGAGGAAGAGACAAATCTTCGCTGCCAAGTAGTGTTGGATATTTCTGATTCTATGCGTTATCCTTTAGGAAAATCCAATAAACTGGCTTTTTCTGTTTATGCCACTGCCGCTTTGTATCATTTAATGAAATCTCAAAGAGATGCTTTTGGTCTCACCTTGTTTTCTGATAAAATCACTAGGTCTTTTAATCCCAAATCTTCTTCTCACCATTATCAGATTTTACTTGCTGAACTTGAACAACTTTTGCAAGAAGACTCGATAAAAAAAGCCAAACCTGAGCACGAAAAGGAAGGTACTGCAATAGCGGATATCTTACATGAGATTGCAGAAACTGCCCATCGCCGTTCGATGATTGTTGTATTTAGTGACTTTTTTGATACTGGAGCAAACTTGAACAAGCTTCAAGATGCGCTTAATCATCTTCGATACAACCAACACGAGGTGCTTGTCTTTCATGTTATGGATCGAAAGACCGAACTTGATTTTAACTTTCCTAATCAACCTACGTTGTTTGTAGATTTAGAAAGCGGTAAAGAAATCAAGCTTAATCCTTCGAGTATTAAGGAATTCTATCAAAAACAGGCTTACGAGTTTCAGCAACAACTGATGCTACATTCCGGCCAGAGCAGAATTGATTATATCCCTTCAGATATTGAGGAAGGGTTTCGACAAATTTTGGAGCGTTGGTTGCTCAAACGTCAAGGGATGTTTTAACATCTGAAAATCGGTTAATAAAAAAGCCACCGAGAATTTTGGTGGCTTTTTTATTAAATAGTGAATTGCAATTTACCTTAAGATTGACAGCATTCCCTGTCGGGGAGTAGGTTCTCCCGGAACATTGATTGTGTAGAAGTATGTTCCAGTTTCAGCATCTGCACCCCATTGGTTTTGGTAGTTTCCGTCCTCAAAGACTTTGATTCCCCATCTATTAAAAATCATGACTTTAGTATTGGGGTAAAACCGGAGGTTGTCAATTTTCCAAGTATCGTTTTTGTTATCGCCATTAGGGGTAACTACGTTGGCAACATCTAGAATTCTTGAGGGCACATTGAAGGTTATCCAATTGGAGTATGAGCGGAAGTTTAAACTGTCAGTAAATACTCTGAGCCTATATCCACCTTCTTCAAGCGGCTTTTCATAAGTCTTTCTGATAATGTTATCAGCATCTGCAATTGTGTCAATAATTCCTAAAGAACTCCATTTAGTAGAATCCTTATTTGTTGCAAACTGAAGATTATAGGTTGAATCCCACCCGTTATACTTTTGCCAAGAAATCAACATATTCAGATCTTCAGATTTGCCACCATCGTCGTAGTTAAAGATATAGTTGCTTTTGGGTCCACCGTAAGCGACCTCTCTCACAACTGATGGTACTGCCGGAGTAACGAGATAGCTCAGATTAATAAAATAATCATAGCGCTCTTTTGAAGGATTTAACTCTGGTGCTTGATCCTTGTATGAGCGTATGGTCGGATCAGTAATGGTTCCAACAGGAATGAATGCAGGAGATGATGGTGCTCTTCGGTAAAGATTAAAGCTTTTAAAGAAAGCATAATCAAAGCCTGGAGCTTCAATCCAATCTACATTAACGGATTTATTGTCAATACTATCAACGCTGACGTTCACAATTTGAGGAGCATCATTAAATGAATAACAGCCCACTACATCAATATTGACCGAATCTCCTTCAAGCATTTGACGATCACAAATATTCATGAAAGTGTTTCCGTCATATCCGGTTTTAGTTCGAAGTGTGAAACGTCCATTCATAATAAATGGCTGAAACAACCTGACTTCTAAAGATCTTGTTGTATCAGCAGTGCAATTAATCGGATTAGCGGTAAAAGCAGGATAAACTACTCCGTCTGGACCTGTAAGTCTGAATTCACTACCAGAAGGCGAAACAGAACTACACCGGAAAGCAGTTTGAGTAGTAAGAGTAAGTACAGAATCTCCGCAGTTCACGGCAAACTGCCGCGGTCGCCATGTCGGTCGAATATTAGCACAAATACCGCCGGTCCCTGTCACTACTTGAACATCTTGCATGATGGAGCCAATTAGCACTCCATTTCGAAATTCAGTGGCTCTGATAACTACAATAACAACCTGGCTTGTATTGGATGTGAAAGTTACATTGGCATTAATAGGATTGATTAGTATAGGAGAAGAACTGCTTATGGGATTAGGCAATCCAAAACCACCTGAGTAAGTGAGTGTGTCTGGAATATTGGGGCCGTTTTTTGCTGTAATGAACTGATAAACAACAGAGTCGCCATCCGGTTCAATTCCATCAAAAATCAGCATGGCAGGATCTCCTACACAAAATGCAGGAATTTCAAAGCGTTGAAAACGAGGGGATGAATTGTAAGGAACAATAGCAGAGGTTGCATCTAAATAAGATTCGATGTAAAAGTCTTGACCATTGGTTCCGTTGTAATTCTGCGCTGTATTCCTACAACAGAGATCGAAAGCAAAAATAAATTTTCTACAAGCATCGGGAATTGTAGAGGGTACAACGAAAATTCCATCATACTCGTAACGTTCTATGCCATAGCGTGTTCCTCCGTTACAGGTGGTAGGAGTTACCTCCAATTGGCAGGGAACTTCAACTTGACCTCCGGTTTGTGGACGACCAGGAAGGTTTAGGTTTGTTCCTGGCACAGGGCCAGTACAAGTTAATCCGGGTGCAAACCTTGCCGTAATGGTTTGGTTGCCCGTACCTAAAGGAATTCCTGAGCAATCGCGAAACAAGGTTAATACAATTCGAAATGCAGGGCCATTGGGAGTCATCCCCACAAAGGTGTAAGCGATATTTCCCCCTGCCAAGTGAGAAGCTCCAGCCTGTTGGCCTAAAAGCATACTCATTATGAAAAGTGAAACGAGTCTGATTAGTTTCATAGAATGCCTCATTTGTTCAAAATTATTGAAAGAATAATTAAATGGTATATGATTCTGACTAACATTTCAATTTTAACCTAT
This sequence comes from Chitinophaga pinensis, assembly GCA_943373175.1. Classification (GTDB taxonomy): domain Bacteria; phylum Bacteroidota; class Bacteroidia; order UBA7662; family JAIXUI01; genus JAIXUI01. The sequence goes on along the minus strand of CALSBM010000023.1, from coordinate 23,233 downwards.
TTTATACCGTACAACTTCCTTGTTTTAAATTGTTCTTCTCTTAATCGTGTTCTATTTTGTGGCTTATGAAAGACCTTGAACTGCAAATAGAAGCCATTTGGAATAATCGTGACTTGTTGAAGTCGGCAGATAACCAAGCCATCATAAGAGAGATTGTTAGTTTAGTAGATGCCGGAACACTTCGAGTTGCAGAAAAGCAGGAAGATCATTGGTTGGTCAATCAGTGGGTCAAAAAAGCTATTATCCTGTATTTTCCTATTCAGCAAATGCAGGTTATTGAAGTAGGTCCATTCGAATTTCATGATAAAATCGCGCTAAAAAGGGGATTTGCTTCCAAAGGCGTTCGAGTAGTTCCTCATGCTATTGCTCGTTATGGCTCTTTCGTAGCACCAGGAGTTATCTTGATGCCGTCCTATATTAATATTGGAGCTTATGTGGATAGTGGAACTATGGTCGATACTTGGGCGACTGTTGGTTCATGCGCTCAAATTGGAAAAAATGTACATCTCTCAGGGGGTGTAGGCATTGGCGGGGTGCTTGAACCTGTTCAGGCTAACCCGGTAATCATCGAAGATGATTGTTTTATTGGCTCGCGATGTATTGTTGTTGAAGGTGTAAGAGTAAGAAAAGGGGCCGTTCTTGGTGCAGGAGTTACCCTCACTCAATCTACCAAAATTTTGGATGTTTCAGGCCCTGAAATCATTGAATATCAGTCAGAAGTTCCTGAGAATGCTGTAGTGATTCCAGGCATGATGCCTAAGCAGTTTCCAGCAGGTGTATTTCAAGTTCCATGTGCGTTAATTTTGGGTAAACGAAAAGCCTCAACGGATAATAAAACTTCCTTAAACGACGCCTTAAGAGAATTTCAGGTTGCGGTTTAATGAACATTAATTTAGGTTTTGATGCAAAACGAGCTTATCGAAATGCTACTGGCTTAGGAAACTATAGCAGGGTACTTTTAGCCGGTTTAGCAGATTCATTGACCAAACTAAAGCAAGAGTCATATTCACTGCATTTGTTTGGACCTAACCCTAAACCAGATTTACTTAAATCATTCAATCGAACAGCCTTTAAACATCATCACCCAAGTGGGCTTCTAAATCGCACTTTTCCATCAATTTGGCGTAGCAAAGGAATTCTGGACGACTTTCGCCGTCATCAAATTCGGCTTTATCACGGCCTTAGTGCCGAACTTCCATGGGGAATTCATAGTGCTGGAGTAAAATCAGTAGTTACTGTACACGACCTCATTTTTCTCCGATATCCCGAGAATTACTCAGCTATCGACAGGAATATGTACACCTACAAATTGAAAAGAGCGGTTAAAGAAGCGGATCATGTTGTAGCAACCAGTCGTTTTACTGCAAATGATTTAAAGGAATTGCTTCACGTTCCGGAAGAGCGCATAAGTGTGCACTACCAAGATTGCCAACCTTGGTTTAAAGACAACCTCCATTCTATTGAAGATGACCAAGCTTCTCTGTTAAATCTAGGTCTGAATAGACCGTTTTTATTAGTAGTTGGCACAATTGAGAAAAGGAAGAATGGATTACGGCTATCAAAGGCTTTTATAAAAGCACTTGAAAACGAAGAAGTGGATCTTGTTTTCGCTGGTAAACCAACTTCATTTACCCAGTTTATCAGAAATTTGAAATTATCGAAAAGCGCAAAAGCCGGAATAAAAATTCTGGATAATCTTCCTTGGGGAGCTCTTCCTACTTTGTATCGAAACTGTTTGTTTCATGTGTACATCTCTGAATATGAAGGTTTTGGAATTCCCATTTTGGAAGCACTTAATGCAGGTAAAACAAGCCTTACGTCAAGTGTGGGTTGCTTTTCTGAAGTAGGAGGGAGCGCAGTGGCTTATGCCGACGCTTTTTCAATAGATGGAATTGCCTCCGGGCTTCATCAACTTTACTTTAATCATGCTTACCGATCAGGTTTGGAAGCTTTGACGAAAAGCCAAGCAGCACAATTTTCTACCGACAAGTTAGTGAACCAAACATGGGAGCTTTACAGACGTTTGTTGTCTGAATGACAGAGCTGGAAAGGCGATTACAACTATGGCTCGAACTCCGCCATTGGAGTTTACTTCCTTTTCAAAAGCAGGCAATGGAACCGTGGAAATCCGGTTTGGATGGATTGGTATTGGCTCCAACAGGAAGTGGAAAAACGTATAGCCTTCTTTTTCCGGCAGTACTTTACTCCGGTTATGAGCCCGATGAACTTCCTCCGGCTCCTTTCCTTATTTGGATTACTCCAATTAAAGCACTTGCAAGAGAAATAGCTCAAAGCATGCGGCAACTATTGGAAGGTCTTAACCTACCATGGGAAATAGCAATTCGTACCGGTGATGTAACTCAGGCAGAAAGAAAACGTCTTTTAACACATCCTCCAGCATTGCTTATCACTACTCCTGAATCCTTGCATTTGCTATTCGGAACTCAGGGGCACCAAAAGTTTTTCGCTCATTTACAGGCCGTTGTGGTGGATGAGTGGCACGAATTAGTTGGAACTAAGCGAGGCAATCAGACCGAACTGGCATTGGCAAGGCTTAGAATGCTCTCGCCTGATTTCAGAATTTGGGGAATTTCGGCAACACTCGGAAACATGGATCAAGCAGCAGAAGTACTTCTGTCAACAACAGGTCGGTGGCCAAATTGGGTTTGCATTAAAGCTGAAGCTTCCAAACAGTATGTGTTGGAAGCAGTACTTCCTCATAAAAACGGACAAAGGCTTCCTTGGGCAGGGCATATTGGTTTAGCTATGCTCGATCGAGTAATTCAGTTAATTCAGGCACATCAATCTGTTTTGATTTTTACCAATACCAGAGCTCAAAGCGAAATTTGGTATAAAGCTGTACTCGAAAACTCACCTGAGCTGGCCGGAACCATTGCGTTGCATCACGGATCTCTTTCGGTCGAAACAAGACAATGGGTAGAAGATGCCCTTTTTGAAGGGCGTTTGAAAGTGGTGGTCTGTACTTCAAGCCTTGATTTGGGAGTGCATTTTGCTCCGGTAGATGCTGTAATTCAAATAGGTAGCCCAAAAAGTATTGCACGTTGCATACAAAGAGCCGGTCGTTCTGGACATGGTCCTGATAGAAGCTCTAAATTGTACTTTGTGCCAACCCATGCCCTTGAACTAGTAGAGCTCGGCGCCTTAAGAAATGGAATACTGAACCAGGAAATGGAAGATCAGACTCCTTGGGTAAGAACTTTCGATGTCCTAACACAATTTATTGGAACAATGGCGCTGGTTGAAGGGGCATCTCAAGATGCTCTTTGGAAGCCTGTAACCAGTACCCATGCTTATGCTTCTATCAATAAGGAAGAATGGAATTGGTTGTTCTTTTTTTTATCTAAGGGCGGTGAGGCGCTTCATGCTTATGAGGATTTTAACAAGTTAGTATTGAAGGAAGATGGTTGCTTTTATTTTGCTAATCAAACCTTGGCAAGGCGACATAGAATGAGCATTGGAACAATTGTTTCAGATCAGGTTCTTCAGGTTAAGACGATGAAAGGGCAATGGTTGGGTTCTGTTGAAGAGTGGTTTATCAGCAAGTTAAAACCGGGGGATGCATTTTGGTTTTCTGGAAAAAGCTTGGAGTTAGTTTCCATAAAGGAGTTAACCATTCTAACTAAACCTGCTGATAAACAAAATGCAAAAATTCCTGCTTGGATGGGTGGTAGAATGCCCTTGTCTGCCAGACTTGGCTCTGCACTTAGAGAAAAACTCAATCAACTTGCTGAAGAAGAGGTGTCCGATAATGAAGAAGGTAATTATCTGAAACAGTTGGTTTATTTTCAAAAGGAGCGATCGGTTTTACCTACTGTCGAAGAATTTCTAATTGAAATCTGGCAATCAGAAGACGGTTTTCACCACCTCTTTTATCCTTTTGAAGGAAGATTAGTTCATGAAGCACTTGGTGGAATTGTTCTTTATCGCATGAGTAAATCGTGGAAAGGGACTGCACTTATGTCGTTCAACGATTATGGATTTGAGATTCTGACTTCTTCTAAGCTTCCATTCAATGAAGGAGATTATCGACGGTTTTTTGAAACTGAAAGCTTAAGCCTCGATATTCAAAGCAGCTTAAATACTAACGAAATGGCTAAGAGGCGTTTCAGGGATATAGCCGCTATAGCTGGCTTGTTATTCAAAGGATATCCCGGAAAGCCGCAAAAGGAAAAAAATCTGCAAGCCAGTACTCATTTGTTTTTTGAAGTATTTCAACAATACGATTGCGATAACTTGTTGTTGAGGCAGGCATTTCAAGAGGCTTTGGAGTTCCAAGTTGAAGAAGTTCGCTTGCGCAATTTGCTTAGCCGGATAAAAAATCAAAACATGATCATTCGTGAATTGAAAGCACCTTCACCATTATCCCTTCCTTTACTTGCCGATCGCTTTCAATCCATGCAGTTAAGCAACGAATCCATGGAAGAACGACTTCAAAAACTTATGGATTCTTATCGTGATAATTGAATTTGCAGGGCAATCCATAACCTTACTTCCCGATGGTTTGGTTTGGATAGAAGTACATAAAACATTGATTATAGCAGACTTCCATTTAGATAAGGCTGCGCATTTTCGTAGAAATGGATTGCCTGTTCCTAATCTTGAAGGAGGTAAGCTAATGGAGGTGCTGGTTCGAATATTTCAACAATTTCACCCTAAATGCTTGATTGTCCTCGGTGACTTGGTGCATACAGATCCGGGAATAGAGTTCTACCATTTTTTAGAAACTACCTCCCAAATACCGGAATGCCATCTTATTACAGGAAATCACGATAAGAAATTAAGTGAAAGCTATTTTCCGCCTCACTGGCATTTCAGTCGATTTCTCCATTGGCATGGAATAACCTTACACCATGGAGATCAGCACTTAGAATCATTGGATTACTCCATTTGCGGACACTGGCATCCGGGTTTTGCGTTGAAAATGGAGTTTCAAAAACAGGCTTTTCCAGCGTTTATCTTAAAGAACAACAAGCAACTTGTTTTACCTGCATTTGGAAAATTTACCGGACTTAATACTCGGATTGCGGAAAAAGGAGACGATGCCTTTATTATTCATAGCCTTAAGGTGTGGCTTTTCAAGGTCTGAAACGCTAAGCAGAATTCTGTAAAGGCATTTTTTTCTCCTATTGTAATATAGAATTTGCACTACTTTTTTGCACTCAACGATTTTTGCTTTGGTAGCTACTTGTATAATGGGCTAAAATGAAAAAGCCCGGAATATCCGGGCTTTTTCGCTTATATCTGACAGCCAATGGCTACTGTTTCAGGGAAATCAACTTCCAAACCGTCTAAGGTAAATTCAATTGCATCTTCTAGGTAAACACGGGTTACTAAGTTCGGCTGATCCCAGGCATCATCGATAGCTCCATGATATACTAACTCTCTGCGCGAATTAAAGAGAAAGGCTTCTGGGGTTACTTTGGCTCCTAATTGTACCGCTAAACTGCCTTGCTCATCTTTTACATACCAGAGATTGTGTAACTCATGTTGTTCTAAAAACTGCTGCATTACTTCAATTCGCTCCGATGGATTTTCAGATTCAGACCGACTGTTCACCAGAATAATTCCCATATTATCTTCATAAAAATGCTGAATCAAGTCCTGAATTCGCTTGACATACGCCTGTACATACGGGCAAGAATTGGAAATGAACACTACCAGAATGCAGGATTTTTCCATCACCTGATTCAAAGTAAAAGGTTCACCACTTGTTGAAGGAAGCTCGAAATAGGGGAGTCTGTCGCCGATTTGCATGATTAATGAATTGCTCTGCTAAAATAAATATCCTTTTGGGTCAAATAGAAAGAATTTGTTTGAATTCAATCTGGTAAGCCCGGTTCAACTAAAATAACTTCTTCTTTCTCTACGATTACTTGGCCGGGTTCTAACCCTTTTGCTTGTCTGACATGTTTCCTCGGGGTGTATTGAACCGGACAAAGGCCTGCAGTCTTGCCTCTTGAAAAATAGGCGGCTAATGCAGCAGCTTTCTGAATGACCGTTTTCCCCGGAATTTTCCCTGCTTTTTGAATCAATACATGGCTTCCACTATATCCTCTCGCATGAAACCAGAGGTCGTCTTTATGTCCTACCCTCAATACTTCTTGATTACTCTCCGCATGTTTTCCCACCAAAATCCTAAATCCTTCAACCTGATAAACACGGTATTTTAAGTCCTTACTCTGATGTTCTTTCTGATGTACTTGTTTGAACTTCTGCTTCAATTCCTTGAACTCGGTTACCTCTTCCAACTCAAGAAGCCCCTTTTGAGTACTATCCAGTTCCTGATAAAGATTAGCTAAGGTTTCCTTTTGTTCCTGTTGGAGCATGCGGGTGTTTCGGGCTTTTTTATACCATTTAGTAGCAGTTTTTATTGGTTTTTCTGGATCAACTATCATAGAAACCGGCTTTTGAGTAAGAAAATCGGTCACAGTTAATTTTCCTCCAGCTTCCGGTTGAACATGTAAATGTGCCATCACTAAATCTGCCTGGTGATGCCAGTATTCACTTTTATCTTCCAACAACTCCTGATTTAAATGATTGATTTGTCCTTCAATTCGCTTTAACTTTTTGCTCAAGGAAGCAAGAAGAATTTTTCTCATCCCTTCTATTGAAACTAGACTAAGATATTTTCTGCTATACCATGTAAAGGCTTCAATTGCAGAATGTGATTCAAACTGGCTTTCCTTCTCTAAGAGATTAATCGCTCGATTTTTAATATGCAAAAAGGGTAACCCGTTTTTATTGGGTAGAAATACACAAATGGTGTTAAATCGCCAATCTTCTTCTAAGTACAGAAGCCCTTTCAAAGGATCAATTTGAGCAGTTTGAATCCAATAATCTGAATTCCAGATAGGTAGAAAATCTTTATGGCGGTACCAAGGCAGGTCGTCCGGTGGATAGGCGTGAAGAGCATCTCTTTCATCCAATCGGAGGTGCTGTTGAGAATCATTTATGGCTGGAACAGTCTTTCCAACCGGAAAACGAATACCAGAATTTTTCTCTACAGCCATACCTTGCGAAGCACGAAGCAAAAGAACCAACGATTCCCTATTCTCAAATTCAAGTAAAAGCATACGTTCTCCATAATGTGCTGTTACTCGCTGAACTTTTTGCTGATGGAGCGCATGAAACTGTTTATGCCACAATCGGGCAATAGTGGAGTAAGGTTCTTCCTTTCGTATTAATGTGACTCCCGAGAGAAAGTTAATACAAAGGGAAAATTCCGAAAAGGTTAAGATTAGTTCTGTTGAAGAAGACGAAGCTATCCAAATCAATTGCTTATTCGAAAGCAGTTCTTGCAGAGAATCCGCCAGCCTTCTTACAAAAACATCGGTGTTAATCATCCTTTAAACTCCAAAACCAAACCGTCGTAAGCAGGTTTTACATGCGAAGGCAACATTTTTTCTAATGCTTCATGTAGGCCAATTTGGTGAGAAAGATGAGTGAGATAAGCTTTTTTAGGCTTTAACTCATTTATAAGCGCTAATGCTTCTTCTAAGTTAAAGTGAGATACATGCTTTTGATGTCTTAACGCATTGATTATTAAGATATCTAAGCCATAAAGTTTGTCTTTTTCTTCCTCTTTTATGAAATGCGCATCGGTAACATAAGCAAGTGAGCCAAACCGAAAACCCAAAACTGGAATTAGGTAATGCTGGACTTCAATCGGAACAACGGAATAGCCTTGTAATTCAAAAGGCGATAGGTTTAAGGTATGTAAGTCAATTTGAGGGGCTCCGGGGTAAGGATTTTCATCGAAGACGTATGGGAATTCCCGCATTAAAGCATTCTGGACTATTTCAGTGGCATAAACAGGAATAGGCTTTTTCATAAAGTAGTTAAATGCCCTGATATCGTCTAAGCCGGCAATATGGTCTTTATGCTCATGAGTCAATAAAACGCCATCTAATGTAAGAATGCCTTCTCTAAGCATCTGTTGCCTAAAATCAGGCCCTGTATCAATTACGTAGGAATAATTATCCCATTCAATCATTACAGAGCTCCTCAATCGTCGGTCTCGTAAATCGACACTTTTACAAACCTCACATGAGCAAGCTATTACGGGTACTCCTTGAGAAGTGCCTGTTCCTAAAAACCTTAATCGGAAAGATTGCTTCGCTTGAGCTTTTGTTGTTGGAACCATTGCCCTGTTTCTTTATCCAATCCGGACTCAATTCCGGTTTCTTTTATTAAGTCGATTAGAATAAGCACCCTGTCTTCTACATTAAAGAACTTATTCACAATAACAATCTTTTGCTCCTGAAGTACACATGAGCCCGAAATGAATCTTCCCTTCTCATACCGCAACTGAAAACCCGCTGCAAGAATGATCCCTTCCAGTTTTTTTAATGCCCCACCTTTCATCTTTGCCCAAAAATAGGCACGAGCCCTTTATTTTCGGCTTTCAGTTTTACTATGCGAGCCTTTATAATCATCAACTTCTTCTTTATGGCTATTTCTTCGGAAGCATTTGCTCAACGAAGGGGAAGCCAGAGTCAGGAAAAAGTTCGCTTTGAAGAGATAGTTGATGCTTCAACAGGACAGAAAAAGAAAAAAATTCGCATCAATCTTTCAGGGTTAGATATTCCACTGCAACCAAATCAGTATGCACAGTTATGGTCTCAACCGTTGAAACCGAATCCTCTTGCGCAGGCTAATTCGTTACTGGCTCTATCAAATTTTATTGAAATAGAAGGTTTTAGGCATGCCAACACTAAATCAGACTTGTCCTGGTCTTATCTCTTATACTACTCGTTTTTGGAGGCTGCAAGAGATTATCTTGATTCTCATGGTAAGGTATCGTTGAATCTTGTTCCCGATTTAAATATGGGAATACGTATAGTAAAAACCTACGGAATTCTTCCCGAGACTTTCTATTCCGGAAGTGCAAAAGACAAAACTGCACCAGACTATGTTCAGCTTAGAACTGAACTAACGAACTACTTGCTCAAGGTTAAGCAAACCGATGCTTGGTTAGAATCTACCGTATTGGCAACGGTTCGTTCTATCTTAAACCACCACCTTGGCGAACCTGCCAATCGGTTTCTTATTGGTAGAAATGCCTATAACCCGGTAGAGTTTTTACGTTCCGTTTTAGGTTTTCAGGTAGAGCGATACGTAATGGTGAGTTCAGATTTATCCAAACCTTTCTGGAAGCGCGATTATCCTGTTGGCAATACCACAAATCCCGTTTACAACATTCCGCTTGAGTTTTACACGGCTACCTTGAACAACGGCATCCAAACTGGATATCCTTCTTTACACCTCGCTGATGTGTTTGATATTGGATTTGACGCTGGGCCAAAAATCGCAATAGTGCCATCTTTTGGGTTAGGTCAGCCACCTGTGGATGGTTTGAAGCGGCAATATCATTTCGATTATCATTCTGAGGGCAACTTATCTCCTTTGTTACTCTTTGGATATAAAATACACCAAGCACAGCCCTGGTACTTGGTTCGTTATTTTGGAAGTAATCCATCAGCCAATAAGGATAAGGAAGATGCAGGAACGTATGTAATGAGTCAAGATTTCCTGAAAATTAATACTTGGAGTTTTTTAATAGCGAAGGAAGCACTCCGTGACCTTGAAGAGGATATTAAATAATAAGATAAGGTTAACTAACTTCGTTTTCAAATAATCAACGCCTCAATGAGGAAATTACTATTCGTACTCTTGCTGTCCATCGTTGGGTCAGCAGTATTCGCGCAACCTCGTTTGACCGAAAAGGAAAAAAAGAAGATTGAGAAAGAAGCTCTTAGGAGGTTTCGTAAAATGGAACCTGAACAAGTAAAGGCCATGTATGAAAAACTTCAGAAAACAGAAAAGAAACTTCAGACTTCTGACTCCCTTGCCATGGTCTTAGCTTCTGAAAATAGTCAACTTAGAACAGACTTAGACAATGCTCAAAATCAGCATAAGGCGTATGCAGATAGTATGTCTGCTGCACTTTCTGCAGCTCAAGATAGCCTAAACATTCTTGCCGCAATCTATGATCAAACTGCTCTGAAATTGGTGGAAGCAGAGGATCGTTTGTTACGACCAGCGAAGTATAAGAAAAAGCCGAAATATCGCCCTGGTGTCTCATCAAATCCTGGAATGCGAACAGCTCCTATTATGATGGCTAAAGTAGGGGAGGGTGAAAAAGCACCTTCCGGCGTCTATTTCCGCGTTCAGATTGGTGCATACAAGAATTTTAAAGTTGCCAACAATTTGAATTCAGGGCCTTTTGGAACCGAAACAGAAGATGGTGTATATAAATATGTATTCGGCTATTACAGCACTTTGCAAGAAGCTGAAATGGTTTCGTCCGATTTTGTGAAGATGGGGATAAAAGATGCTTGGGTTGTAGGATTCGATAACGGAAAGCGAATCAGCAAGGAAGAAGCAGCTCGAAAAATATCCGGTCAATAAGTAAACGACAAGGCCGCCTTCGGGCGGCTTTTTAATTTTTGTACTAGTATGAAAATCAGGCAAGTAACTCTTGGAGCAGGATGTTTTTGGTGTGTTGAAGCTGTTTTTCTGGAAATGAAAGGAATCCAGAATGTTCTAAGCGGCTATATGGGCGGTTATGTAGAAAATCCTAACTATAAAGCTGTTTGTACCGGCACTACGGGACATGCAGAAGTGGTTAAATTGGAATTCGATGAGCAACTTGTATCGCTGACCGATATTCTAGCTGTCTTCTTCAAATTGCACGATCCAACATCTCTGAATCAACAAGGAGCCGATGTTGGCACTCAATATCGTTCGGCCATTTTTACTCAGAATGAAGTTGATAAGCAACTGGCTTTAAACATAATTGAAGCACTCAACCAATCGGGTGCTTTTTCGAAAGCAATTGTAACCACGGTTGCTATGGAGTCAAAATTTTATCCTGCGGAAGAATATCATCGTAATTACTTGTTAAACAACCCAGAGCAAGCGTATTGTAGGTTTGTTGTTCAACCCAAAGTCGATAAGTTCCGAAAGGTATTTAGCGACTTTCTGAAATAAGAAGTTTGTTACATAATTTATATTATGTTAAGTTATAGAAGCGGCTGGCATCAACAGCTCTACTCCATCCCTTGGGATGTGGTGGTGGTAGGCGCTGGGATAACTGGCTTACATGCGGCTATACACCTCAAACAAGAGCAACCTAACTGGCGAGTACTCGTTTTAGAGCAACACTCGTGGGGAGCATCCGCTACAACCCAAAATGCCGGATTTTTATGTTTAGGCAGCCCGGGCGAATTGCTCTCAGATCTTAACCAGTTTGGTGAACATGCCGTGATGAAAACTCTCAGCCTTCGTTGGCGTGGTGCTCGCCGGTTGTTGAGTGGTATGGGAGGCAAAAAAATAGGTTGGAAAAAAACCGGTGGTTACGAAGGGTTTACTGATTCGCAAAATCAGGAGTTTGCTTTAGTTCAAAATAACTTAAAGCAACTTAACATAATAATGCACCGCATAACAGGAATGGAAAATTTCTATTCGGAAGTCAGTCGTAAGGAAATACCCCTTCCCAAAAACCACGGATTTCTGGGTGGGTTTAAAATGAAGTTCGAAGGCCAAATTCAACCTGCTTTGTTATGGGAAAACCTGAAGTTGAAAGCGTTGAATCTGGGAGTTTTCTTCCAGTCTGATGTAAAAGTGGAACAAATAACTACTGACAAAAAGGAGTATCTGCTTTTAAACAACGGCCCCTCTCCCCTGCTTAAAACTTCGAAAATCATATTAGCAACCAATGCAGCTACTGGAAGTATTGTTCCAAATGTTGCTATTGTTCCAGGCCGGGGCCAGGTAATTCTCACTAAAGCAATTGCTGGATTCCCGCTTAAAGCAACTTTTCACGCTGAGCAAGGATATCTATACTTTCGAAATGTTGGAGATCGGTTGTTATTGGGTGGTGGCCGCCACTGGGATTTTAAAACAGAGAATACGCTTGAAATTGCCAATAATAGCAATATCACCAATCAACTAAAGGATTACGCGGAGAAGTTTATCGTTGGTGCTCCAATAGAAATTGAACATCAATGGAGCGGAATCATGGGCTTTACACCAGACAAACAACCGATTTTAACTGAACATGCCCCAGGTTGGGTAATTGCTGCCGGTCTTAACGGGATGGGTATGGCTATGGGAGCGGAATTAGGAAGATTAGCGGCTGAAAAGCTATTTGTCAAGAAAAAGTCTTCGGTCAAAGACAGTGTTTAAAGCATATTCTCCAAATACAAGTAGCTATACCGTATTCCCCAGATTATCGCAAAGAGCAAAATCAACCCCATCATGATATAAGAAATTCGCTTAATCAGATTGGTTCCTTCTTCAGCGCTATTGTAATCAATCAAACCAACAACCCGGTCATTTTCAATCATGGTATGCAGAGGCTTCATCATGGTTCGAAATTTTGGATTGCCTATTGAAAGCAACAGATTATGGGCGTTTTCTTTTAATCCTTTTCGAGATAAATTGAGTATGTCAAGTTCAATGGAAATGTATTCTTTACGAGCGTTAAGGTATTCATCAAGGCTACGATGCTCTGCTCCTGTATCGTAATGTTGCTGATAATACCCTGTTAATGAATCAATAAGCTTGACCTCTTGCTGCATGGCTGTTTCAATTCTTAACAGTTCTGCCGGGGATACATTGATGAAATGTTCCTCCAACAATAGCTGGTTTTCATACCAACTTTCGGTAATCTGACCTAAAAGCATTGCAGGCACCAGACTTTCTTCATAAAGCTTGGTGTAAGCATTATCTACTTGATTAACTCCCAATAAGTTAACTAATCCGGTAATAACGAATAGCGCGAAAATACAAGCAATTAAATAAAGCTGAATTCGGCGATAACGTCGAAATCGAATAGGATCTAACAACATAAAGGCAATTGGCTTATAGCCCCTCGCTAACTAACCACCGTTCTGCATCCAATGCAGCCATGCAACCTGTTCCAGCGGCGGTAACGGCCTGTCTATATACTTTATCCTGTGCATCTCCACATGCAAAGACACCGGGAATGTTGGTATTGGTGGTGCCTGCCTTTGTGATGATATACCCGGTTTCATCTAGGTTAAGTATTCCTTGAAAAATATCCGTATTGGGTTTATGACCAATAGCTACAAAAAAGCCTGTCACGTTTATTTCTGTAAGCGCACCGGTTTGGGTGTTTTTCAACCTTACGCCTTCTACCACCTTATCACCAAGGATTTCATCGGTTTCCTGATTCCAGAGTACTTCAATGTTCGAAGTGTTCATTACACGATCTTGCATGGCTTTAGACGCACGTAATTGATCCCTTCTTACAATCATATAAACTTTATTGCAGATTTTGGCCAGATAAGTAGCTTCTTCTGCGGCAGTATCTCCCCCACCAACAATGGCAACATCCTGTTTTCTGTAGAAAAACCCATCGCAAACAGCACAAGCTGAAACGCCATGGCCATTGAGTTTTTGCTCAGACGGAATACCGAGCCATTTTGCAGAAGCACCAGTGGCAATGATAACCGAATCAGAGGTAAACAGCTTTTCATTATCCACCCAGATTTTAAACGGACGAACACTGAAATCTACCTTGGTTACCATACCAAAGCGGACATCAGTCCCCATTCTTTCAGCTTGTTTTTTAAAATCTGACATCATTTGAGGGCCCATTATCCCATCCGGATATCCGGGATAATTCTCAACATCGTTGGTTATGGTTAGTTGTCCACCCGGCTGCATTCCTTCATACAAGATTGGATTAAGCCCAGCTCTGGCTGCATATATCGCTGCGGAATATCCTGCTGGCCCGCTTCCTATAATGAAATTTTTATGGTGTGAGGTAATCTCCGTAATCATGGGTGCAAATATCGTATTTACAGATTAGGAACTATCAAACTGTAATAAAGTGTTCCATAACCTGAAAATCCACCTACAACTGCACCCTTAATAGCCTTTAGATTAGATTGAATATAGACTGGAGTCCGAAATGGGCCTCCTCCCCCTGAATCCGCAGATTCGGTTGTTCGCCATAAATCATAAGTCGCACGGTCTATAGAAGCCCATTTAACATAAATCGTATCGCCTCTTCTGAAAAAGCCATTTTCTTCCCTCGGAGGATTTTCCAGACCAAACCTTCTCGGCTCTTTTCCTCTTCTAATCGGAAATGTTACAGTACCTCCGTTAATCAGTGCATCTTCATAAAGCGAGCGAAAATCAGAACTCCAGAAAGCCTCAGAGTTTCGTTTAGAAAACACTCTCGCAAGATTGCCTGGCGTGATAGGGTCTTTATAGCGATACATTAAACGCACCAATTGGCTATCCAACGATTCGTTATTAAGGTTCAATTTTGATTCCCACCAAAGACTGTCTAACGGTAAACTATCCGGTATAGAACTTCCTCCTGATATATCAAATTCATCAGTAGTAATTCGGATGGAGTATTTCCCACCAAATTTCCCTTTCAGTTGCTTGCTTTTGTAATTGAAAAAGGTGTAATGATTTAGAACAAAACGATCAGGAGTCATAGTTTCCAATGTGTCAGTTGTACTGCCATCGGTTGCAACAATGGTAGCATTCGATACTGAACTGTTGAGAAGTGATTGTAACGACCCTCCTGTAAAGGGTGCGAAATAGTCCGCATTTCTTGTCAACGATACTACAAGAAAACTATCCGGTTCTATTAGTGCATGGACGACTAAAGCTGGGGTAGCATTCGGCAGATCTACCGTAATATCTTTCTCACACGAAACGAAACCAAAGGCTAACAATAATCCAATCAGAATACGATACATGGCTTAGAATTTAAAGTTCCAGGTTACTGAAGGAACAATGGGAAACAAGGAAACTTGCTTTGCCTGCAAGCGAAGGTCATTGGTTGCAGGTGAGCCTGCTGTTTCGAAATAAACGAAGTAAGGATTAAGCCTGGAGTAAACATTATATAAAGCGAAAGTCCAAGAACTTTTGAACTTCTTTTTAGAGTCTGGATTGGGTACATAAGTAGCCGCAAGATCCATTCTATGATAGGGAGCTAAACGAAAACCGTTGCGGTCACCATACAAATCAACAATTTGACCTTCGATAAAAGCCCTTCCTGTAGGTAAGGTAAAGGCAAGGCCGGTTCCATAGACGAACGTACCGGCAAATGACCATTTTTTATTCAATTCGTAAGATGCGACAATGGATAAATCGTGGCGCCTGTCAAATCGATAGGGGAAAACTTTGCCACCCATGATGTCTGGGAATTGCCTCATCGCCCACGACAAGGTGTAACCAATCCATCCAGTAAACTTTCCTGTTCGCTTTTTAAGAAAAAATTCTGCTCCATAAGACCATCCTCTTCCGAAAACAAAATCCATCTCAGCAGGGCGATTAAGTTGTGGCGTGTAGTTATCCCGAAAATCAATCTGATTCAATAAGTCTTTGTAATAAACTTCTACCGAAGCTTCATAAGTATTCTCTTTGAAGTTTCTGAAATAGCCCAGTGCATATTGAATTGCGATTTGTGGCTGAACCCTAAGAGTGCTCGGGACCCACACATCAGTAGGCAAGGAGTTTCCGGAATTGGAAGCAAGATGGACGTACTGCATATTCCGAGTTACAGAGGCTTTGATTGAGGACGCGGTATTAATTTGATAGCGTAGTGTGAACCTTGGCTCTAATCCCCAATGCGTAACTACAGGCTCATTAGTCGTGTATTTTCTCAGAGTATCAAACTCGTTTTTCGCATTGATTTGAAGTTGAGTATAAGGGCCTACTTGTGAGAACCCCGAAATTCGAAGACCAGAGTTTAACTGAATTTTATCATTCACATCCCAAGTATGGTTGATGTAACCTGCATATTCATGTGCTCTGAATTTGTCGATTGCTTGGCTAAACACGTTTTCACCAGTTCTTGCACTGGAAGTAGAAGGAGTAAATATGTGATAGGTATGTTGAAAGCCAAACTTCAACTGATGCCTAACGGACGCGAAATAGTCAAAATCTACCTTGGTTCCGAAGTTTTCAACTCCTGAGTCAAAGTTGAATTCAAAAATGGTTTGTTTAATGTTGCTAGAGAACTTATAATTCGAATAAATGGCTGTAGCATTCATGAACAACTTGTTGGAAAACAGGTGATTCCACCTTAAAGTACCGGTAGCATTACCCCAAGGAATGTTGATGTTGAAACCGTTTTGCTTGTTCGCAAAATTGAATACATCTCTTCCGAAGTAACCGGATAGGAACAAACGGTCCTTGTCGGAAAATTTATAATTCACCTTGGCATTTAAGTCATAGAAGTAATAGCCGGAGCCAGAGAAATTATTGGTTGAAGGGATAAATGGGGAAGTCAGAGCGTCTATATACGTTCTCCTTCCTGAAATGATGTAGGAACATTTTTCTTTAAGGATAGGGCCTTGAGCAGTAAACCGCGATGCAATCAAACCAACTCCTCCTTCGAATGTGTGTTCTTTAGTATTTCCTTCTTTCATGGTAATGTTTAATACCGAAGAAGCTCTTCCTCCAAATTGAGCGGGCATTCCACCTTTAATCAGAGTAACATTGTTGATGGCATCTGCATTGAATACCGAGAAGAATCCGAATAAATGAGCAGCATTGTAAACTACAGCTTCATCTAATAATATGAGGTTTTGGTCTGGTCCTCCTCCCCTAACATAAAATCCGGTACTTCCTTCACCACTGGTTTTTACACCGGGTAACAATTGAATAATTCGCAAAACATCTACTTCACCAAAGAGCGCTGGCAACGACTTTATTTGATCAATGTTCAAGTCCACCCTTCCCATTGCAGCATCTTTGGTATTTTCATCCGCTTTTCTTGCAGTAACCGTTACTTCTTTCTGAGTGATTGCGCCAGGTTCCATTTCAAGGTTCATTCGATAATCTTTAGTTAAATCAACCATGATGATTTGGGATTTAAACCCTACATAGCTGACAACTAAATAGTATTGACCGGGATTCAAACTCAAGGAATAAAAACCGTACTCATTAGAACTGGCACCCTTATTTACTTCCTTCACAAACACGGTTGCACCAATTAGACTTTCGCCTGTTGCCTTTTCCTTGATGTAACCGCTAATTGTCAGTTTTTTAACATTTTGTCCTTGAGAAGAAAGGGCAATAAACAGCGTCAGAAGGATGATGTAATATCTTCTAACACTTTGAGAAAAGAAATTCATGTAAATTTTATCAGTGCTTAACAACTTTAAGTTGGCCGGTTTTATTGCCTATTTGATATGTTACCAAATAAATTCCTGCTTCGAGTGCTGGCCATTGAACGGCATTGTTGAATTCGTTTATTCCAAGTTCTACCGCAACCTGAAATGAATATAGTTGTTGCCCATTGCTCGCCAACAACTTAATGGTTGCGATTCCTTTTTGAGAGGCATCAATTCTTATGACGGACTGGGCTTGTACCGGATTGGGGAAAATAGAAAAGCTATCATCCTTCAAGGAGCTGTTATCAATTGTGTCTCCACCAAGAAAGGCATAAGCTAATTTGAAATCCGGAATTCCATGACCATTTAAAGAGTCAGGAGAATTAAACCGATTACAGCTTCTTAAAACGGCGGAATAAACATCCTTCCAGCTTGCTTGTGGAAATGCACTCCAAAGCGAGACAATACCTCCAGCGAATATGGGACATGAGAACGAAGTTCCGTTCGCAAAAGTGACTTGACCATCGAGCCCAATGACTGCTGAGCCACTTCCTTGTGCCATTAAACTGGGCTTTACACGACCATCGGCAGTATTTCCAGTAGAGCTGAAGCTTACTCTTCTGCCAAGAAAGTCAACTGCTCCAACAGAAAAAATTGAATCAGCATCTGCTGGAGCAATTACTTTTCTCCAAGAGCCGCTTCCGCTGTTGCCGGCTGAATTACAAACCAGAATTCCTCTTGTTGCGGCAATTTTTGCAGCTATCGAAATTCTGATAGTTCTTCCATCTAAATCGTTGATGGTGTGATTCATAGATGGATTGTCAAATTCATAATACCCTAAAGAAGTAGAGAAAACATCCGCTCCCATACTATCTGCTCGTTCCGCTGCTGCAATCCAATTATCTTCTTCGATGATGTACTCATTCGGAGCGTTTTCAGTTCTGAAAAGCAAATAGTCTGCTTCCGGGCCGGTTCCTTCGAACTCACCGGGAATTGAACCTGCTATGCAACTGAAAGTTAGGCTACCATGACTATCAGCACCATAAACATCCGGTGTCATGGCAACGTAATCGTAGGTATATTTTATTCTGTTTTGGCTAAAGAGGGTAGAAAATCCACGGTTACTGGGCATAGCAGGAAAGCCAGAATCGAAAATAGCCATCAATTTCCCTTGACCTTTTTTCCCTTTATTATGTAGAAACTGAATGTTCAACATTTTTACTTGATTCCAAGCATACGCATAATAACTGCTATCGAAAATTCGAATACGTGGTTGTGCTTCTATCTCTACATTAAATTTCTTGATTCGGTTTGGATCTGAACCAGCTTTTTTGGAAGAAGGAGAAAACCCGGCAACAAAAGGCAAATTTTGAACAGCTTGTAATGCTTGAGCCGAACTCGTTCTGATTGTTGCTCCGTTCAACCATTTGCTCGAGTGCAATACCTCGACTCCGGTTCCTCTCAAGGTTGTGAGGTAAGCGGGATTTACTGGAAGGTCTGTTTCAGTGATGGTAATGCCTTGACGGTTACGTCGTTCTATAGCTCTTGGAGAAAGAAAAAGCTGTGGATTGCTAATGCTAAAAGGGGAATTTGCTTTGTCAGTAAACGAAATCCAGTAAGTATTCTGCGCCTGAACAATCAAGGAACTTAGAGTAAATGCCAGTAGTACTATTAATTTTTTCATTTTTCTTCTGGGTTAAAAGAGGAGGCGATCCATCCACCGGCTACTACATCTCGGCCTTCATAAAAGACCGCCGATTGTCCAGGTGCAATGGCTTTCACATCCTCTGTGAAAAGTGCCTTCAACATACTATTTTCTTCTGTAACTAAAGAAGGGCTTCCAAGGTCTTTATATCGAATTTTTGTTTGAAGTATTTGCGGTTCTTCTAAACTAGCGTACTTCATCATATTCGGTTGCCTGACCCACATCCCTTTTTTACTTAAGTCTTCCACTTCTCCCAAAATGACGGTATTTGTTTCAGGAATAATTTCAGTAACAAACATGGGGGTGCCAACCGCCACTTCCAGGCCTTTTCTTTGTCCGATGGTATAAAATGGATAACCACGGTGTTTTCCAATTACTTGTCCGTGCTTATTAATGAATAGTCCACCATCTACTTGTTGCTCTAATCCTTCTACCCTTCTCTTGAGAAAAGCACGATAGTCGTTATCAGGAACAAAACAAATTTCGTAGCTCTCGCTCTTATTGGCCAATTCAAGATATCCCCAGTCTTTTGCCATTTGCCTGATAGTGGTTTTTTGGTAGCCGCCAATCGGAAACAGACTTCTTGAAAGACTTTCTTGCGAAAGTCCCCAAAGTACGTAACTCTGATCTTTGTGATCGTCGAGTCCTTTTGAAACAATGTATCGACCATTTTCTTTTCTTACCTGAGCATAATGGCCGGTCGCAATAAACTCGCAATCCAATTGATCCGCACGTTTAATAAGGGCTTCCCATTTGATATGAGTGTTACATAAAACGCAAGGATTCGGAGTTCGCCCGGCGAGGTATTCGTCAACAAAGTTATTGATGACAAAGTCCCCGAATTCTGGCCGAATATCTAAAATCATGTGGGCAAAACCCTTTTCTACGGCAATTTGTCGAGCATCGTTGATACTATCCAAGGAGCAGCAACCTGTTTCCTTTTTGGAACTACCGGAACTAGCATAGTCCCATGTTTTCATGGTTATTCCGATTACTTCATAACCCTCGTCATGAAGCATCATTGCGGCAACTGTGCTGTCAATTCCACCACTCATTGCAACCAGCACACGTCCTTTTTTACTCATATAACAGGCTCTCCTTTACTTAACGCAATCGAATCAACCAAGGTTTGCAAGGCCTCGAATAGATTAGTAAAAGAAGCGTCGGCAAGTGGTTGATTTAACCTTTCAGGGTGAATAAACCAAGAGGCCATTCCCGCATTTTTTCCAAATTCTATATCAGATACAGAATCTCCAATCATCAAACTATGTTCAAGTGATATATCTGGGTACATCGCTTTGGCTTTAAGCGCCATGCCTATGCTCGGTTTTCTGTCCTGATCACCCGCATTTTTCAAGGAAGGGCAATGAAAAATATAGTCGATAAGTGCTTCACCCTGACCCAGTTCATCTATCAGTTTTTTGTGAATTAAGTGTAAGTCAGCTTCATTCATTAACCCCTTTCCTATACCCTGCTGATTTGTAACAACAAATATTCTCTTGAACGATGGCCTAAGTACACTCAACAGTGGTCCCGCTTCTTTAAACACCTTAAGTTGTTCAATATTTCTTACATAATCCCCGATAATACGTTCATTAAGAACCCCATCCCTATCGAGAAAGAGGGCTGAATTAGAAGAGGGCAGGTATTTCATCTTGGGCTTTGGTATAATCTTCAGGAATCCCAATGTCAATAAAGTAGCCGTGGCATTCAAATGCGAAAAGTGGGAGCTCTTCCAGGTTGGGTTCCAGAAAATCGGTTTCAAAGCTAAATGATTCGTTTAGATCAAATGCTTCAAACAAATTGATGTTTGCGACATAAACTCCTCCATTAATCAATCCTTCTGTACGAGGCTCTTTTTCAAGAAATTGAAGTATTCTTCCATCGTTATCCGTTTCAACCACGCCATAACGTGAGAAATGGTTCATTTTTTTT
Organism: Chitinophaga pinensis; assembly: GCA_943373175.1. Taxonomy (GTDB): domain Bacteria; phylum Bacteroidota; class Bacteroidia; order UBA7662; family JAIXUI01; genus JAIXUI01. The sequence goes on along the minus strand of CALSBM010000023.1, from coordinate 2,461 downwards.
AAGGCTAAGGTTAATTGAGACTCACTGAATAAATGATTCTCCAGTAGTTCAATGGGGTCGATATCAAAAAAAGTATCTCCATTGAGAATTAATACATGCTCTTCTGTAAGAAGGTCAAAGGCTTTAAGTAAACCACCTCCAGTTCCTAAAGGCTGGTTTTCTTCAGAATAAACTATCTCGAGTGTCTCGAATGAATTGCCGTAATGATGGATAATCTGCTCTTTTTCGTAGCCAACAGACAGAACAACTCGTTTAAAAAAATGCCTTGCTAACCACATAAGCAGATAATCAAGAAATGGTCTGTCTGCTACCGGTGCCATTGGCTTTGGAATGTCCTGGATTACGGATTTTAATCGGGTTCCTTTTCCTCCTGCCAAAATAATTGCTTCTTTCAACATGGCTGAATAGCAGTTCTGATTCTAACCAATGTTTCCAGAAGATTTTTCATTTCAGAAAGTACGAGCATATTAGCTCCATCTGAAAGAGCTTCTGAAGGACGAGGATGAGTTTCCATGAATAGCCCATCTGCACCAACCGCTATGGCAGCTTTTGCAATGGTTGCTATCATATCAGGTTTTCCTCCTGTAACGCCCGCAGCTTGATTAGGCTGCTGTAAAGAGTGAGTACAATCCATAATCACTGGATACCCGGTCTTTTTCATCTCAGGAATTCCCCGGAAATCAACAATTAAATCTTGGTAACCGAACATAGTACCTCGGTCTGTAAACATAATTTGGTTGTTCCCTTTTGCACTTACTTTTTCTGCGGCAAAGTGCATACTATCGGGGGCCAAAAACTGCCCTTTTTTAATGTTTACCCATTTCCCAGTTTCTGCTGCCGCTTCTAACAAATCAGTTTGCCGACATAAAAACGCGGGAATTTGAAGAATGTCCACATACTGGGCCGCTAAAGCCGCTTCGGGTACAGAATGAATATCGGTAACTAAAGGCAACCCTGTTTTTTGCTTAACCTTGGCGAGTATTTCAAGTGCTTTTTCGTCTCCTAAGCCTGCAAATGAGCCCGCTTTAGAGCGATTTGCTTTCCTATAAGAAGCTTTAAAGACTAAAGGAATATTCAGATTTTGACAGATATCCTGTAAGTGAAGGGCGATTTCCATGCATATCGCTTCAGACTCTACAACACAAGGTCCCGAAAGCAGGAAGAAGTTTGGCTGGCCAAAAAAGCCAGCCAAGGAATACGCTGATTGCATGCTGCAAATATCCTGATAATGGCGCATATCCTGTATCTTTGGGATGCAATCCGTTCCATCGCGGCCAATTGGCTGAGGAAAGTCCGGACAATAGCACGCACCATCCTTCCTAACAGGAAGCCGGTCTGGTCAGCCGGAGAGAGTATCACAGAAAAAAACCGCCTTAGGGTAAGGGTGAAAACGGGAGGTAAGAGCTCCCGCGGTTCAATAGTAATGTAGGGCCGGGATAAACCTGATGGGTTGAAAGACCAAATATACTTCGGTATTGGGGATGCGTGACCCCGGGCTTTGCCCGCCGAAGGGGGTAGGTCGTTAGAGGTTGCTGGCAACAGTGATCCCAGATAAATGATGGAAGTTTTGGCAACAATTCACAGAATCCGGCTTACAGGTTTGCAGACTGGGGGGCTTGTCCCCTCTTTTTTATCGAATCAAGTGTAACACAAACTTTCGTTCCTCCCTCTACAACGTGTTCGAATTTTATTCGTCCTTGATGCATCTTTATAATTCTAGATACCAGAGATAATCCGATTCCGTACCCTTGTATGCTGCTCGTTTTCTCGGAACGGAAGAAAGGTTGTAATAAAAGGTTGGCCTCGGCTTTTTCAATTCCTGGTCCTTGATCATGAAATTCTATTTCTAACTCAGCATTTTGTGCCTTGAGTACCACACAAACAGCTAGCCCTTTAGAAAACTTCAACCCGTTTTCAACGAGGTTCCTGAATGATGCCATTAATAGTGTTTTTTGACCGAAAACAGTGAAGTAATCCGTTTCTTCTGGAAAATTCTGAATGTCTAAAACAACTTCTGCTGCCTGTATCCTCTCTCTATATCCTTCAACTAGGTCAAACAACAACTCATCAATTCTAACAGCTTCTAGTTGTATGCCGTCTTTGTTTTTAGATTGAATAGCGAGCTCAAGTAATGAAGTGACCAAATCCGACATGATAATCGCATTCCTTTCGATTTGAACAAGTGCATGTTTAAGTGATTCTTCGTCTCTGTCCTTCAATAAAGCAAATTCCGTTTCACATAAAATACTGGTAATAGGAGTTTTAAGCTCGTGAGCTGCATGATTTAAAAACTGTTGTTGCCACTGAAAGCTTTGCTCAAGACGTTTAAGCATCTCATTAAAGGTTGAGGCCAGTTTCCCAATTTCATCATTTCGGCTACTCTCTGAAACTCTCCTGCTTAAATGACCTATGCTAATTTGTTGAACTTCATCAATGACCTTTATCATAGGCTTGAGAGCTG
>CALSBM010000022.1:0-40526 GCA_943373175.1 Chitinophaga pinensis | reverse complement strand
GTTGACAAATAGGTGTAAAACCGGCAACCTACATCCTGAACATCAAAAACCACGACATCAAGTCCTGATAATTGTTCTGGTTTGGGCTTGTAATTTTTACCATAAAGAGAAACTACTTCTAATCCGGTTGAAACATCCTTCCCACTTTTGATGGCTGCTCCAGCTTCTGCTTCTCCTCGGAAGCCGTGCTCTGGAGCGAAAATTCTGACTATGTTAAATTGCTTAGTTAAAAGTGAATCAACAAGGTGCGTTTTGCTAATTAATGAAGTAGGGTTTACAACCAATGCAATCCTTCTCCCTTTTAGCAAGGGAAAGTAGCGATCGGTTTGATCTGCCCCTGTTTTTTGACTGTATGCCGGAAGGGATAAAAGGAAAAGGAGCAGGTAGCATGTAACTTTGACAGGCATGATTAAAGTTAAAAACCTGAATTGGTTAGTCTTCATGACGGGTAGGATGGGTGTTTCGAGAAAAAGGGGCTTCTCTTCCGGAATGGCGTGGATTGCAGGTGCGGCTATTGCACTCGCAGTGGTTGTGCTGGTGTTGACCAGATCTATCATTAATGGATTCCAGAAAGTGATTCCAGACAAAATTACCTTTCTGTGGGGTGATGTCCAATGCGTAAAACTTGATTTAGAAAATGGGCTTGAAAGTGCAGAAATCAAAAAGGCAGAAATTAGTTTAACCGCTATCGCTGGAATAAAGGGTGTTGAAGCTGTAAATAAGTTCACAACAAAAGCGGCAATTGCAAAAACAGAGGAAGAGTTTGAAGGAGTTGTTTGGTGGGGTATGGACGACCCTTCAGGATTTTTTTATCAATCAAAATTTTTAAAAAAAGGAAGATTACCACTGTTTAGTCCACAATCAGAACCTTCTTACGAAGTTTTGATTTCTGAGCGTTTGGCTAGAAGACTTAAAGTGAAATTAGGAGACAAGCTTCCAATTTACCTTGTTCAGAATCCTCCACGGGCAAGAGCCTTAACAGTTACCGGGCTATATACTTCTGGTCTGGAAACAGAACTTGGGCGTGAAGTGATTTTCGGAGATATGAAACCGATTGTTAAACTTAATCAATGGGATAATCAAAGCTTTGGTGGGGTTAAGGTAAAATTGAAACCAGGTGCATCCGTTTCTTTGATTCAACAACAGTTAAGGAAAATATCAGGTTCTGAGATACAGGTTGAAACTATACAAGACCGATTCCCCAATTTACTGAGTTGGTTAAGTTTATTCGATGTAAATGAGCAAGTGCTCATGATAGTACTTCTGGCAGTTGTCGGCATCAACATTCTTTCCGCATTATTAGTACTGATTGTAGAGCGAACCAGACTGGCAGCGTTGCTCAATGTAATGGGTGCTTCACCTGGAGATATCCGAAAATTGTTTCTTGGTTTCGGAATACGTTTGGTATTTAAAGGATTACTTATTGGAAATCTGTTAGCAGGGATGTTATTTCTGGCACAAAAACAATTCAGCCTCATCCGGTTAGACGAGGCTGTTTATTATGTATCAGCTATTCCCTTGAATATTTCTGCTAAGGAGTGGTTAATGTTGAATTTCTGGATGTTTCTTGCGTCATGCCTTGTGCTAATTGTGCCAACAACCTTGATACAAAGAATTAAACCAGCACAAGCACTTCGCTTTTCATAGTTGCATTTCTGGAACAATACCAGGAACTATTAATCTTCCAGATGTTTTTGCTACAATTTCTTCAACACTAACACCCGGCGCACGTTCCAGAAGTACAAATCCTTCAGGTCCGATATCCAACACAGCGAGTTCTGTTACTACTTTTTTCACACAGCCTATACCGGTGAGGGGCAGGGTGCAGGCAGGCAACAGCTTCGATTCTCCTTTAGGGTTGGTATGCATCATCGCAATAATGATGTTTCGTGCAGAAGCAACTAAATCCATTGCGCCACCCATGCCTTTTACCATTTTACCCGGAATCTTCCAGTTGGCAATGTCGCCTTTATCGGAGACTTCCATAGCCCCCAAAATGGTTAAGTCAACTTTCCCACTTCGTATCATGCCAAAACTCATGGCAGAATCGAAAAAGGATGAGCCATTTACGGTTGTTATAGTCTGTTTTCCTGCATTGATATAGTCTGCATCTTCGGTGCCTTCCAACGGAAATGGTCCAATACCCAGCAAGCCGTTTTCACTTTGTAGAATAACTTCCATTCCATTTGGGATGTAATTGGCTACTAAGGTTGGAATGCCAATCCCAAGGTTGACATAGTACCCGTCTTGTAATTCTTTCGCAATACGTTTTGCGATTCCATATTTATCTAACATGCTGAATATTAGGATTTTCGGGTAGTTAGTTGTTCAATTCGTTTTTCGTAGCGCTCCCCTTGGAAGATGCGGTTTACATAAATGCCTGGAGTATGGATGAAATCAGGGTCGAGGGTTCCTACAGGCACCAGCTCTTCAACTTCAGCTATAGTAATTTTTCCGGCCATTGCCATGAGGGGATTGAAATTGCGCGAAGTAGCTCTAAAAATTAGATTTCCGTGAGTATCTCCTTTCCACGCTTTTACAATGGCAAAATCGGCATTGAAGGCCATTTCGAGCAAGTAAGTTTTTCCATCAAACTCTCGAGTTTCTTTCCCAATGGCCACCTCGGTCCCTACGCCTGCCGGCGTATAGATGGCAGGCATTCCATAGCCTGCTGCCATACAACGAGTTGCCAAAGTCCCCTGTGGAATGAGCTCTACTTCCAGCTCTCCACTGAGTAACTGCCGTTCAAATTCTGCATTTTCACCTACATAGGAGGAAATCATTTTTCGAACCTGCTTTTGTTGCAACAACAGTCCAATTCCAAAATCGTCAACACCGGCATTGTTTGAAATGCAAGTAAGGTTTTTAGTCCCTTTTTGAACTAAGGCTGCAATACTGTTTTCTGGAATTCCACATAATCCGAAACCACCCAACAGCAGGGTAGCACCGTCATGCACATCGTGAAGTGCCTCAAAAGCGTCCTTAACTAGTTTCTTCATTAGTGTTTGCTAAATTAATTGTTATGGTTTTAACCCATCATTTTTCCCAATCCAAAGTACCGAATTACCGGTTCTGTATTCGTTATTTTCCCAATGTGGATTATCCGGGTCGGTGACCCACTGACCATCAACTATGAATTTGTAGGTATGCTTACCGGGTTTCAAGAAAACTGAAATTTTCCAATGGTTTTCTCTATCCTTCAGCATAGGGATTCCTTCTTTCGACCAATCTAAAAAACTTCCTGTGAGTATTATGCTTTTTGCATCTATAAATCTAGAAGTTTGAAATTCATAATTGGGTTGAAAGGAAAACGCTGAATTGAGCTCCCCTTCATATCGTGCTTGAAGTGGATTGGCAGGATCGAAAATCCAAGTCTGTCCATCTACAAAAAACTTGTAGGTATAAAAACCCGGTGCAAGGGCGTAATCAAGCATCCACCCACTGTCTGTTTTTGTCATTGGAGATTCCTGAGTTCTAAATGCATTAAAACTTCCACACAAGAAAACCGATTTACTTGAAGAATACCCGGGAAGGTAAAATCGATGTACTTCTCCTGAGCTAACAAATGAGTTTATGTTTCCCTCTCCATCAGGTCTTTGATCAGGGTTATCAGAATCAAGGAACCAGTCTCCATCGGCAACAAACTTATAGGTATAACTACCTTCTTTTAAATACAGTGATATTTCCCAGCCATCATTTCGAGGATACATTTCCAGCTCATCGGGGTCCCAATTATTGAAACTTCCTGCGAGGAAAACTTGATTAAACTTTTTTGTTGAGCGGAAATAGAACTTTTTATTGTAGGAATAGAAAACAGAGTTTTTGCCACAATGTGTATCGTCCTCTGTCAACCTATTGTGAGGGTCATATTCCCATTTTCCGTCAACAATAAATTTATATAAGTGCTTTCCGGGAGCGAGAGTTTTTGTGCATGTCCACCCTTCTCCCTGCAAGGTCATAGAGTCTTTGTCAATAGCCCAGTTATTAAAACTTCCTGATAGAAACACTTTACTTGCTTTAGTATATCCGCTCAAGAAGAAAGAATACTGGTTTTTCCCAAGCGATTTAACCGTAACATTTTCAAAGTCATTTTGAGCTACAATTAACTTGTCCGATGTTGAAGTAGGGTTAACAGGCGCACCTGAAGGAATACCTTCCATAATTAAATGTTCCTCTTCCGAATAAGATTCGAGGAATTTTACCAGAATAATTTCTCTGGCCGTATTTTTTTCAATTTTCCACGATTCTTGTTGGTAAGCCCCGAGGCTTCCGAATCTCTGCAAACTATCAAGATTCAATAGCGATAAATCAGCCATTTCAAGAACAGTTTCCAGTTGTTTTCTCTCGCCTTGTGGGGCTAACGTTACAACCAACTTATTGTCTTTGATTTCGAATGAGGATTTTTTCTGTGCTTGTGTGTAAAATGTACACAGCAACAATCCGATTAAAAACAGTGTCCTCATACTCAGTTTCTATTATAAAGGTACATAGAAAATAGCCCTTTTCGGGTATTGATAACGGCAATGCCGCGAGAAAGCAAATCATACCCAATGATTCCTGAAATGGGTAAATCGAAAGCCTGGCCTAAGTCTGCAACCATAGCTGGAATGAATTTGAGTTCAACTCCACCCATTTTTATCGCTTTTAAGGCACCGGTGATAACTTCCTTTTTCTTACCATCGGAGCCCACAAGCTTGGATCGTCCTCGTGGCACGAAAACCTCCATGCACTTTCCGGGAAGTCGGCTATCAAGAATTGTCATCTCCGCTCCTGTATCCAAAAGGAAAGGTAACTTTTTACCTCCAATTTCAGTTTCAATCACCATGTGTTGGTTCGAATAGCGCAGTGGTAACTCAAAATCAGGTAATCCTTCTATAGTACCTGATTGAATCGGATTGCCTTCGTTATCTAACCGAGTGAGGTACATGATTTCATTTGCTAAATCAAGTTCAACTTGAAGTCGTGAGAAAATACTCGCCCCAATAAGCCCAAGAATTTTAACCTCCCTGCTGTTTTCAAGGTGACCCAAAGGGGCAACATCGGCACGAAGGTTTTCATAGTATAACTCCGATATACTGAAACGGCTAATGTTGGTTCTCATAACCGGACCTTCCAGCATACCATTAACTCCACTCGCAGATGCCAAATCGTCTGCTGGCCAAACCTTGCGAAAATAGGTTTGATTGAGTACAAGCGTAGAAGCACCGGTATCGAAAATAAGGCTTCCTTCTATATTGTCAATTTTAGCATCAATCAGAATCAGGTTGCCAGCACGTTTCAAAGGAATTGCTAATCGTTTGAACTCACCTAAAGGGGTGGGGTCGATGGGTTTGGTTTTTACGGAAAGTGTTGCGTTCGGCAGAGAAAAGTTTCGTACTTCAACCGGGAAAGGCTGAATCGAAGAAGTGGCTAATGACAAGAATACCCCTGCAAATGCACTGTAAAACCCTATCATTGAGTTAGTTTGTAAATCAATTCCTGACTTAACTCTTCTTCAGTGGTGTATGCAGTCCCCACACCATTAATCTTGAGGTTGAACTCTAACAGCGTTCGGATTGCTCTTTTCAGTCTTGGGACGGTGAAATGTTGAACTACCTGTTGATATTCTTTTAAGAAATATGGATTAACTCCCATTGCAGAGGCCATTTCCGCATTACTCATTCCTTTTAGTGAGTGGAAAATCAACAGTTTATTAAAGTATCCATAGAGTAAACCGATTAATCCGTGTACCGAATAGTCATTTCCTTTCGGATACTCGTTGAAATATCTAATAATCTGATATGCTTTTAAAACATCCCTTTTTCCAATAGCATTCTGAAGTTCGAACATATTGAAATCCTTATTAATACCAATAAAGGTCTCAATATGCTGTCGAGTTATATCGCTGCCAGGTTGAAGGTTGATAGAAAGCTTGCTTAATTCGTTTACTACCCGTTCCAAGTTGTTACCCAGACATTCTTTAAGAAAGAAGCAAGTTTCGTCTGAAATTTTAAACCCCTTGTCTTTAACATATTGCCCAATCCAAGCAGGCATTTTATCGTCTCTTATTTTATCAGATTGAAAAACAGAACCATTGTTAGAGAAGGTTTTAAATAGTTTTTTTCGCTTATCTAAAGATTTATTTTTCAATGCCATCACAAAAATTGTAGAGAGCAGAGGGGATTCGGTGTAATTAGCTAAGTCTTCTATTTTCTGATGATGAATACCCTGAGCTTCGCGAATGATAACAACCTGATGCTCCGACATCATCGGATATCTTCGGGCACAAGCAATTACATCTTCAACACTTACATCTTTACCATAAAGCACTGTTTGATTAAAGCTCCTTTCAGATTCGGACAATACAGATTTTTCTAATAAATCGGTAAGCTCGTCAATGAAATAGGGTTCCTCGCCTTGCAGCAAATAAAGCGGTGAAAACCGTCTGCGTAAGATGTCCGCTTTAATGTCGGCTAGGCTTTTAGAAGACATTTCAGAAACGAAGATGTTTAACAGTCAACCCATCGTTAATCAACAACCTCAAAGACTCAACCCCAATCTTGAGGTGCATCTGAACATAACTTTCAGTAACTAATGAGTCGGATTCTGAGGTTTTCACGCCTTCAGGAATCATAGGTTGGTCGGAAACGAGTAAGAGTGCACCTGTTGGAATCTGGTTAGCAAAACCAGTGATAAAAATGGTAGCCGTTTCCATATCAATGGCCATCGCTCGCATATCCCGAAGCCGCTTTTTAAATGCTTTATCGTGTTCCCAGACCCGGCGGTTTGTGGTATATACTGTTCCGGTCCAATAATCTCTGTTATTATCCCGGATTGTAGTTGAAATAGCTTTTTGCAGTGCAAAAGAGGGGAGGGCAGGAACTTCGGGTGGAAGATAATCAGATGAAGTTCCCTCACCTCTAATTGCAGCAATAGGAAGAATTAAATCTCCTAAAGCATTTTTCTTTTTTAGCCCTCCACATTTGCCGAGAAAAAGCACGGCTTTTGGAGCGATTGCCGTTAATAAATCCATCATGGTTGCGGCCAGTGGGCTTCCCATACCAAAGTTAATCAAGGTAATTCCCCCAGCAGAAACACTTTGCATCGGTTTTCCAAGTCCCACGATGGGAGCTCCATACCATTCTGAAAAAAGGTCTAAGTATTTGCTGAAGTTAGTCAGCAGAATGTAAGGGGTAAAATCTTCAAGCTCCCTTCCGGTATAGCGGGGAAGCCAATTACTGACAATCTCGTCTTTGGTCTTCATGAGACTGTCAAATATAGCATCTTTGAGTCATGCTCGGGCTATTAGAGGAACATGCAGCACAGTTAAAAACCAGAAAATCTGGGTCATCAGCAGAGGTCTGGGATCCATTTAGAAAGAAATGGGTTTTGCTAGGCCCCGAGGAATTTGTCAGACAAGTAATGATGTCGGTTTGGTTGGCAGAAGGTCGGTTTTCAGGTCTTATTCCGGTAATTGAAAAATCAGTGGTAATAGAAGGAAGATCACTCAGGTTCGATGCAGTCCTTATGAAAGGCATTGATATTTTGATAGTCATAGAATTCAAATCCCCCGATGAAAAGTTGGGCGAAACACACTTACTTCAGTTGTCACGTTACAATTCTGTTCTTACAGCGCCAGGAATGATACTTTCCAATGGCTTGAATAGCCGTTTTTTCAAGCGGCTACCGTCAGGTTATAGCGAGGTAACAGGTTGGGAAGATTTAGACTTAGCTTAATCTTTACTTTTCTCTTATCCATACTAACCCACTAGCCGCCGGACAGCTCAAGGAAATAATTTTTCCTCCTTTAACATTCTTCTGTTCTCCCTTTACTCCATTCGTATGGTTAAATTCGAAACCGTTGCATACTAACTTCCAGTTGCCTTCAGGCAATGTAATCGACTTGAACTGTTGTACCTGATCAGATACGTTTAACAAAACAAAAACCTGATTATCAACTACATAGCCCATAAGCTGATTGTTTTCTGGAAGAATAAACCGATAATAATCAGATGAAACAGTTTTTGCCTGTCTGAAAATCTGACCCTTAGGACTATTTCTGAACGTGTTCAGGCCTTGCCAAAAAGCTTGCATGCCTTTGTAATCACAATAAATATCCTTTTCACCTTTTGAAGCTCCTACCTGATTCCAGACAAATTGATTGGGCTTACGCACATTGTAAGTATCTCTTTTCCCATGGAAATAAAGCTTTCCTGTGCCGTTTTCCTTGATAATTTCCTGAAGTGGCGAACAGCCTTTGCTGCGCATGATTTCTGTTCCTCCATGCGTAACAATGGGTCCTAAGGAAGTGTATAGCAGTAATGCCGCAATTTTATAACGGCTTTCATCTACACCAAAGCGACCATCCCAGTTATTGGTTGCAAACTGGTCTGCAAGAGCCCAATTGTCATGAATATCTAAATAATTGATTCCAGAAAGCGGCGATTTTTCCTCGGGAAACGTACAGGTCAGTCCTTTTACAACCTTCTCCCGCATGGAGCCGTCTCCTCCTGCATATCCTCGGTCTTTTACTTTGTCTTGAGGATTTGAAACTGGACCTTTAAATGCATTGCGGGCATCGTCTTGGAAAAAGGTAATAGGAGAGTCCTCTTTATACCAATCCCAATCAGGATTCGCTTCATAATCCGGATCGTTAGAGCCTATCCACGGCTCTCCATAGAGGATAACATCAGGGCCCAATGCTTCACGTAGTTTTCTTAGTGTTTGCTGATCAGTTTGTCCGGCAAGGTCAATACGAAACCCATCGACTCCAAACTCTTCTATAAAATGCTTACACTGGTCTATAATCCAACGCTGCACCATGGGACGATTCTCGCTTTTGGTTTCATTGCCATATTCCCCGATGTGTTCTAAGTTTTTGGTTCGATAGAAGTACTGCTTGTCAAGCGCATTAAATGCGAATAAATAAGTTCTTCCGTCCATGTTTTCTGCTGTATGATTGAAGACAAAGTCAACAATTACAGCAATTCCTTTTTGGTGAAAGGCTTGGACTAAATCTCGGAATTGATCCCGTTGTGCACCATGTTCACTTCCCCTTTTTCTGAACCTTGTTTCTATTGCAAACGCATGGGAAGTGCGATACCCCCAGTCATAATTTTCCATATTCACACCTTGCGATATCATATACGGATCATTTTTAAAATGCTTCTTCCAGTCATCGTCCGGAAAATGCAGAAACTCCTGTACCGGCATTAAATGAACAGTGTTGATGCCCAGATTAGTGAGATAATCAAACCCAATTTTCTCTCCCTTTTTGTTTTTTAAGCCGGGCATTATCATTGCCGGAAGAGTCCCTTTCAAGGCAGTATCAACGGGTAACAAATCAGTGAAATCCTGAACATGCACTTCATAAGCGATAACATCCTGCATGGGCGGCCTCCCTTGTTTGAGAGGGGTTGCAGGAGTAGTTTTTCTCCATACTCTGCATTTTCCAAAACTATCGTCAATAACTCTTGCGTAGGGATCGCTTACATGCTGCCCTGTTGTTTCGAAAAAATGATTCCCCGGATCATTAAATCCATGGACTGTAAAGTCGTACCAAGTACCATGTAAGTCTCCGGGTAAGGTTATCTCCCAAATACCTTGAGAATCTTGAGTCATCGCATGAGTCGCATACGATTGATTATTCTGTTGATCACGATAGAGGTAAAGCTTCATTCCGGTAGCCCGAGGTGCGAAAACTCTGAAAGTTGTAGCGCTACCGTTACTTGAAACATTAGCACCAAGTTCTTTTTCAGAATAAACCCGCCTGAACCAACCATCGAAACTGCATAAGGCTTTTAACTTCAATGGTTTGAATTCCAAGTAATAAACCCGCCTTTTATCGATGGTAGAAATTGGTTTAACCAAAGCCTCGGTTGCGTTGTAAGGAAGAATTTCGGCAATTGGCAATACCTCACCAAGACTATTGGTGAGTTGCCACTTTTCCGGATTCCAAGTGAGTTTATCGCCTAACCCTTCAGTTTTTAACCACAGAGTTTCATCTGAAACAATTTCAGGCCTAATTCGAGGCGGTTTAATGCCTTTCATGAAAACGAGATTACCACCCTCGCTATCAAGGCTGCCAGTTGGAGGATCTAACCATTTTCCTTCATTTGTTCGAAACTTAAAAGCAGCAGATACTGGAATTTGACTAAAACCTTTGTTTGGAACTCGTAAAATCCATTGGCCTTTAGCGGCCTTCTGCAACTCCCAAGGGCCTGCTTTGGTTTCAGTATCCCAGTTTCGGAAACTGCCAGTAACCCAAACTCGAGTAGGTTGTTGGTGATACCATGCTTCGTCGAAGACAAAATAGGTGCTGTCGTTTTGGTGTAAGTAGCCGCGTTTAACTACTTCTTCACCATGGGGTTGTCCGCTCACAGTGAGACTTGCTAATGATAAAATTATGCCGATGAACTTTTTCACTTAAAAAAACCGTTTTCCTTTACAGCAAATTAATCCTATTCTCAAGTTTTTTCATGAGTTCTGAAAAAGAAAACTGGTTACTGTTCACACTTGCGCTTCTTCAGTTTACCAATATTGTAGATTTTATGATCATCATGCCTTTAGGCAAAATGCTCATGAGAACCTTGTCCATTAATACACTCGAGTTTGGTTTTATCATGTCGAGCTACACGTTTTCTGCGGGTATATCTGGGTTTTTAGCCATGTTTTACATCGACTGGTTCGATAGAAAGGCTGTGCTAAGAAATATGTACACCGGTTTCTTACTTGGTACTTTGATGTGTGGCCTGGCAAACAGCTACGAAATGTTGCTTGCAGCCCGTGTGTTAACAGGAGCTTTCGGTGGCGTATTAGGCGCATTAAGTTTATCCATTGTGAGCGATGTTATTCCTTTAGAGCGTCGTGCGGCTGCAATGGGTAAAGTGATGGCCGCTTTTTCAGCGGCCTCCGTGTTAGGTGTTCCTTTGGGAATATTTCTGGCAAATTACTGGAACTGGCATTTCCCATTTTTCTTTCTGGCTGCTCTTGGGTTGCCAGTTTGGTTCTTGATTGTAAGGAACATCCCAAACCTAACTTCACACCTGACTTTGGAACGAAGTAATCCTTTTCAAACACTTAAAGCGATTTTCGAAGTTAGGAATCATTGGAAGGCCTTATTTTTTGGGTTTATTCTGATGTTGGGGCATTTTTCCATCATCCCATTTATTAGTCCATACATGGTCTCTAATGTTGGGTTTTCGGAGAAGCAGCTTACTTGGATTTATTTTGTAGGTGGATTACTCACCTTGTTTACTTCTCCTCTTGTCGGCAAGCTGGCAGATAAGTATGGCCGATTCAGGATGTATGCCATTTTTGCTGCGTTTTGTTGTTTGCCAATTTTCCTGATTACGCATTTAGGGCCGACCCCAATTTGGCAAGCCTTAATTGTAAGTGGGTTGTTTTTTATTGCAACTGGCGGACGCATGGTTCCGATGCAAGCGATGGTTTCTGCGGCTGTTAACCCTAAAATTAGAGGTAGTTTCATGACACTAAATGCGTCAATTCAACAGCTTACAGCCGGCTTGGCATCCCTAATTGCCAGTAGGATAATTACTGAAAATGTTATTGATGGTCATGTTTACCTTCTTCATTACGATTGGGTTGGATATGGTGCTATCGCATTCAGCTTGCTGGGAATTTACGTTGCCAGCAAGCTGAAAACCGTGCCGCAATCCATTACTACATCATAAAATAAGGCCCTAACATTTAAGCCTTTTTCTTTGAGTGCGATTTACTGATTGTTTACTTCTCTTGTAATCTTTCGCACTAAATTTTTGCCCTCTACACTGATAACTAAGTAATAGACTCCTTTTATTCGCTTTCCAAAGTCAATAGCATTGCTGAACCTTCCGATGTATCGTGCATGATTCTGGCTGTATATTTCCTTGCCATCAAGGTTTAAAACTCTGATGGACATTTTAGCCGGCTCAAGTACTTCAAAAGACACTTTAATTTTGTTTTTGGAACCAGAACCACTTATGCTCAAGTCTTCCAGCAATTCTTCCGTCTCTCCCGCTTTTATTCCAAGTTTGTTTAAAACATCTTTATCAACTTCGGTTACTCCAAGGCTGAACTGGTTCCCATTTTCCATAGCCCAATCATGTTGAAACATTCGGATTTCTGGCATGTCTTCCATTTCGTGAATTTCAGGCATGTCGGGAAGTTCAAAATTTAACACGCGTAACCTATCTAATGCTTTCGCTGCATCTTTCGACCTTCCATGACCATAAATCTTGATTCTTGGTCTTGTTGAGGCTTGCATTTCATTTTCAGCTTCAACATCACCTTCCATGATGATGGACAAGTCTTCTTGGAAAGCATCTTTGGATTCGGTGCGTCCTTTTCTTTTAGTTAACTTTTTTATCGCTGCATTTGCTTCATCCAAGTTAGCAAAGCTTGTATCAAGGTTAATCGAAACTCCGTTATCCTCAGTCAAGATTTTAACTTGAACCTTAGTCTCTTTTTTCTTTTTTGGTTCAGATTTTTTCGAAGTCTGGCTAAAAACGAGGATAGGTGCCAAAAGGCAGACGGTTAGAATCGTAGTGATTTTGTGTTTCATGGTGTTGGTTTTGTGAAATCAAAACTATCCTTATATTGAAAATCAATCGGTTAAAGAGGGGTTAAAGGGAGTTAAAGAAAGGTTAATCGGATTTACAACCTTCGTGTACTTTTTAATTTTGAATCATGAATAAACGGCTGCTTTACGGAATCATCACCTTGCTGGCATTTACTATGACAGGAATATTGGGTTTTCAGTACTTCTGGCTTAAGAATACCATTAGGCTTGAAACCGAATCTTTTGACAGGAAGGTGTATGACATTACTCAACGAGTAAACCAGAGACTGGAAGAGAAAGAAGCTCGCGATATGGTAAAAACAGATATTACGAGATTAATCGCCAAGTCTGAACCAACCCCGATTGCAGCTCCTCAAGTTTCAGTTAAAAAGGCAGTTGCCAACCAACCTTCACATAGAAAATCTAAAGCAACACAGAATGAGCGTGATTTATCTTCAGTTCAAAAGGAAAAGGAAGAAAGATTTGCTCCTTTTGGGTCTTTAGGGCCTGAAATTCAACAACCTGATTTTCAGGGTACGCCTGAATTGTTAGAGTTTGACAGATGGCAAAACATCAAAGAATTGGAGCCGTTACTTCAATTAGGATTAACTAACCATTTAGAAATCAATAATTTATTGAAGGATATATTTCCAGAAATTATTATTCAGGATAGCCAGATAGTGATGTTTAACCATCGTGGAAATAAGTTGCCAACCATAGATTTTCCAGCATTGAAACGCCTTGACTCTCTTCGGATGAGGAAAATAAAAGCAGTAAATCAACAAGTAGCTAAGTTCTTACAACCAGATTTTATCCAGGATTGTACAGCCAGATGCGTAGAGGAAGAAGTTCGAGAAAACGGTTTATTCTCCAATGTTCGTTTTTCTTATGCCGGGCCTGTCAAAGGGCCTTCGGCAGAAAACCCTTTAACTGAGAATTTCAACCTTCATAAAAAAGTTGGAAATGAAAATAGTGAAGCAGAAATGCACAAACGGAATTTGGAATTAGAGAGAAAGCAAGCTGAAGAGAAAGCCAGACTTAAGGCAAAAGCGTTAGATCTGGAAATGAAGAAAGTGATGGTAAATTATTTTGCTGGTCAAAAGGATGTGAAAGACCGGATTGACTCTGCTGAGATTCAGAACATGCTAGAAAGAGAACTTAAAAAATCAGGAATTGATATTCCCTTTGATTTTGCTGTTTTCAGAGGAGTTCAGCCAATTTATCGAACTGCTGGTCTTCAAAATGAAGGAGCTGATGAAAAAATCTACATGGCTAATTTATTTACTAGCGACGTTGTTGATTCCAAATTACGACTTGCATTGGTGTTTCCGAATAAGGATTCCTATATCATTCAAAATTTATTTGCCTTAGTTTGGGTCTCTGGCACACTTAGTTTATTGATTCTCACTGCGTTTTTTGCCTCTGGATGGGCATTGTTGCGTCAGAAAAAAGTTTCTGACATCAAATCTGATTTCATCAATAATATGACGCATGAGTTTAAAACTCCTATAGCAACCATATCGCTTGCAACCGATGCCCTGAACAATCCTAAAGTTATCCAGGATCAAGGAAGGATTCAGTATTATTCCGGAATCATCCGTGAGGAGAACAAAAGGATGAATAAACAAGTTGAAAAAGTGCTTCAAATGGCACAGTTGGAGCGTAAAGACCTTCAGTTAAACACAGAAGCACTTTGTATTCACGATGTCATTCAGCAGGCTGTTTCCATGCTAAGTTTACAAGTTGAAGACCGAGGTGGAAAAATTTCAACATACTTTTCAGCAGACCAATGTTTTACACAAGCTGACGAAGTTCACATGGCCAACGTGTTCTTCAATTTAATCGATAATGCAAATAAATACTCCGACACCCAACCTGAAATTAACCTTTACACGTTTAACCATCAAGACCGAATAATTATTGAAATCTCAGACAACGGAAAAGGCATGAAACCAGAAACTATACGCCATTGTTTCGATAAATTCTACCGGGAATCTACCGGAAATCGACACGATGTAAAAGGTTTTGGGTTAGGCCTTAGCTACGTTAAGGAAATCATTGATATGCACCAAGGTGATATTCGGGTAAAAAGTGAAATCAATAAAGGAACCACATTCGAAATCAGTCTGCCCTTATGCAAAACAAACAGAATTTGATGGAAGCAGAAATCCGCGGTAGAACGCTGTCGGTACTGCTTGTTGAGGACGATCAAAATTTTGGTCGCGTTCTCAGGGACTATCTCGAATTGAATGACTTTACCGTAACGCTTGCTCGTGATGGCATTGAAGGCCTCGCTTGGTTTCGGAAAGCGTCATTCGATTTGTGCATGCTGGATGTCATGATGCCTAAGCTTGATGGATTTGCCCTTGCTAGAGAAATCCGCAAGGTTAATCCTGAAATGCCTATGCTTTTTCTGACTGCCAAAAATCAAAAGGCCGATATTTTGGAAGGCTTCAGACTTGGAGCAGATGATTACATCACGAAACCTTTCGATTCTGAGGTGTTATTGGCTAAAGTAAAAGTAATCATCAACAGAAAGCTCTCCTTAGAAAATCAAGAGGAAAATGAGTTTGCTGTTGGTAGGCTCAAGTTTAATTTTAGACTGAGAACCATCGTCAATACTGATAATGGCAATGCTCAGAAACTCTCGCCCAAGGAGGCTGAGTTGATGAAAATGCTTTGCCAGCATAAAAACGATGTGCTTACTAGAGAGAAAGCGTTAAAAACTATCTGGAAAGAAGATTCTTACTTCACTGCCAGAAGTATGGATGTTTTCATTGTTAAACTAAGAAAATACATCAAAGAAGATCCAAGTCTTACGATTCAGAATCTACACCGTCAGGGGTTTCAATTAAGCGAACACGCTGTAGTGGCTTAATTTGAATAGTTAATGAGTAGAAAAAGGCCGGAATTTCCGGCCTTTTTTATTCTGGTGAGTAGGAAACTACCAATTTAATAACCACTTCATTTTGTGATAGATAGCGGTGTTTTCATAAATCCCTGAAAATACTGTTGAACCGGGACCGAAACTATATACCGGTATCAAAATGCCAGTATGCTTCTTTGTTGTGAATGCAGCTTCAACTAACTTTTTTTCCTTGCTACCTCCGTTAATAGCTAAGCCACCCGTCTCATGGTCTGCTGTAACTATCACTAACGTTTCTCCGTCTTTCTCGGCAAAGTCTAAGACAGTTTTAATCGTTGCATCGAAGTCAATGGTTTCGCGAATAATGTAGTCAGCTTCGTTGTTATGGCCTCCCCAATCAATTTGAGAACCTTCAACCATTAGAAAAAAGCCTTTCTTGATCTTACTCAACCGTTCTAAAGCAGCCTGAGTTGCTACAGGCAAATAATCACTTCGACCCTCCGACATTTTTGGTAATTCATCGTTTGCTAATAGGGCAATGAATTTTTCACTGTTCGGGTTATAATTCAAACTATCCTTGTTAGACACATAAGTGTAGCCTAACCCTTTCAATTCAACAATAAGATTGCGCATGTCTTCTCGCTTCTCGAAATACTGCTTCCCACCACCAATGACAACATCAGACTTAGCTTGAAGAAAATCGAGTGCAATTGCTTCATTCATAGCCCTGCTTTTTTGATGGGCAACGAATGAGGCCGGTGTTGCATGAGTAACTGCACAGGTTACTACCAGTCCTGTTGCCATTCCTTTCCGATGCGCTTCTTCCAAAATTGTCTCATTGGGCTTGCCCGTTGAATCAACTCCTATTGCACCGTTGTATGTTTTCTTCCCAATAGAAAAAGCAGTAGCTCCGGCTGCTGAGTCGGTGATCAGATTATCGGATGAGTAACTTTTATGAAGTCCGATGACCGGCATCCGTTCTAAGTTTAGCCACATGCCATTGGCAACCATTGCAGCATAAACCTGAGCCAGTCCCATTCCATCACCTATAAGCAATACAATGTTTTTAGGTTTCGATGATGAGCCAATGCCAAGAGTTGCTTGTTTGCCGGATTTACATCCTTGGAGTACAATACCTGCTGTAAACAGCGTGAGTAACAAAAGGTGCTTTTTCACTTTTTTATGATTGGTGGTTTTTCAGGAGCTAGGTAAGTTTTGCCATCCGGGTCATTTCTGAGGCTTATGTTCGATTGAAACACCCAATGGCCTTTTTTCCAGAGATATGCATCGTAAGACAAGTCAGGAACATAATCAAAGCGCATATCCTTGTTTTTAGGATTGGCAGGAACTAAATGATCCATAACAATCATGTTTTTATCCTTTACAAACCGAAGCATCATCGTTGCTTGCTTGCTATACTCCATAATTTTACGCTTTAAAAGCTTCTTTCCTGCTTTATCTTCAAACAGCGGCACACCAAACTGAGCCCTACCCTGAGCATTGAAGGTCAGCGTTTCAATGATTTTTCTCTGAGAAAAGGGTTCATAAGTGTCGTGTCCTATTAACGTATAAATAGCTTTTTCCCCTTTGCCAGTTTGGTGAATGTCGTAGTATTGACAACCCATCCAGTTCATAATACCTAAGGAGGTATCTTCTGAAGGGCCAATCAAATCCGAGTCATCAAACAAAGGAACGATAGGTCGAGCTAAGTTTGATTTTCTCACAATGCAACCGTAATGACGCACCGTACCTTCTTCCACCTTGACTTGCCACGTAACGATTCTGAATAGCTTATCTGGACTTGATAAAACGGAAATCGGTCGCAATGTGTCGAGATAATACCACTGATCTCCCTCATCTTTTAAGACCTGAACCAAAATTCGAATAAATCGAGCATTGGCATCAGCCCGAACATTCTGTTGGGTTGATTCTGAGAAAGTTCGCACTAATTTACTCAGTGTATCAAGCTGTGCAGGTAGTCTTTTCTGAGCCCGGACGGTATTGCCGGTCAGTGAAAAAAGGAGCATAAGCCCACAGGCAATTCGAGCTGACATGCCGCAAAAATACCCCTCATTTTGCCTATCTTCGGACCGCATTAAAAAATAACATGTCGGAAGGGACAAAAATCATCCCCATTAACATTGAGGATGAGATGAAGACCGCTTACATCGATTACTCGATGTCAGTGATTGTAGCAAGAGCATTACCGGACGTACGTGACGGTCTTAAGCCAGTTCACCGCAGGGTGCTCTTTGGCATGCATGAGTTAGGTGTAGGTTGGAACAAACCATACAAGAAATCGGCGCGTATCGTTGGGGAAGTACTCGGTAAGTACCATCCGCACGGCGATACTTCTGTTTACGACGCTATGGTTCGTATGGCGCAAGACTGGAGTATGCGGTATAGGCTTGTGGATGGCCAAGGTAACTTTGGTTCGATAGACGGTGATAGTCCGGCTGCCATGCGATATACTGAAGCAAGGCTAACTCGCATTGCCGAAGAAATGATTGGAGAAATCGAACAGGAAACAGTTGATTTCCAAAATAATTTCGACGATTCCTTACAAGAACCTAAGGTTTTACCAGCAAAGATTCCCAATCTGCTTGTAAATGGTGCTTCCGGTATTGCCGTGGGCATGGCAACCAATATGGCTCCTCACAACCTGCGTGAGGTATGCCGGGCTATAGTAGAATACATCAACAATAAGGAAATTGCTATAGAGGAACTTTTAAACATCGTAAAAGGGCCTGATTTCCCAACGGGTGCAATTATATATGGTTATGAAGGTGTGAAACAAGCACTGTTGACCGGTCGAGGCCGTGTGGTCATGAGAGCGAAGTCAAACATTGAAACGCTGGAAAATGGCCGCGAAAGAATTGTCATCACCGAAATTCCCTATCAGGTTAATAAAGCAGATATGCTCTCCAAAATTGGGGATCTTATCAATGATAAAAAACTCGAAGGAATCTCCGATTTAAGAGACGAATCTAACCGTGAAGGTATCCGCGTAGTGTTCGACATTAAACGTGATGCAATGGCTTCCGTTGTGTTGAACCACCTTTACAAATACTCTAATCTGCAAAGCACCTTCTCCGTCAACAACATTGCGCTTGTAAATGGAAAGCCGGAGACGTTGAATTTGCTGGATATGATTCGCCATTATGTGAATCATCGCCATGAGGTGGTGGTGAGGCGAACTCAATACATGCTAAGAGAGGCCGAGAAGCGTGCCCATATCCTTAGAGGACTCATTATCGCGGTTGACAATATTGAGGAGGTAGTGAAAATTATCAGGGAATCTTCTACGCCTCAACTGGCAATGGAGAATCTGATGAATCGTTTTGGTTTGGATGAAATTCAAACCAGAGCTATTCTCGATATGCCACTACGCCGCCTAACAGGGCTGGAAATTGAGAAACTGAAGGCTGAATATGATGAGTTGATGGCCAAAATTGCAGATTACAAAGACATTCTTTCAAATGAAGAACGTAGAATGGGCATTATCCGCGATGAAGTTTCTGAAATGGGCCAAAAATATGGAGATGAACGAAGATCTACCATAGAGTATTCCGCTGAAGAATTTAGAATGGAAGATATGATTGCCGATGAGGATGTGGTCATCACCATTTCCCACATGGGTTATATCAAACGCACGCTTTTAACAGAATACCGCAAACAGAATAGGGGAGGAAGAGGTTTTACTGGTTCATCTACTCGTAACGAGGATTTCATAGAACACATTTTCATTGCTTCTACCCATAACTATATGTTGTTCTTTACCGAAACAGGTAAATGTTTTTGGGCAAAAGTTTATGAAATTCCCGAGGCAAGTAAGAATTCTAAAGGCCGAGCAGTCCAAAATATGCTGAATATTGCTGCTGAAGATAAAATTAGAGCTTACCTCAACGTGAAAAATCTGACTGATGAAGAGTATCTAAACAATACCTACATCATGTTTGCAACGCGTCAAGGGGTTATTAAGAAAACCCAGCTTGAAGCTTTCTCTAGACCGAGAGCAAATGGAATTACTGCTCTGAATATCAATGAAGGAGATCGTTTAATTGAAGCAAAACTAACTTCTGGTACAAGTGAAGTATTGCTTGCGGTTCGCTCAGGTAGAGCCATTCGCTTCCCCGAAGCAAAAGTTCGTTCCATGGGAAGAACTGCAACGGGTGTAAGGGGTATAGAACTCGACGATGAAAAGGATGAAGTCATTGGCATGGTCTGTGTCGATGACCGAGAAAGATCTGTCCTTGTGCTTTCTGAAAACGGATATGGAAAACGTTCAGCCCTCGAAGATTACCGAATCACTAACCGAGGTGGTAAGGGGGTGAAGACCCTTAACGTTACAGATAAAACCGGAACATTAGTAGCCATTACTGATGTATCAGATGCTGATGACCTTATGATTATTAATAAATCTGGTGTTACTATTCGAATTGGAGTAACAGATTTACGCATCATGGGTCGAAATACCCAAGGTGTAAGATTGATTAAACTGGATGATGATGACAGCATTGCATCTATCGCCAGAGTAGAACGTGAAATAGAAATACCCGAGCAAGATCCTGATTCTAACCAAGACACTGATATAAACTCAACTGAAGACAACAGCCAAGCAACTGAATAACATGAGAAAATTCATCCTGGTTCTGCTATTGACCGGAACCACTACCCTAGTATTCGCGCAAAAATTTAAAGTTCAAAGCGCGATTATCCATTACCGTAATGGTGAATTAAAAGAAGCCATGACAGTAATTGATGAAGCTGTTCAGAGTTCATCTACCGCACAGGATGCCAAAGCCTGGTATTGGAGAGGCACTGTTTATTGGGAGCTCTATGGGAAAGATACTACTAGAAAAATTCATCCTGACCCACTTCCGATTGCCATTGAAAGTTATACCAAATGTCTGGAGTTCGATAAAAAGGACGACTTCAAAGATGAGCCTGAAAATGCTGACAGAATGTTGAAGTATGCCAAAGCGTACCAACTTTCAGAATATTATAATAAAGGCATAGTGAAGTATAATAAGGGCGATTTTGCCGGTGCCCTTTCAGATTTTGAAGTTATCATAGCATCAGATCCAGTGGATAGTAATGTATATCTAAATGCAGGTGTTTTCGCTGAAAAAGCTGGCCAAAAGGCAAAGGCATTGAAGTATTACCAAGCTGCATTAGATCGCAAACTTCAAAAGGCACAGATTTACATCAGCATGGCCAACATTATGAAATCAGAAAAGGATACTGCTGGTGCTTTAGCCACTCTTGCAAAAGGTCGGCAGGTTTTTCCTTCTGAGAAGGCGTTTGTAGTAGAAGAGGTTAATATTTATCTCGCTTCTAATAATTCTAGCAAAGCAATTGAGATGCTATCGAAAGCCATTGAAATGGATCCTAAGAACTCGTCACTTTATTTTGCCTTAGGTAAATGCTATGATGACCTGAAAGATGAAAATAACGCCGTGCTTTATTACAAAAAGAGTTTCGAAGTAGATCCAACTTATTTTGATGGATATTATAACTTAGGAATCATGTTCTTTAACAACGGTGCTCTAATTGCAAATGCAGCAAACAAGGTGCCTACGAAGGATGTTAAAAAGTACGATGAGCTAAAAAAGAAATCGCAAGCAACTTTTAAGATTGCTCAACCATACTTAGAAAAAGCACTTGAACTTCAGCCTAAAGACAACAATACTTTGTTGGCATTACAACAATTGTATGCAAACATCAATCTGTTGGAAAAGGCAAAGGAGATGAAGGAAAGAAAAGAAGCTCTTCGTAAGTAACTTGTGAATAATAAAACTATTGAAGAGGCTCGATTGAGCCTCTTTTTTTGCCCTTTTTTCATCATTTTTGCTGCATGATGAACAAACTTAAAGTTCGCCAGTGGGCGATGTTCGTTGCACTAATTGCATTAGCGACCATTAGCAGAGCACTTCCACACCCGCCAAACTTTACTCCAATTGGTGGTATGGCTCTTTTTGCCGGTGCAATTATGCCTCATCTTTCCTTGGCGATTCTTTTGCCATTATCCGCCTTGGTAATTGGTGACTACTTGTATTTAGGCGGAAATTATGATGGCTCTTGGATTGTCTATCTTTCATTTGTGATGATAACCTTACTGGGTCGCTTCACATTAAAGTCAAATACTCATCCATATAAACTTTTAGGAAGCTCGCTTTTGGCTTCTACCTTTTTCTTCCTGACAACTAATTTGGAGTTTTGGTACAATCATGATACTTACTCTCATAACTGGCAAGGTTTATTGACTTGCCTTACCATGGCAATCCCTTTCTTCGGAAATACAATATCAGGAGATATTTTCTTTACTGCATTTTTCTTTGCTTCCTGGTACTTTGTTAATAAACCAGTACATCATCCTTCTACACAACTTCCAGACTAACAAACCTGTTCTAGAATTTAATAAGCTCGTTGTATAAACTTCGGGCTTTTTTTTATGCTTTGAAAAAGTGGTATTTAAAATTGCAATTTTGAATCGTCGTGTTGATTGATTCCCTTCGTGGATTTTTTAAAAACAAGTTTATATACTGGGATAAAAAGTGAAGTATCACAGATAATTCAATTTCCTATTTCACCATTTTACGCAGATAGTATGCTTCACATGAAGGAAAAAATACTAGAGCAAATTTTCGAGTAACAGTTGATCGATTTAGGTTTGTTCTGTTATCATGCTGATCTGCATGAATCTGAGTTTGAATCTGCGTATAACTGCCGAGAAAAGCTCCATTTGTACTAACATTACAATATCCTTTTGTCTGATAGGCATTGATTAGTAATTTCAGGAGTTATGATTTATAATTTTGTCCATGTCCATGTAAAAAATTTAGTGAACATTCAGATTTGTTGCTAGTGAAATACTAGAACTTTCGAGTATTCGAGCATTACTAATTCTTCCCAACTCAGAGTAAGTATATAGATTGGAATAAATTGTATTCAATAGTATTCAATTGATTTCGTGTTCATAGCAGGAGAATTAAATCGTGAAAAATATTTGTTTTGACATAGTTTAAACTTGACTTGATTTAAATAAAAAAGGGGCTTTTTCATAATTGAGAAAGCCCCTTTTTAGTTTGAGTGAAAACTCTGTGAATTAAAATTTGAAATTCAATCCAAATATTACTTGGCGAGGAGCACGGAATCTGGATGGATCATCTGGTGGAGTACCAAAAGAACGTGCATCTCTTGGATCTAAATACAAGGGGTCGCGTTGTGTAGAAGGAAGCGGATCTCCATTGCGATACGCTCTTCCAGTGACTGGATTGGGAACTATACCGTTTAGCGTATTGAAGACATTGGTGATTTGAATAGAGAACTCAAACCTTACCTTTCTAACGCTGAACCATTTTCTAAAATTCATATCAACCCACCAGTTAGATTCTCCTAATCCGGACCAAAGCGATGCAGGATTAGGGTCTCTTTCATAGATTGGTCTGTTGGTAATAGGCTCAATACCTCTAAAAATGAAAGGTGTATATCGCCTTCCGGTTCTGTAAATACCTTCGAAATAGAATGAGAAGTTATTGAGCCACTTCTTACCCCAAAGTCCGGTTTTGGTAGCTACAGTAAAAATGGCTACTCCTTTCAAATCTAATGGACTGTCCCAAGCTAAAGGAGTTTCGCGTGTATCTTCTCTATTACCTGTATTGAGGAGTTGATTAAGAGCCTCATTAGCGGAAGAGCTTTGACCACGCACGGTAGAATAGGAGAATGCGGCTTGACCATTGAACCATTTACCAATTCGCTTTAGATAACTTAACTCAATTCCTCTTGCTCTTGCATAGTCTGAGTTAATGCGAATAGTCCGAGTTAGTTCTCTCCCATTTTGATCTTTGATTTGAATACTTGCTGCCGTAATAAAATCATATTTATCTTTCCAATAAGTGGTAATCGTAAAGGCGTCGTTGTTAGTAATTTGTGTTTTCAGCCCTAACTCATACGAAATATCGACCTCGGGGTTAAGGTTAGGATTTCCAACTCTTGAAACAACCGAGCGATCTTGATACAATGGATTCAGCCCTTGGTAAATAAAGGAAGGATGGGGGAGTACCATGGAATGGTTATAATTAAAAAACATCACCTGGTTTTCTCTGATTGGAAAAGAAGCAGAAATTTTTGGTAGGAAACGCATTTTAAAACGATTTCCCATAAGCGATGGGTTGTTCAGATAATCCTGGCGAATTTCATCTCGGATAGGAGAGCGGCTGTCATTAACGGCCTGATCCACAAACGCCCCTGGAAACCAGAATTCCAACCGTCCGCCGAATTCCGCGTTAAGCCCTTTATACTTTAGTTTATTTGAAGCGTAAAATGCGCCCCTTGTTGGTGTAACCTTCCATACATCGCTATAATCTCCAAGACGGAAACTTTGTGTAGTCTGGCCATTAGGTAAAACTATTGGAGCGCCAATCCAAGGACGAATAATGTCAATCCATTGCATGTCTTGACGCTTAATTTCTGAGCCAAACAGAATTCTATTACCGCTCGAACTGTAATAATAAGTGCCGTTAAATCGGGTAGTTAGTTCCTCTACATAATGGTCGTGCCAGAGGGTGCCAATTCCACCATTGTTGTAGAGTCCTGGACCGGGGTTAACAAATACTGCGCTGTCTGCAGGATTGAATAGGGTAGAAGGAAAAGTAATGATGGCATCGGGGTCGAACTCGCTGTCAACCGTACCGGGCCTCCAATACCTGCCGTTGGCATCAGCCCTGAGTCGAACAAACATCCGGCTGGCTAATATCTTGTAAGAAAATTTCTTATTGACATTGTGTGACCAGTTCAGAATGAACATGCTGTTATCGGAGGTGTAAGTGTTGGCGTTATCTGGTTGCAAACTGAAATCGTATTGAAATCCGGGCAGAAATGGAACATCATTTCCAGTAACACGCAACATGTTTACATCTTGATTGATTGTTACAGATTTCAGATAGGTAACAGATAGTTTGATTTTTGGATTGATCTCGTAATCCAATTTTATCATACCTGCCCATCTATTATCCTGATAGGGCGACCAAGAAGTATTCGGATAAAGAGAAGAAACGATTTGATTAGCTGGACGACGATAAAACTGGTCATCAAAAATCGATTTGAAGGATGAGAAGAACTTGAGTTTTTTGGAAATGAAGTTCATCGGACCACCCATGGAAAACTCATAAGTTGAATTATTCCAAACTGATGCCCAGTTTCGGTTGAAGCCAAGGTTATCTCTTTTAACACCACCACCAAATTCGAAACGCTTTCCGCCAGAACGAGTGCTAGTATTTACAATACCCGCAGTTCCATCTCCATATTGAACATCGCCTCCTCCAGTAGTTACTGAGATGTTGTCAATAGAGTTAGTCCCAAGGTCAATTCCAAAACCGGTACCGGCAAGAGGGTCAGATGCTGATACTCCGTCAATCATATAGGCGGTTTCGTAGGTTCGTCCACCACGTATTGAGATGCCTTCAGGATTCAACACCACTCCAGCTTGAGTATTGAGCAACCCCTGTACTTGCCTAACAGGAGCTGCTTCAATATTGTCCATGGAAATATTTCGTTCCGTTTTTGATTGCTCGATGTCCACCAAAGGCTTTTCTCCAACAACTGTAACTTCCTCGCTAAAGGTTAAGACACTGGTAGATAAGGCAATATCCATCACCTTTTTCTCATCTTTTTCAAAACGAATATTGGTGAAGATTTTTTTCGCGTAGCCTATGTAAGAAACTTCAATGGTGTAGTTGCCTGGAGGTATGTTATTGATGCGGTATTTACCTTGCGCATCAGTACTGATGCCTAAAGCAGTACCCTTAATGGAGACAGTAACACCAATCAACTCAGACTTATCCTTCTGGTCGGTGACTTTTCCACTCAGGCTTGCCTTTTGGGCCATAGCCTCAAGGCTCAAAAACAGGCAGGTAAGCAGAAGTAAAGGTGTCTTCAAACGAACAAATTTTGAATTGTAAAACTAAGATTCAATAGGCTGAAATGTACTTTAAGCCTGTATTAAATCAGGAGCATGTTTTTGAAAAGATTTATCAATAAAAAAGGCGGCCTGCAATAAAGTAGGCCGCCTTTTTGGAATTTGTTTGAATTAGGCTTCAGTAAGAATACTGATAGTATCATTCAATACTTCTATTACACCACCATTACACGGAAACATCAGCGTTTGGTTATCAGGAGTAATCACTCTGATTTCTGCGTTTCTCTCTAAGGATGAAATGATGGGTGCGTGTTGCTTTAGTATTTCAAATGAACCTTTTGAACCAGGAACTTTTACGGAGACTACATCTCCGGAAAACAGGCTTTTTTCAGGGGTGAGAATTTCGAGTTTCATAGCTGATTTTAGGATCAAGCCTGACCTGCTAACATTTTCTTGCCCTTTTCGATAGCATCTTCAATGCTTCCAACCAGGTTGAATGACGCCTCAGGATACTCATCAACTTCTCCATCCATAATCATGTTGAAAGCGCGAATAGTTTCTTCAATTGGAACCATTACCCCTTTAAGACCTGTGAACTGCTCTGCAACAAAGAATGGTTGTGAAAGGAATCGCTGTACACGGCGTGCTCTATGAACAATGAGTTTGTCTTCTTCGGATAACTCATCCATTCCAAGAATAGCAATAATATCTTGAAGCTCTTTGTAACGTTGTAGAATTTCTTTCACTCGAATTGCGCAATTGTAATGAGCATCACCTAAAACATCACGGCTGAGAATACGAGAAGTAGAATCGAGAGGGTCAACCGCAGGATAAATCCCGAGTTCTGCAATTTTACGAGAGAGTACGGTTGTGGCATCCAAGTGGGTAAAGGTAGTAGCAGGAGCAGGGTCTGTAAGGTCATCCGCAGGAACATAAACTGCTTGTACGGAAGTAATAGAACCACGCTTGGTTGAGGTGATACGCTCTTGCATTAAGCCCATTTCAGTAGCAAGAGTTGGTTGATAACCTACTGCTGAAGGCATACGACCTAAAAGTGCTGATACTTCTGAACCTGCCTGAGTGAAGCGGAAGATGTTATCGATGAAGAATAGAATATCTTTTCCATTTGGATCAGTAGCATCGCCATCGCGGAAGTGTTCAGCGATAGTTAATCCAGAGAGTGCTACACGTGCACGAGCACCTGGGGGCTCATTCATTTGGCCGAATACCAACGTGGCTTGAGATTTCGCCAGTTCTTCGTAATCTACTTTGTCTAAAGCCCACTCACCATTTTCCATGGCTTCGCTGAATTCATGACCGTATTTGATTACACCGGATTCAATCATTTCTCGGAGCAAGTCGTTTCCTTCGCGAGTGCGTTCACCTACACCGGCAAAAACCGACATACCGTCGTACCCTTTTGCGATGTTATTGATGAGTTCCATGATAAGCACTGTTTTGCCTACACCAGCTCCCCCAAATAATCCGATTTTGCCGCCTTTAACGTAAGGCTCTAAAAGGTCGATAACCTTTATTCCGGTAAAAAGTACTTCTGAGGTAGTTGTTAGGTTGTCGAAGCTTGGCGCTTCACGGTGAATTGGAAGTCCTTCTTTAGATTCAATTGGCTTCAATCCATCAATGGCTTCTCCTACTACATTGAAAAGACGTCCTTTTATGGAAGGACCAATGGGCATAGAAATACCTGAACCGGTATCAATTACGTCCATTCCTCGAACCAAACCTTCAGTTGAGTCCATTGCGATGGTTCGTACTGAATCCTCTCCGAGGTGTTGTTGACATTCCAGCACGATTTTCTGTCCGTTGGATTTCTCAACGTAAAGCGCGCTGTAGATTTTGGGTAGTGTGTTGGATTCACCTGTAAAGGCAACGTCCACTACAGGACCGATGATCTGACTGATTTTACCAATATTGGCCATAAAGCGAAATTCGTTTCGGGCGCAAAGGTAAACACTGTCCGGTTATTTCTGATAGAAATTGGAATATAAATATAGATAAACGTACTAACCTTTTAGACTACGAAGCGGTTTTTGGGACGCCACCAATCATGGATAGATAAAACTCAATCCGAAGTATGCGTTTGTCATCCCATTGGGTTGAAAATGAATCTATAACATAAACAATTTCATTCTGAAAATTTCTCGACTTTGAAGCTGAAAAAATATTCCGGCTTACGAATGCTTGTTTATCAATGAAGCAACTTATGATGTTAAGCTGTCGATGCTTCTGTATGATGAGTATTTGTAGCTCAGAGACTATTTTCCTTAGAAAATCGCCCGATAAATCAACACCAATACCCCAATCATAAAAAGGACGATAGAGATTTTATTGATTCCATGCATCACTTTTAAGTTAAAGTTAGCAGGTTGATGTGGGCCGTTTTTACGGAACACCTGGATGAAATAGGTCAAAACTTGTTTCATAGATAGTATCGTAACAAATTACTGTAGAACGAGTTTTCGGGTATTGTCTAAACGGAGGAAAATAGCAATAAGAAGAGTAAAGGCGAACATGCTTGAACCACCATAAGAGATGAATGGAAGTGGGATTCCGATTACTGGCAAAAGCCCTATAGTCATACCGATGTTGATAAAAACATGAAAAAACAGAATAGAGGCAACTCCATATCCATAAATACGGGCAAACCGCCATTTCTGCCGCTCCGCCAAGGTTATGATTCGCACAATCAAAAAACTGTAAAGGCTTAGCATCACCATGCTTCCAATAAAACCCCACTCTTCTCCAATTGTGCAAAAAATGAAGTCGGTACTTTGTTCAGGTACAAAGTTGAGTTTTGTTTGAGTTCCTTCTAAAAAACCTTTTCCATGAAATCCGCCGGAACCAATAGCAATTTTACTTTGATGCACATTATAACCAATTCCTTTAATGTCGGTTTCTTTTCCAAGTAAAACATTGATCCTGTCCTGTTGATGCGGTTCCATCACTTGATGGAAAATAAAATCAATTGCGATGACCAAGAAAAGACCTATGACCAACATTGGAAGGTAATTGAGAAAAGCCCGCATTTTAAATCTCGCGAACAAAACATAAACGATTCCTATTCCGGATAGAAATGAGATCAGCACTACTTTATCAAAAAGCAGAGCTAACACCGCCATTATGGCTGAAAACGCAATCAGCAGAAGGTAATTAATAGAGAGTCCTTCCCGGTACATGATGAAGATGAAGCTGAAATATACCAAGGCACTGCCAGTGTCTGGCTGAAGCATGATAAAGAATAATGGGGCAGCAATCATTAAAACAGGCACGATGGTATGCAAGAGTTTATCAAACCGAAGTCCTGAGTTTCCAATGTAATTCGCTATGCTTAAACAGGTTGCAACCTTAGCAAACTCTGCAGGCTGTAGCCTAAAGCCTCCAATTTCAAACCAAGCTTTTGCGCCATTAACTTCTTTTCCAAAAATCAGAACCAAGGCCAATAACAACAAAGTAAGCGCATAAAAGAAATAAGAAACCGGTTCAAAAATCCGGTAATCAGTACCAAGAACCACTACTAGAATCAAGAAAGCGCCACTAATCCAAAGCAATTGCTTGCCATAGCTTTGGCTTAAATCCAAAATGGATTTATGTTCTTGATTGTAAACTGCCGCGTAAATAGAAACCCAACCTATCAACATCAATCCAATTACTGTTATCAGGATTGGCCAGTCAACGTATTGAAAAATCGTTCTTTGTTCCCGGGTGTCTCTCATTAGTTGTTTAATAAGTTTGCTTCGAGCAATCTTTGTTCAACCCAAGGTCGTTTTATGGTATCTGTCATATACTTTTCTACCAAAAGACTGGCAATTGGAGCAGCATATAGGGAACCATATCCTGCATTCTCAACATACACTGCAAGGGCAATTTTAGGGTTTTCCCGTGGAGCGAAACAAACAAAGATGGAATGCGCTTTACCGTGTGGATTTTGGGAAGTACCTGTTTTGCCCAGAATTGGAATTTTAGGAATAAAGGCTGAACGTGCTGTTCCATGCTCAACCACTGCTTGCATGGCATTTAGAACATTTTCGAAGTATTTCCGGTCTGCTACTTCATGCTTCACTAAAAATCGCTTGGGAACTTCCTTTTTCTTTCCAAGATATTGAATAAGGTGAGGAGTATAATAATATC
Organism: Chitinophaga pinensis; assembly: GCA_943373175.1. Taxonomy (GTDB): domain Bacteria; phylum Bacteroidota; class Bacteroidia; order UBA7662; family JAIXUI01; genus JAIXUI01. The sequence goes on along the minus strand of CALSBM010000022.1, from coordinate 11,057 downwards.
CCCTGTTCGCAAAAACCGAAATGTAATTGGCCATCTGAATAGGAGTGACTCCTAATTCTCCTTGTCCTATGGCCATAGAAATCATATTAGTCCATTTCCAGCGCCTTTTCCCATAACGCTTATCGAAGAACTCATTCGTAGGAACTAACCCTTTTAGTTCATTAGGCATGTCGATATCTAACTTTTTACCGAGTCCAAAACTCATGATATCTTCTCTCCAAATCCGGTAAGTTTCATAGTTATTACCAAGCTGCCGATTGAGCATATAGTTTTTAAAGGTATGGCAGAAGTAAGCGTTACAAGATTCAGAGATAGCATGATGTAAATCCGGAACTCCATGGTTTTCGCCATTATTGCAATTAACTCTCAAAGAGCCTATATTAAAGCCTGAACCACAAAAAAAGGTAGTACTTGGGTTTAGTATTCCCCGCTTCTGACCAACAATTGCCATAGCCAACTTAAAAATCGAACCAGGAGGATAGGAAGCCATCAAGGGTCGATTAAACAGTGGTTTAGTTGGATCGCGGTAAAGTTTACTGAACGTTTTCGACCGTTTCGATCCAACCATATCATTGGGGTTGTAAGTCGGTGAACTTACAAATGTAAGAATTTGACCAGTTGACGGCTCAATGGCAACCACAGAGCCTCGTTTATTGATCATGAGTTGTTCTGCGTATTGCTGAAGGTCACGGTCTAAACTTAAATGCAAATCTTCGCCAGTAACGGCAGAAGAGTCGATTTCTCCATTTTTAAAACTTCCCTGTACGCGGTTATAAACATCTACATACTGGTATTTGACTCCTTTTACTCCTCTCAACCATGGTTCATAGAACTTTTCAAGGCCAGCCATCCCGATATAATCCCCCATTTGATAATAGCGATTCGATTTTTCAATGTGCTTTTCATTAACCTCACCAATGTAGCCTAAAACATGGCCTGCAATAGGAGATGGATAATCCCTGACAGTTCGGCTTTCTCCATAAAAACCTGTAAACTCAAAAAGCCTTTCTTGAATTCTGGCAAACTCGTCGATGCTAACTTGAGATAGAAACGTTGAAGGCAGATAGGGTGAGTAAGACTTGGCTTTTTTGATTTTATCTATGAATTCTAGTTTAGATAATTTTAGAAGCTCACAGAAAGACAAAGTGTCCATGGCTTCATTCATAAGTCTTGGCACTACTTTGATTTCAAAGATTTGCTTATTAACAACGAGAAGCTTGCCTTTTCTGTCGTAAATAAGGCCTCTGTCTGGATAAACAGTCATCTTACGAATAGCGTTTCGTTCAGCTAATGTGGCATAGGACTCATCAATAACCTGTAAGTAGAACAACCTCAACAGGTAAATCAGAAATACCGCCATCATCAAGATTATGACCGTATTCTTTCTACTAAGATTATTGATATTTCCGTCCACTCTTTACTAGTAACATTCTGAAAATCATCACAAATACTAATGTCATAAACGCTGCTGGTACCGATTTTAATAAAGCAGTAGGCAGCTTGCTGAACCTGAAAATCTCAATAGCAAAGAGCCAAGCGTGATGAACCAATATCAGAATTCCGGCATACGTTGCAAACCGGGGTATCTCCATATCCTCAATATTGAAGTTGATATCTTCTTCATAAGAGGATTGTGGAACAAGAATAGAAAGTACTGGTTGTCGAATAGCCATCACCCAAACACAAGCAGATGCATGCATTCCGCCTGTATTAAGAAACATATCAAGAATTAATCCCACTGTAAATCCAAACAATAAAGAAGTCCAGCGAGGCCATTGAACGGGATAAAGCAACAATACCCATAAATAAGGGTATGGGCTAAGCCAACCCAATAAAGCAACTCGGCTAAAAAGGGTGACTTGAAAAAAAAGACCAATCAACACCCGGAATAGTAGCGATAGAACGTCACTCTTCATCCTCAGTCATATTTTTTTCAAGATTTTCACGCTCATCTTTAAACAAATCGTCAACTACATAGATATAATCTAAATTCCTCATGTCGGCATTGAGCTGAACCGTTATGCGATAAGTGTTAGAGCCAGCCGGTAACTCATAATTGCTGATAAACCCAACTGGAATTCCACTAGGAAATATATTTGAGTAAGGGGAAGTTAAAATCTTCATACCTTTTTTTATTGGCACATGCCTCGGAACATCATTAAGGATAGCCTCACGATGATTACCACCCTCCCAAAATAAAACTCCTGCATAATGAACAGGTTCTATCATGCACGAAAGCCTGAACTTAGGATTTAGCACAGAAATTACAGTCGCAAAATGAGGGCTAACCTGATTAACAATACCTACAATCCCTTGTGGGGTAATCACTGCTGACCTAGGTTTTATGCCTTGGAGGCTTCCTTTGTTTAAGGTTAAGTAATTGGCGGTTAAATGCGTAGTAGAGTTAACCACTTTAGCCCAGGTAAAAGTGTATTGTTGTTTGTTTAGCGTATCTGATACTGTATTTTTTGAGCTGCTATCTGTTCTTTGGAAAGAGTATAAAGATGTTTTAAGACGAGCATTTTCTTCTGACAAGCTATCGTTTACACTACTTAGCTTAACAAAAGTTACCGTATTATGAAGAAAATTGTAGTACGACCCTATCAAGTAATTGGCAGAACTGAAGTATTCTGCCTCTTGGTAGGCATTTTGCCTCGCTGAGAGTAAAAGTGCTGCCGATTGCAGAAGTAAAAACAAAACGACGATGTGCCTTTTAATCAGAAAGGCAATGAACTTGCGCATGACGCTTAGGTCATCAGAAAGTTAAAGCGATTGATGTTTTTAAGTGCAATGCCCGTACCTCTTACTACTGCACGCAATGGGTCTTCAGCAATCTGAACTTTCAACTTCGTTTTTTGGCTAATGCGCTTGTCTAATCCGCGAATTAAGGCACCACCTCCAGTTAGCCATATTCCATTTTCTTCAATATCAGCAGAAAGCTCGGGAGGAGTAATTTCTAGTGCACTAAGAATTGCTGATTCAACTTTTGAAATAGATTTATCTAAAGCGTGTGCGATTTCTGCATAAGAAACGGTAACCTTCTTTGGTACACCCGTTAACAAATCTCTGCCGGATACTTGATATTCTTCTGGTGGATTAGTTAGTTCAGTTAATGCTGACCCAACATTGATTTTAATGTTTTCCGCAGTTCGTTCACCAATAAGGATATTGTGCTGACGGCGGATATAATCCAAAATGTCATTCGTAAATTCATCACCTGCAACTCTAATCGATTGATCGCAAACTATACCAGCCAAAGCGATAACGGCAATTTCTGAAGTTCCTCCACCGATATCGATGATCATATTGCCCTTTGGCTCTTCTACATCAATTCCAATCCCAATAGCTGCTGCCATTGGTTCATGAATCATGTAAACTTCTTTTGCTCCTGCATGTTGCGCAGAGTCTCTAACTGCTCTTTTTTCAACCTCTGTGATTCCTGAAGGAATGCAGATTACCATTTTGAGCGAAGGTGAAAAGAACCTGCTTCGTTGAGGTATCATGTTAATCATGCCGCGAATCATATACTCGGCAGCATGAAAGTCTGCAATCACTCCATCGCGTAGTGGCCGAACAGTTTTAATGTTTTCATGGGTTTTACCATGCATCTGTTGAGCCTGTTTGCCAATGGCGATTACCTTGTTGGTTTGCCTGTTGATGGCAACAATGGAAGGCTCATCAACTACTATTTTGTCCTTAAAAATGATTAAAGTATTGGCGGTACCTAAATCTATGGCAATTTCCTGCTGTATTACGTCGAAAAGACCCATCTGATGGTCTGTGTGGTTTAGTGTTTAAAGTGGCGGAAGCCTGTGAAAACCATGGATAACCCATGGGTATTACAAAAATCAATAGAATCTTGGTCTTTAATTGAACCACCCGGCTGAATAATGGTTCTGATGCCTTCACGGTAAGCCATTTCTACTGAATCTGAAAAGGGAAAGAAGGCATCTGAAGCTAAAACGCAATCAAATACTTCATGATTAAATTGCTTAGCACGTTGAACTGCATGATGCAATGCTTCAATTCTGGAAGTTTGTCCGGTTCCAGAGCCGATAAGCTGTTTGTTTTTTACAAGGACAATTGCGTTACTCTTAGTATGCTTAACCAATTTGTTGGCGAAAATCATATCCTCCATTTTGTTTTGGTTCGGAAGATGTTGAGTCACCACTTTCATTTCATGGTTCCCTTCTGTAACTGAATCTCGTTCCTGCTCAAGAACTCCCCCAAGTAAGCTTCTGAATTGTCGGGGAGGAATTGCCATGGGCCTCATTTTCAAAATAATTCTACCTTTCTTTTTACTTAGTAGCTCAAGCGCTTCTGAAGTAAAATCTGGAGCCATTAGCACCTCGTAAAAAATCTTGTCAATATCCTCTGCAATAGCCTGATCGATTGAGCAGTTGGTTGCAATGATACCACCAAAGGCAGCAACTGGATCGCCTGCCAGAGCGGCTCTCCAAGCGTCGAAGGCGGTTTCCCTGGAAGCCATCCCACAGGCATTATTATGCTTAATTACACAAAAACTGGGCTCAGTAAAGTCAGATATCAGGTTGAGGGCAGAATCAACATCCAGTAAGTTGTTATAAGAAAGTTCCTTGCCATTTAGCTTTTCAAAAACTTGATTCAAATTTCCATAGAAAAACCCTTTCTGATGAGGGTTTTCGCCATAACGCAAGGGTTGACCTGTTGAATGACTGGTTTTGAATGCAGGAATAGCTGTTTCACGATTCAAATAATGGAATATAGCCGTATCGTAATGAGAAACTGTATTGAAAGCATGTGCAGCAAAAAAGCTACGTTGCTCGAGTGTTGTTGAAGCCTTCTGTTTTTCTAATATTTCCTGTAGAAGAGGAAAGTCCTCCGGAGTTGAAACTACGGTGGTGTATTTGAAATTCTTTGCTGCTGCGCGAATCAGAGAAACACCACCAATGTCAATCTTCTCAATAACTTCTTCTTCGCCAGCTCCAGAAGCAAGAGTTTTTTCAAAAGGATATAAGTCTACAACTACTAAATCAATAGGAGGGATGTTGTGTCCAGCCATATCGTTCAGGTCGTCCATTAAATCCTTTCTTGCCAAAATACCTCCAAAAACTATCGGATGGAGTGTCTTTACTCTTCCACCTAGTATTGAAGGGAATCCCGTTAAAGCCTCAACCGAAGTAACTTCCAATCCCAATTGTCTGATAAATGCTTCCGTACCTCCTGTAGAATACAGTTGGACGCCGTTTTTTGACAGTTCGCGAACGATTGGCTCCAAACGGTTTTTGTCAAAAACTGAAATCAGCGCTGACTTAATTGGTAGGAAACTCATGGAGGGAAGTGATTGAAAGCGCAAAAATAGAAAATCTATTGGCTACAATCTCTGACTTTCTTTACCATTTTATCAAAGCTGAGGCCCAAGTGAATCCGCTCCCAAAAGCAGCAAGACAAATGATATCACCTTTTTTTATTCTACCATCTTCCCATGCCTCGCTTAAGGCAATCGGAATAGAAGCTGCTGTGGTGTTGCCATACTTTTGAATATTGGAAACAACTTTCTCGTTAGGCAAATTCATGGCTTGTTGGATGTAAGAAGTTATTCTCAGATTGGCTTGATGCGGAACTAATAAATCTATCTGTTCAGGCGTCATATTATTTGCAGCCAATGATTCCATAATTGCTTCTGGAAACCTGGTTACAGCATGCTTGAAAACATAATTTCCATTCATGTAAGGGTAAATTCCTTTGCCTTCATCAATCATTTCCTTAGAAAGCCTGATTTCCCTACTGCTCCCGGGATCTAAAACCGCGAGTTCCTCAGCATATTGACCTTCGCTGTGCAGATGCGTAGATAAAATGCCACGAATCTCCTCTTCACACCTGCTTACAACCGCAGCACCTGCGCCATCGCCAAAAATGACGGAAACGCCTCTGCCTCTAGTAGTCATATCTAATCCAGTGCTATGAATTTCGGAACCAATAACCAGAACGTTTCGATACATCCCGGTCTTTACAAACTGGTCTGCAACCGATAAGGCATAAATGAATCCGGAACATTGGTCTCTTACATCCAAAGCACCTACCGTTTTATTGCCCATAAGTTCTTTCTGAACCAAGACACCTGAACCGGGGAAGAAATAGTCGGGACTAAGGGTTGCAAAAACAATAAAATCAATGTCTTCAGGCTGAAGTCCAGCTCGATTAATTGCGATTCGTGCTGCTTTTACGCCCATATTGGCACAAGTATCAACTCCGGGGGTAAAATGATGCCGTTGTTCAATGCCGGTTCGTTCTCTGATCCATTCATCAGAGGTATCCATAATCTTGGCAAGGTCAGCATTCGTTACTACCTTTTCAGGGACATAGTGCCCTACACCTGACAGAAATGAGCGGAACATTTTGGTCATTTAGCTGTTTTTTTCGTTAAATCACGCTAATGTATAGGCTTTGCCTGTTAGTTTTGTCTCAAACAGATAGCAAACTCAAATAATTAAGGCATCAAAAAATGAGTCTCGTTTCCTTTGATTATCTCGAAGAAATTTCCGGTGGCGACAAGGATTTTCAACACGAAATCGTTAAGACCTTTCTACAAGAAATAGATCCTGATCTTGCTATGCTTAAGCAGCATACTGATGATGGAAATTGGATAGAAATGGGAAAAATGGCTCATAAAATCAAGGCGCCAATAGGAATGCTGTGTGGGGAAGTGATGAAAGAAAAAGTACTTTTCTTAGAGAAGAATGCTAAAGCCATTTCATCAGTTAATCAGCTTCCTTCAGCAGTGAACGAGTTTTTACTTTTGATGCAGCAGGTTATTGCAGAGCTTAAAGCTGCATTCCCTTCCTAAGCTGCCATATTTGCCCCGCTAATCTCCTTTCATGATAAAGTTGAATGAAGCGGCGGTACTGAATGCCCTTTCAAGAGTTATTGAGCCAGATCTTAAGAAAGATTTGGTAACACTTAAGATGGTGAGAGATATCAAAATTTCTCCAGACGATTCTCTGAGTTTTGAAATCTGTCTCACTACCCCTGCTTGCCCTCTCAAAGAAGAAATACAAGCTGCTTGCGAAAAAGAGTTATACGCTGATTTTCCTCAACTAAAATCAGTTAGTGTCAATTTTACTGCTGAAGTAGCGTCTAGAAAATCTGACCCACTTATTCCCGGAGTACGAAATATTATCGCCATTTCTTCTGGAAAAGGAGGTGTAGGTAAATCTACGGTAGCTGCTAATCTTGCACTTGCTCTTGCAGCTTCCGGTGCAAAGACCGGGTTATTGGATGCTGATATTTATGGCCCATCCGTACCTATTCTCCTTGGAGTTTTGGGTAAGAAGCCTGAAATGATTGAAATTGACGGAAAAAACAAAATTATTCCTCTAAGTCAACATGGGCTAAGCATCATGTCTATTGGATTGCTGATTGACGAGCGCCAGGCGATAGTTTGGAGAGGACCTATGGTGAGTTCTGCCCTGAGGCAATTTTTTAGTGATGTTCATTGGGGCGATCTTGATTATCTCATCGTGGATTTGCCACCCGGGACTGGAGATATTCATTTGACTTTCGCACAGTTAGTACCAATTTCTGCTACTATTGTGGTTACCACACCTCAGAAAGTGGCTGTAGCAGATGCACGTAAAGGTGCTGCGATGTTTAAACTCCCTCAAATCAATGTTCCTTTAATGGGAGTTGTTGAGAATATGTCGTGGTTTAGTCCAGCAAACAACCCGAATGAACGTTATCATTTGTTTGGTAAAGGAGGTGGACAAGTTCTGGCTGATTATTTAGGCATCGACTTATTGGCTCAAATTCCTTTTGATGAACAATTAAGCTCTGTAAGCGATGGACAGCTTTCCTTATTACATACTCCTGATTCCTCAGCATCTTTAGCATTGAAAACCCTTGCGTCAGAAATTGCCAGGCGTTTGTCTGTTCAAGTTCATTTAACTCAAGGATAATGGAGTTTATACTCCAATTTATTATCTTTGTTCAACCTACCCTATGAAAACCATTTTAGTACCCACCGATTTCTCTCACGATGCACAGCAAGCATTGGAAAGTGCTATAACGCTTGCGAAAAGCAATCAAGCTGAAGTTGTTTTGCTGCATGTTCATAAAGTAGTCTCCGTTGCTAGTGTTGATGCAGTTGCTGGAATACCTGTTTCCTACAACATCTCACCTGAAGCCGAAGAAGCTGCGGTAAAAGCAGAATCCAATAAGCTTGAATCGTTAGCTGATAAATACCGAAATCGAGGCGTTTCCCTTCATACCAAAATAATTAAAGACTACTCGCCTGGTAGCCTCGACCCTGAATTGATTCTTCAGGTTCCTTCGGATATTATCGTCATGGGAACCAAAGGCCATTCTGTTCTTGAAAATGTTATCATCGGATCGAATACCTTAAACATGGTAAGAGAATCTGATCGCCCTGTTCTAGTAGTTAAAAAGAAATCTATTGCAGATAAAGTAGTAAACATGCTTGTTCCGGTAGATTTTGAGCCTTGGAATCCTGCTGTCGCAAAAGCAGTTACAGGTTTTGTTTCAAGCTTCGGTGCAAATCTTCACTTGTGTTATGTGCACCTTCCGGGAGCTGTTGGTTTTTTTACTACTTCTGAAGTTTTAAAGAAATCCGAAGCCTTTGCAAAAAAGCATCATTTGACTAACTATACCATCGATTTAGTTAACGACCTCACAGAAGAGCAAGGAATTTTATATTGCGCCGAAATGAGAAAAGCAGATTTAATTCTTATGCCTACCCACGGACGATCAGGATTGGAACGCTTTTTCAAAGGTTCTGTAACCGAAAATGTGCTTCAGGATAGTCATTTTCCAGTGCTTACAGTAAGCTTAAAAGCACGGTAAAGATAATAACTCTATTTTAGCGGCATGGTTCAAGAAAAAGCTGACTTGTTGCGAAGAATAGAGGTTAGCCTTAATACTCTTCGCCCTTGGCTACAGGCTGATGGTGGCGATGTGGAAGTGGTAGATTTTACAAATGAGGGTGTTGTAAAAATTAAGCTCAAAGGCAGTTGTGAGTCTTGTTCCATGAGTTCAATGACCATGAAAGCTGGAATTGAAAAGACAATTCGTAGAGATTTTCCTGAAGTAATTCGGGTAGAAGCTGTTGAATCTGTCTTTTGATGAATAGGGAAACCCTCATACAAAGAATTCGAAGCAAGCGCTCGGTTCTATGTTTGGGACTCGATCCTTCTATAGATAAAATTCCGCTACACCTTAAATCAAGTCGTTCGCTCAGCAGCACAATCATAAAATTTTGCACTGAAGTTGTTACAGCTTGTGAGCCACATATAGTGGCTGTTAAGCCCAATTTTGCTTTTTTTGAAGCCTTGGGTCCCGACGGTCTGGTTATTTTGCACGAAGTAATTCAACAGATTCATCCTGATTTGTTTATCATCGGAGATGGTAAAAGAGGGGATATAGGCAACACTGCTTCTGCTTACGCAAAAGGAGGATTTGAAGGATTAGGATGCCATGCACTAACCGTAAATCCTTATATGGGAGAGGATAGTATTCGGCCATTTTTAATGTTTAAAGATCGTTGGGCAGTTGTGTTGGGGTTAACTTCAAACCCTGGTGCTTCTGATATACAACTGTTAGACGTAGGTGGAAAATCTCTTTTTTGGCATGTAATGTCTAAAGTGGCCACTTTTGGTTCCATTGAAAACCTGATGTTTGTAGTTGGCGCAACTAGATTATCGCTACTCAAGGAAATTAGATCAGAGTTCCCTTCTCATTTCTTTTTAGTTCCAGGGGTTGGCGCACAGGGAGGAAACCTGGAAGAAGTATTGCAAGCTGGCTTGAATCATGAGGCTGGATTATTAATCAATGCTTCGCGATCAATACTCTATGCAGGCGAAGGGGAGGATTTTGCTGATAAAGCACGTAATGCTGCTTTCGAACTGCATAATACAATGCGTATCTTCCTTTCATGAAGGAAGAGGTATTACAACTTATATGGCAAAAACAACTTTTTAATCATACCAACTTATCAAGCAGCAATGGAGAGTCTCTGACTATTCTAAACCCGGGCGAACTAAACCTAGATCAAGGGCCTGATTTTTCTAAAGCATCCATCATACTTAATCAGGTTAAACTTAGTGGTGCTGTCGAAATTCATTTAAGATCTTCCGATTGGAAACGCCACCGGCATCAGTACGATAATGTTATTCTCCATGTTGTCTTGATTCACGATTTGGACTTGAGGGATGTAAGTGGATTTCAACTTCCTGTACTAGTTCTCCTTAACCGCCTTCATTCAGATTTACTGCCTAAACTTCAGCTTTTGTTAGATGCACGAGCTTATATTAGGTGTGGAAGTCTGTTGAATGAAATAGGCATGGATAAAGTAAAACAATTGCTTGAGAAATCGGGTGCTAAGCGATTAGAAGCTAACTATCAAGTTATGAAGCATTGGATGCTGGAGTGGAAAGGAGACCGCGAATTGCTTGCATTCTTTCTATTTCTGAAGTCTGCCGGCCTACCCCAGAATACCTTAGCAATGGAAGCTTTGTTCAAAGCTTTACCGTGGAGTTTGTTAAGACGAAAGCTGTCAAGTGCTCAAGATTGGTGGACTGTTCTACTAGGTACTTCTAACCTTACTTTCTGGCTAAGTAAGGAAGAACAACAAATCATTCAACTTAAATATCCCTATTGGAAACGTTTATTCAACTTAGAGCCTATCCCCATTATGCTTTGGAAAAGTGGAAAAATGAGGCCTGCTAATCGTCCTGATAGACGATTAAAAGCACTTTCAGAGCTATTTAATCAAATGGAATCTCCAGCATTATTTTTAGAAAACCTTGGACAAGGTATCAGTCTCGGTCAACGGATGGACCTTCATCCTGAAATCAACGCATGGAAAAATGTGTTGATGATAAACGCCGTTTCACCTTACTGGTATTGGAAAGAAAAAGAAGATCGTTTGCCGGATCAAGGAAGAAGCCAGGCCATTTCAATTCTCAGGACGCTTCCTGCTGAAGATAACCGTTACACCAGAATTTTTCGAGATGCCGGCTATTTACCACAGTCTGCCCTTGAAAGTCAAGGCGCCATTCATCAGT
>CALSBM010000021.1:0-40792 GCA_943373175.1 Chitinophaga pinensis | reverse complement strand
TACTTATCACAAGTAGCTGTAATGCCCTTCTCCTTGGCTTCCTGGAGGATAGCCTGTTTCTCCTCATTCGTCTTTCGAGGTGCTTTCTCTTCGGTCATGATTAGTTAAATTTATCACTAATCAGTCTGACTTAATAGGGGGCGGAAACAGCATTACACGACTTTATTGCAGAAACGGTTATAGTTAAGACCAAGTATATAGAAAAAATTAGAGAAGTAATAAATGCCGACTCGACAGCGACAGAACCTGCCAATGAGTAGAATGCCAGCAGCTAACAGCACATTGGCAATAGGCGGGGTTTCGTCTCCGCTTGACAGTTTTGTGGTAACAGAAAGTTCCGCTCTCCGAATGAGCACTTGTGCTGAAAAGCCCGCCCATCGCCAATCTCCAAACCATCAAACTGTGAAAAAACGCCCCTTCTTTTCGGTGAATGTATTGGCAGAAAAGCAAAATCGCTATATTTTGTATCTAAATAAATACAGCAGCAATATGGCTTATTTAGTGGAAATGAATCGTTTTTAAACCCGATTATTTCTTTAATAGAAGCTATAAATACAAATTATCCCGTTCGTTTTACTGATGCCTTTATAGATTCTCTAGCCCAAATAAGCCTCACTTTTAAATTAGCCGCTTAAAAAATGAATGACTCCAATCAGCCTAAAATTAGAATTACAGCCTACAGGAGGGCTTGAAAATGCATTATTATAAATAATGATGTTACCGAAAATGCAATTTCGATGAAGAGACTACTAATTATTGGACTGATTTGTATCGTTGGACTCTGTGTTGTTCTCTTCACAATTTGGTACAATACACAGCCATCGTGGCCTGTGGACAGAGAAATTGAAATCTATAAGTTGAAAGATTTGCCAATAACCAATAAAAAAGTAGTAGAAATTATAGCGAGAAAGGGACGTGATTTGGCTCCGACATATAAAAGTGCAGTATGTACTGAGTTCGTGATTAAAGTAATAGACCGAGTAAAGCCTTTGACAAAGATGGAGATGAATGACATTAGAATAATTACAAAAGCGAAGTTGGACAGTTTGATTGATGCAGATTCACCAATAATAAAAGGAGTACAGACAGCTCTTGTAAGAACCGGCAAGGGGACAGAAATCACAGAGAGCAATGATGTGCTTTCAGGTGACTTCGTGCAATTCTGGAATGTATTCAAAGGTAAAGCATATGGACATTGTGGAGTAGTCCTTGACATCGAACCAAATAAAACCTTGACACTTTTTTCATCACATCCACTGACTGATGGTTTCGGAACCCAAAAATACTTATGGCCAGAAAAGATATACTTTGTGAGATTAAAGTGATGAAGAAAAGGAAATGAGGGGTGTTGAGTACACTGTTTTCTACTGCACTCCCATTCTGGCAAACTGCCCCCCTTACAGGAATCAATATTCCGAGAAACTGACTCCCTCCTAATTAAAGAAACTCAGTTCGCTTAATCCTGTAAAAACAATCTGCAATCGAGTCCTTTCACTCTTCAGTGAGGTTACATACAGGATACAAATCGATTCAGCAAATCATAGAAAAAATACGCGTTCTAATAGCAAATAAACCTGATTATCATCATTTCAATAAATTTATTTTTTATGGCACTTATTGGGATGAAGTTGAATATTTTAATGGTGATACACGCTTTAACAATTATTCTAAATTCACTTTAATATTCTCTACTACCAATGAAACATTTTTACGAATTTCATTTCCAGTATATCGCAAAACTTTAAACCCCAACCTTTGTAATTCTCTATCAATATTTCTATCTCTCAGCGCCTGGTTTTCAGTTCTTTCATGATAGCTATGTCCGTCTGCATAAATGCAAATTTTCACGCCTTCTTTTTCAAGATAAACATCAGGAATGGTTAAAATATGATCAAAATCAATTTTCTCAGGAAATTCATAAAAACTACCATCTTTATTAATCCTTCTTTGGAGAACTGGATGAATTCCAACTTTTTTTAATGCTAAAAACAAATCACGCTCAAGTGGACTCTCGCATTTAACAACACAACTATAGCATTCTTTCCATTTAAACTTACATTCTTTACATAATGACCAGTTATTTCTATTATCCCAAAATTTTTTGATTTTCACAGCTTCTTCCCCGATACAATTAAATGCTTTTGAAATATCTGAAAGACCTGTGGCGTCATTAATTTGAGCCTGTAATTCATTAAGTGCAGCCTCTGTGACTATTTTCGTAAGAATCCAATTATCCAATTTAATTGACAACCGATATTCATTACCATTGACTAACTCTATTTTTATAGGAGTACTACTAGAAATTACCATAATTTCAATTTTTAATTTTCACTATAAAACTATGAGAACAATATTTGGCAGTAACTATAGAAGATCTAAGGGCTTCCTTCTCTTTTACAATGTTCAAACAAATATCCATCGTCATATTCACAGTGTTTCCTTTTTTATTGGCTGTTCCAAATTTAAAACTTTTCCTGTCTTTTTCAAAAATCCCCCCCCTCTACCACATAAAATCGTAGCAGCGGGTGCGGGAGGAGGGGAGGTTGCCGCCGTTGAAGAGGCGGGAGAAGAAGCCGCCGATGCCTCCGCCGCTGCGGCGGTTGCTGCGGGCGCCGCCGTAGAGTTGTTTCTGGCCTTGGTAGAAGACGTTGTCCCACTAGGGGTTTACTGGGGCTTCGTAGGTGACGGCGGTCTCTACGCTGCCAAAGGTCTGGTCGGAGCCTAGGGCGGATACGGTGGCGTCGTAGCTGAGGCCTACTTTCAGCTGGTCTTGCATCAGCCGGCTGCGCGATTTGTTCTTGTCGTGCCGCGCTCTAAAGGTGTCGAAGCCGAAGCTGATGATGATGGCGTCGTTGTCGGCAAAGCCGCGACTCTGGCGGTAAAAGAGTCCGGTGTTCCAGAAATAACCTTCTACCCAAAATAACTACCGAAAAATGAATGCTACCAATCATTACAGAATTCTAAAACAGCCTTCTGGTGGGAGTGAAAAGGAGTTATTTCACAGACTGGGTTTCTCTGCAAGTAAGCTATTCGGCCTGAATCCACGGTTCAGTTTGCGAAAACCTGCGGAGAAAGCTTATGGCTTATAAAGGATGAGATTCTTTTTGGAATGTGTATATCTGTTTCTTTAATTTCGACTCTTGTCCCAATCCAACCTTTACCACCACTATTATCCGTCCTGGTTGATGCGAAACCCTTCGCTCATCCGGTTGGTTTATGGGACACATTGGCTGGTGCATCTGCATAAATGGTACTTATACCCGGAGGTGGTTGAACGAATAAAGGTGTTGCCCCGAGGTGCTGTGTTGGCGGATGTAGGATTCGGTGAAGGGCAATATTCGCTTGGATTTAGTACTCGTTTCCCAGCTTGTCATTACTACTTGATAGACCGTCATCAAGATCACTTGGATTTTGCCAAGGCTTTTAATGCCAATTGTACTGCATCCATATCGTTATTGCATAAAGATGCGGCTACTTTCCAACTCCCGGAATTAGCCGATTTGATGCTTTGTATCGGCGTTTTACAGTACTGCCCAGACGATTTGGCTGTACTGCAAAACATGAAATCGCAACTGAAGCTGAATGGGAAACTGCTTCTTTATGTGCCTGTCAACGGACGAGAAATTCTACCATTCTACCGATGGCTGAGAGCACGTTGGCCGGATTATGAGTCCATCCAGTCTCGGCAGCGCGTTTATCGGGTTGCTGAAATCGAAGCGAAACTCGCGAATGCCGGTTTCAAACTTTCTAACCGAAAATTCACTTATGGCACATTAGGGATTCTTTCTAATGAATGGTTGAATAGCTTCTTTCTTGTAATGGTTCATGGCTCTATACTGCTAAAAGTGCTGGCCACTTTCCTTTTTGGCCTCACTTGGCCGCTCATGCTTTTGGCAATGCTATTCGACTTTCTTCAATCCCATAAAAACGGAAACTGTCTGCTGATGGTAGCAGAACCAAACTGAATCAGGCTTTTTTCTTCTCCCTAATTCGCTTGTAAAGCTTGATGGCCAGCATCAGGATGACCGCGAACGCCACCAAACCGCCGAGTGCGTTCAGCATCGACATTCCATCTTTCAGTACCACCAGAAATACTATCGCAACCAGAAAGATGGTGGCCAATTCATTCCATATTCTGTAGCCCATAGAACTGAATCCGCGCGCTCCTTTTGCTTGACAACGAAACAATACATGGCAATACCCATGATAAACCAATAGTCCTGCAACAAAACCAAGTTTTAGCCATAGCCATGTGGGAATAGGAGCGAAGTACTGCAACAAACTTAAACCGAAAGCAGTAGCCAGTACTGCAGAAGGCCAAGTGATGCCGTACCACAGACGCTTCTGCATCAACTGTAACTGCGTTTTCCAATCCTCAGACTTATTGGTTTCCAGCGCTTCGGCATAATAAACGAAAAGGCGAACAATGTAAAACAATCCCGAAAACCAGGTGACAATGAAAATAATGTGCAGTGCTTTCAGGGTTCCGTACATGGCGCAAAAGTAAGCAAGGCTTGTGGCTATCAGTCCGAATAGTTAGTTTAAGGATTCAAACTCATGGTCATGGAGATTCACAAAGGCTTTCCTTGTCTTGCCTTTCCGAATGCTGAAGCCTTTCAGCTTTGGTTAGAAGAAAATTACGGTCAACATGGCAGTATTTGGCTGATTTTATACAAGAAAGGAAGCGGAATTCCTTCCATCCAGTATCAAGAAGCGTTGGACGAGCTACTCTGCTACGGATGGATTGACAGTGTTCCGAACAAGCGGGATGAACTAAGTCACATGGTATTAGTGTCGCCAAGAAATCCGAAAAGCAACTGGAGCAAAGTCAATAAGGATAAAGTTGAAAAGCTGTTGGCCGAAGGGCGGATGAGGGAATCTGGTTTGCGTATGATTGAGTTGGCCAAGGCGACCGGAACTTGGTCAGCACTGGAATCGGTGGACAATTTGGTCGTCCCTGAAGACCTGGAAGCTGAACTTCAATCTAACCCCCCAGCCTTTACCAACTTCACGGCCTTTTCTAATTCAAGCAAAAGAGGCATCTTAGAATGGATATTCAACGCTAAAACTGAGGCAACCAGGCAAAAGCGCATCGCCCTCACTGCTGAAATGGCCTACCATAACCTCAAAGCCAATCATTTGGCCAGCACGAATGCTTACAAGGAAATTTTGAATAAAAGCTGATAGAATTCTTCAACTTCGGACTCACAAAAGTTGTTTAACCTTTATGCATCAACCGCAAATCCAAACCCTCGGTGCCCTCAAAGCTGCCGGTTACCGTTCACGCACAGTAAAAGAAGAACTTCGCGATAACCTCGTAGTACGTCTCAAAGCCGGTCAGCCTTCTTTCGAAGGGATATACGGTTATGATGATACGGTAATTCCGGATATGGAGCGTGCTATACTGGCGAGGCATAACGTGCTTTTGCTTGGGTTGCGCGGACAGGCTAAAACCAGGCTCGCCCGGTTGATGCTTCAACTTTTGGATGAATGGATGCCTGCATTAGAGGGATGTGAACTCATGGAAGATCCGCTCAACCCCTTGAGCAGAGAAGCGCATGAGTTACTGAAACGCGATGGGGACGATGCCCGCATTCGCTGGATTCATCGCCAAGATCGCCTCATTGAGAAACTCGCTACCCCAGATGTAACGGTGGCCGACCTTATAGGCGACGTAGATCCCATCAAAGCCGCCAACCTTCGGCTTCCATACTCCGACGAACGCGTCATTCACTTTGGGCTTATTCCACGCGCCCACCGTGGCTTGTTTGTGCTCAACGAGCTACCCGATTTACAAGCCCGGATTCAAGTTGCCTTATTCAACATCCTACAGGAAGGCGACATCCAGATCAGAGGCTTTCAAATTCGTTTTCCCCTCGACATTCAATTTATCTTTACCGCCAATCCTGAAGATTACACCCAACGCGGCTCCATCGTCACTCCGCTCAAAGACCGGATTGAAAGTCAGATACTAACCCATTATCCGTTAGACATTCAAACTGCGGCAAGAATAACGTTGCAAGAAGCCCACTTGCATCCGGAACAGCAAAAGCAGATAGCGATACCTTCCTTACTTAGCGAGTTGTTGGAGCAGGTGGCCTTTGAGGCTCGTCATCACGACCAAGTGGACGGCAGAAGCGGCGTTTCTGCACGCCTCAGCATTGCAGCTTACGAATGCCTGGCGAGTACCGCCGAGCGTAGGTTATTGCGTTCCGGCGGCGAACATACTACAGCCCGTATTGCCGATCTAAGCGGCACTTTGCAAGCCCTCACCGGCAAGATGGAATTAGTGTTTGAAGGGGAGAAGGAAGGCGCCATCAACGTAGCGCGAAACCTTCAGCGTCTTGCCATCCGAAGTGCGTTTACCCGCTACTTCCCCAGCCCGGAGAAGCTTAAAAAGAAGCAGGAAGTGAATCCTTACGCCGCCATCATCGAATGGTTCAACGATCATGATTTGATACTCCTAAGCCACGACCGCGACGAAACCTTCCGCAAGCACCTCCAGCAAGTCGGCGGGCTTTGGGCAGTACTCAAGCAATACCGTCCGGAGACCGCGAAGGCCGAGGAGCCCATTTGGGCCGAGTTTATCCTTCATGCCCTCGCCGATTATTCCCTCATCAGCCGCAAACGCGAAGGCGTACAAACCACCTTCGGAGATCTGGTTGGGGCGTTGTTTGGGGGGAGAGATTGAGGCTGTAGCGTGTTGTTAGCTCACTAAGGTTTTTTCATTCTTAGTGAGCTAATGTGACGCAAAGAGCTTTCATTATTGAGTAGAAATGAGTTCTGAGTAGCTTATAGTGCAATCAACCCATCCCAAGTAGTTCTAACATTCGAATTTTATAAAAGGGTGAAAGTAAAATAACGACTTTTTTATTTTATCTTTGACTATCTAAAGTAAAATAACGCTTTCGTTAAATTACTTTCGGTTAATAAAATCGACATGATCAACCTTGAGCACTTTAGGGCCGGCAAATTTGAAAAGCACCATACAGGTTATATTTATTTTCACCCTAATACGATTAATGAAGGTTGGCAATGGGAAGAGCAATCTGTCAATCTTCTTTTAGAAACTGCTGCAATCAAGCTTGGAGAGTTGAATGCTTTTGCACGTTTAGTGCCTAACATAGACTTGTTTATCCAACTGCTTGTTACTAAAGAGGCAATAGAATCCAGCCGAATAGAAGGGACTCAAACGAATATGGATGAGGCACTATTGGATGAAGAACAGGTAAATCCAGAACGCAGAAACGACTGGAAGGAGGTCAATAATTACACAAAAGCACTCAATGAGGCCATTGTTGAATTGGAAAAACTGCCTATCTCCTCTAGGCTTCTAAGACAAACGCATAAAACCTTACTTCAAAGCGTTCGTGGCGAACACAAACAACCGGGAGAATACCGAAGCAGCCAAAATTGGATTGGTGGAAACACGTTAATGGATGCAGTTTTCATTCCACCACATCAGGATTTAGTTCCAGAGCTCATGAGCGATTTGGAAAAATTTCTTCATAACGAGGATATTAAGGTGCCTGCTCTAATTAAAATTGGCATTGCACATTACCAGTTTGAGACCATTCATCCTTTTTTGGATGGAAACGGGAGAATAGGGCGTTTGCTTATTACCCTGTTTTTGGTGGATCAAAAGATATTGCATCAACCCCTACTTTATCTTTCGGCATGGTTCGAAAAAAACAAGGGATTGTATTATGACAATTTGACTCATGTACGTACTAGGAACGACATGACTCAGTGGCTTAAGTACTTTTTAGTGGGCATAGCCGAAACATCTGAGAATGCGACTCAAACACTTAGTGCTATTTTAACTTTAAAGACGCGTCTAGAAAGTAATCTTGTAAATACTTACGGAAAGCGGGCTGCTAATGCAGGCGTTTTGCTACATGCGCTTTTTAAAAAACCCGTAATACAAGTTAGTGATGCTCAAATACTACTCGGCGTAAGTTATAAAGCTGCCAATGATCTGATCAGTGAAATGGTACAGAACAAAATGCTCAAAGAAATGACAGGGCAGAGTCGAAACAGATTGTTTCTATTCGATGAGTACCTCAAGCTGTTTTGATCCTTATCCTAAATAAATCATTTTTTAAAACGAATATGCACTATCGTAAAAAGCCCTTTTGGATTTGCAAGTTTCCCGCAGATTGGCGCAAATTTTAAAATGGTATTTAAGGTAGTGCCCAACGCAGATCTGCGCAAATTAGCGTTGGAATTTTCGCAAATCCGGAAAAAAACTGCTATGGAAAAAAGTTGGGAACTACGCCATTGAATCGCTTATTACGATAGTGTATATTCGGTTCAAAAATCGTGTTTGAATTGCTTTTAAGGATTAGTTAAGCCTCAAAAAGTCAATATGCAATTTTGAAAGCTTACTATTTTTATAAGTCAAGATCCTTTTTTGTAATTCTTATCATATATTTAAAAGAAACGGACTTAACTTCCATAGGATTCAAATCAATTGTCCAGTTTAAAGAACCGTTTATTTGGTTATGCTTGGCACCATTTAGTTCTAAATGCTCAACCTCATAACCTTTAACTCTGGCTAACGGAAATTGATCTGTAACATCAATTTTAATTGGGTGATTTTTGTTGTTTTTCACGACTATAGCCCAAGTATCAGTTCTTTTCCATGTACCACTTAGAATTCTTTTATCGAAATCCCTTTTAACTAATTCTCGTCGTAAGATGACATCTTTATCTCGACCCAACGATACCTTAAGTGTATCTCCAATGATTTCTGTATTGATTAGTGAAGTTCCAACATAGGTACCCTGAAAATACACACTCAACGTTCCTTTTATAAAGTTGAGCTGCTGCCAATTGGCAATTTGTGCCGTTAGAAATACATCTTGGCTAATCTTTGGTATAGCATGGTATCGATATTCAGCATTTGTTTTAACTTCTTTTATTTGAATTTCGTGATTTTTCCCATCTGAAAGTATGGTGTGAGGTTCGTCTATTACGTATTCGAGATGAGTTATGTTTTCTTTCACCATATTCATCAATTCGTCAGTCTGAACTATTAATGGTGCTGTTGTTGCAGCTATCGAGTTTACATCCCTTGTAGCCATTTGTGAAATTTGTTCCCTTGTAATAGTCATTCCTGTACTAGTTTCATCTTTCATTATTTGTGGGTACTTGTATATAGGCTCCTCTAGACTTATGGCATTTAGTAAATCCGGCATTCGGTACATTTTAAACGTGTTTTCCTCATCGATTTCAATATCTTGGTTTTCATATTCTACTCCTTTTACAAAGTAGTCCCTTTTTTGGTATCCAAGGTATGTTAGCTGTATGGTGTTTCTTTCAGAATTAACTGGACGAATACTAAACTTTCCACTAATATCCGTGTAAACTTTAATTTTATTTGAGGATTCCTTAGCAGTTAAACTTACTAAGACAAATGGTAGTCCTTCGCCTGTTTTGGAATCAACTACTTTGCCTGTAATGTTGTATAATTCTTTCCTTTTCTCAGGATAATCCTGAAAATTATTTATTCCAAGCTCCCATGCTTCAAGCTCCTTCATGTTTCCTATAATCGAAGGGTTTGCTCCAGAAATGGTTAGTTTCACATTATTCCAAATTTCACCCGTTGTTTGAAACACTTGTGCATAGTAAGCAATGCTAATTGGACTAGCGATATTTTCTACTCTTAAATCATAAGTAGGAATCCATCCAGCGGAATGTACGTAGTAATTTAAGGTTGTTTTACCATTTACTTTTGAGTTGCAGTCGATTAGCACATAGAATTCACCAAACATTTTATCCTTATTAACACTTACTTCATTCAATTTCTTATACAGCAATCTAATTTCATTTTCAACTTCTTCAACTTGAAGATTTAATTCAAGTCTGCTCATGGTAATTTCATTAATTCGAGTTCTATATAATTCTGAAGCAAGTTTTAAATCAGATGTAGTTAATCCATTTTTATTATCAGATAAATTCATGTTTTGCCTAAGCAAAGCTTCTTCGTATCTCAGCGCCCTTGCTTTGCTTTTGTATTCAGCATCTTTTAGCTCTTTGATTCTAATTTGTGCTTTTAAATCAAGAACAGCAGGGCCTTCTACATCGCTGCTATTATTGGTTACCTGATACCTGGTGGCAAGTATTCGACTATTTGGAAGTGATGAAAACTGAATGCTTCCTGGAATTATTTTATCGGATAGCTGTTCGAGCACTAACCAATGTTTTCCCTTTGTTAAGTTGATGTCTATGGATCGTTCAATTTGAGCACCTCTAAAGAAAACCGTAACTTTCTTAATAGAAGATTGAAGACGAACCGTATCAGGATTACCAAAGCAGGTAATTGATAAACAAAGTGCTGCACTAAAGAGTATATATTTCATTTGTTTAAGATTTGTTCTACCAAGGTAGTAACTACTTACTTAAAACAATTGTCGCTTAAGTAATTATGAAAATATAGTGACAATTCCATTCATTAGATGTCTCTTTAATACATTGTTCCTGATGGGTTAGCTATTGTGGTGTAACATTTAAACATCGAGAGGGGGACAAACATTGGGGGGTGTTGATGAAAAGTAAGGGCCTAATTCAATCGAGAAAATGCGAAGTGGTTAGTGTAAAAGCCCATTTGAAATTGAATACTCCTTTAATGCTTCCTCCTACCGCTCAAAAAGAAGAGTTTTCATTCACTTTAATATTTCTTTATAAGCACCTCTGTTGGTATGCCTAATTCATCGAGTAGTTTACTAATCATATCGAAGGTTAACTTCCTCTTGCGATTCAAGACTTCACTTGCCCGATTTTTTAACCCAATTGCTTCTTCTAAGTCTTTTTGTTTGTAGCCAAGGTGCTCCATCCTGAATTTGATAGCTTCAATTGGATCCGGTAAGTTCTATGGGACTAGTTCCGCTTTAGTACTTTTAAATGAGCATGGAAAGCAATTCAAGTTCGTCGGCTTTTGTGTTGCCTTTCTTTGCATCAAAAACCGCTTCAAGTCGTTGAAGCGCTGCTTGATATTCTTCTTCGGTTTTAATCACTTTGAGTTGCATTCCATTGAATGGTTAAAGTCTCGCATTGTCTTCTTTGCAATAACCCTCACGCAGTAAAAGTATCAAGTTCCCAAGTAGGGAGCAATTCGATAATAAATAGCCAATCGCGTTTCATTACGCTCATTTCCTTCAATTGAATTCATCAGAAAACACCGATTCGAACAAAGGTTTGTAGGGCTGATTTTCAATCTTTGTTTTCCCTTACTTCGTACTACTTTTGACTCTATCAATTTAAAATGAACCACTTGTCGAAATTGCTGCTGGCACTTATCCTGGTATTCGGAACCTCCCACAATGTGTTGGCGCAGGAGAATGCTGCTTCTTCCGACAGCCTTCGGGTGATTGTTTGGAAAGTAAAGGGCATTACCTGCTCCAGTGATCTCAAGCGCATTTCTACTAATGTGACCCAGGTGCCGGGAGTTGCTTCCTGCAAAGTACTAAAGCAAGGCCCCAAGTCCACATTTGAAGTGCGTTACCATCCTGCTAAAACCGACGAAGCTGCCGTTGCCGCGGCCATCCAAGCTACGCCGGATTGCGAAAATCCGGATAAGCGCCCTTATCAGGTGGTTAAATAGGAAGTATGCCGTTCAGAGGCCTCCTTCTTATTTCACTATTTCTCACCGGACTACTTATCTCCAACGCTTCAGCCCAATTTATATCCGGTAAAGTCTTGGATAGCCAGCAAAAGCCTGTGGTCGGGGCTTCTATTGGCTGGTTGGGCACTACTCAAGGCACTTTTACTGATTCACTCGGTTTCTTTCAGCTCCTAAAACCAGCCGGTTCGCTTCAAGCCCTTGTGGTAAGCGCAATAGGCTTCACTTCCGACACCCTTCAACCTCCCATTAACGAACCACTTACCATACGGCTTCGTCCCACTCGTCAAATTCGGGAGTTGCAAGTTGTTGCCAAGCAGGATGGCGTCCGCATTTCCGACCTCAATCCCATCAAAACCGAACAAATAAGTCGGATTGAGCTGGGCAAAGCCGCTTGCTGCGACTTGGCCGGCTGCTTTGAAACCCAGTCAACGGTTCAGCCACAAGTAACTAACGTTATCACCAACGCTAAAGAACTCCGCATTCTAGGGCTTTCAGGCGTTTACAACCAAGTGTTAATCGATGGTTTTCCCCTTATCCAAGGGCTTAGCTACACTTACGGCATAAGTAGCGTGCCGGGCTCCTTAGTAGAAAACATCTTCATTGCCAAAGGAGCCAACAGTGTGCTGCAAGGGTTTGAAAGCATCAGCGGACAAATCAACGTGGAAACTAAGTCGCCCGACAAAACCGACAAGCTTTTCGCCAACCTCTACGTGAACAACTTTCAGGAAAAGCATATCAATTTCAATTACGCGCTTAAGAAAGAAGGCTGGAGCAACCTCAGTGCATTGCATGTGGTACTTCCCGCTGCCCGATTCGACCGCGACGACGACCGCTTTCTGGATCTCCCTCTGCTTACCCGCTACTTGTTTACCAACCGTTGGAAGTATGGGCAAGAAAAAAACTGGGGCTGGAACAGCCAAATCAACTTCCGGATGTTGCACGAAGAGCGTGTAGGGGGGCAAACGAATTTTAATCCGAATCGAGACCGAGGCAGCACAACCACCTACGGACAATGGGTGCAGCTCAACCAACCGGAATTCTGGAGTAAAACTTCCTTTCGTTTTAATGATGCACAACAAATCACCGGGTTTGCTTCCGGTTTTGTTCAGCAACAGAACGCCTGGTTTGGAACAGTGAACTACCAAGCCGCACAGGTTAATGGTTACCTCAATTTGCAACATGAACTCAACCATTCCAACGGAAACCTGAAGACAGGCTTGAGCTTGCGTTACCTGAAGTTGAATGAAACCATTGCCTTCTCAAACAACAACCTCGCCCGTACCTTCGCCGGCGATTATCGCCGTGAAGAAGTGATTCCGGGAATTTTTGCTGAGCATACCTGGCGGTTGTTTAACAGCAGACTTAGCTGGATTACCGGCCTCCGAGCCGACTTCCACAACCAGTTTGGCGCCTTTATCACGCCTCGAACCCTCCTCAAATACGACCTTACCCCTACTACCATCGTTCGTGCAAACGTCGGCACCGGTTGGCGGACCGTGAACCTGTTCAGTGAGAACATCGGATTGTTAGTGAGCTCCCGCAACCTCCTCTTCGCCGAAGCGCTTGAGCCTGAGCAAGCCGTTAATGCGGGCATCAACCTGACTCAGAAATACAGTTTCTTCAACAAGCTCCTTGGGGGCTACCTCAGCATCGATTATTACCGAACCGAATTCAGCAACCAGGTTTTTCCCGATTACGACAGTGACCCCACTAAAGCCCTCATCGCCAACTTCCGAGGGCAGAGCCTTAGCGAGAGCTTTCAGGTAGAAGGGGTCATGCGTTGGCAAGACCTCATCGAATGGAAAGTGGGTTACAGTTGGGTGGAGGTCTATCGGATGGTGAGTGAAAACCGGCAGGAGCTTCCATTTAATCCCCGCCACAAGGTGATGAGCGCCCTCAGCCTTCAGACAGCTTCTAAACGTATTCAATTCGACCTTAATGCGCACTGGTTCGGCTCACAACGATTGCCCGACACCCGCCAAAATCCGGAAGCATACCAACGATCGGCAACGTCTCCGGCATACAGCGTCTTGAATCTGCAAGTCACCTACCGTTTTAAGCAGTGGGAAGTCTATGCCGGGTGCGAGAACCTCTTCGACTTCCGACAGTTGCAGCCCATCTTAGGCTGGCAAGACCCCTTCGGACGCTACTTCGACACCTCCTTCGTCTGGGGTCCAACACGCGGGAGAGAGTTCTATTTAGGGATTAGATACCGGGTAAAGTAGGGGGGCCGATGAAACAGACCTGATTTATGTTGTGAATTGCTGACGGATTGGATTAATTTCGTAGAAGCAACAAGTTGCCAGAGTGCATACTTCAAAACGCTACCGTTGTTAGAGGTGTGCTTAAGAGACATGAACCGGTCACAATTTGTGACCAGTTCCGATTTTTCCTGATCGGTAAGTTGAAAATGAAAGAGTTCCGGAAATCGTTCATTGTTTCGTTTTACAGCCTGATTTAGTACCCTCGTTTCTACTTGATACATTTCCGCTAAATCCCTGTCAAGCAATACTTGAATTCCTCTAAGGGTGAGGATTCTTTTTTCTATTTCAATAGGCGAGGAGGTAGGAATCGTGTTCATAAGCCGTGCTAAATGGAGTATTTACTTCCGGAAAAATTCTTCCTAATTAATGACTGTTTCCGAACAGTTAGCGCATTAGCTTGAGTAAATCAATTCGATTAAGGAGCTGACCAATGCTGCTCTTCTCCATCTTCGAAAATGCAAACCATTTCTTGCCGAGGTCTTTCAGTGATGCACCAAGGTGAAATACGAATTCGTTGTCGATGACTAGAAATCGGTCGTGGCTGGAACTAAAGGATTGGTGTTCGAACCCGCCGTATTGTTCGTTGGCTTTTAGAATATCCAGCAGTAGGGTTTTGTTTAGGTTTTTAGATAGCAGGTGAACAGTTACACCGAATTCCTTTTTAGCTAAATGGTGAAGGGTGGTTTCGTCGATATAGTTGTCGATTAGGATAATGCTTTTCTTAGCAGAGCGAATGATATGGGAGGCCAATTCGTAAGCATCAAACACTTGTCCGTCAAAGAACACGCCTTGGGTGGGAAGTTGGTGGGTGCTTTCTAAGGCTTGGAAGATTTGTTCGAATTTTTGGTCTGCTTCGAGTTGGTGGCGTTCGATGCTCGAAATTCTTTGGAGCAATCCACTGTGTAAGGCCAATGTCTTGCGCATACCCACAAATGCATCCATGATTTGGATGCTCACGGCAATGGCAGTTTTGCTTTTAAGCACGGTTGAAAGCATCGCCACTCCTTGTTCTGTGAAAGCGTAGGGAAGAAATCTTCTTCCGCCATGTGAACTTGACATCACAATTTGTGATTTCAAGTTAGCCTTGCTTAACCTAGATTCATGTAAAGACTCGATTTCTTTTAAATCTTCTTCACTAAGCTGAAATCGAAAATGGTTTGGCAATCGTTCATTGTTTCGTTTTACAGCCTGATTTAGTACCCTCGTTTCTACGTGATACATTTCCGCTAAATCCCGGTCAAGCAGTACTTGAATTCCTCTAAGGGTGAGGATTCATTTTTCTATTTCAAAAGGCGAGGAGGTAGGAATCGTGTTCATAAGCCGTGCTAAATGGAGTATTTACTTCCGGAAAAATTCTTCTTAATTAATGACTGTTTCCGAACAGATAGGGCATTAGCTTGAGTAAATCAATTCTATCAAGCAGTTGACCAATGCTGCTCTTATCCATCTTGGAAAAGGCAAACCATTTCTTGCCGAGGTCTTTCAGTGATGCGCCGAGGTGATACACTAATTCGTTGTCGATGATGAGAAATCGGTCGTGGCTGGAACTGAAGGATTGGTGTTCGAATCCGCCGTATTGTTCGTTGGCTTTTAGAATATCCAGCAGTAGGGTTTTGTTTAGGTTTTTAGATAGCAGCTGAACAGTTACGCCGAATTCCTTTTTGGCTAAATGGTGAAGGGTGGTTTCGTCGATGTAGTTGTCGATTAGGATAATGCTTTTTTTAGCGGATCGAATGATTCTGGAAGCCAATTCGTAAGCATCAAACACTTGCCCGTCAAAGAACACGCCCTGTGTGGGAAGGTTATGCGTGTTAATTTGTAATTCTATTTGATTTACTCTTGCAGAGATAGCTTGAACGTTGTCTTCTATCCGGTTTATCCGATTGTTGATGGCGTAGCCTTTCAGCAGGTAATCTTTTAAAACCCGAGTTGCCCAAATACGGAATTGTATTCCTTGTTTCGATTTTACCCGATATCCCACCGACATAATCATTTCTAAGTTGTAATGTTCAGTTTGGTACGTTTTTCCATCGGCGGCAGTTGTCGCAAATTTTGCGACAACTGAAATGCCTCCTAACTCTTCTTTCAATGCATTTGCAATGTGCTTACCTATGGTTTTTAAATCACGGTTAAACAGGGTGGCTAATTGTTGTCGATTTAGCCAAACCGTGTCTTTTTCTTGGTCAATTCTCACTTCAATATGTTCAGCCAATTCATCAGGGCGGTATAAAATAATTTCGTCTTTCATGGTCGTTAGAATGATTGATGAAGGTTAAATTACGTCTTATCCAATCTCCGTTTAAATGATAAGTACACATTTTCAAACAAGTTTTTAAACGAATCTGAAGTTTCAGCAACAAAAAAAGCCATTTCAAATCGGAAGACTTTTTTGTTAAAAATCATAACGCTCTTTTTACATTTTAATCTTCCAGTCTTCTTCTACCAATGCGCTTTAAAATATGGCTCACAGAGATCTTATCCATCTTCGAAAAGGCAAACCATTTCTTGCCTAGGTCTTTCAGTGATGCACCAAGGTGAAACACGGATTCGTTGTCTATGATGAGAAATCGATCGTGGCTGGAACTGAAGGATTGGTATTCGAACCCGCCGTATTGTTCGTTGGCTTTTTGAATATCCAGTAGTAGGGTTTTGTTTAGGTTTTTAGATAGCAGGTGAACAGTTACGCTGAATTCCTTTTTGGCTAAATGGTGTAGGGTGGTTTCGTCGATATAGTTGTCGATTAGCACAATGCTTTTCTTAGCGGATCGAATGAAACGGGAGGCCAATTCGTAAGCATCAAACACTTGCCCGTCAAAGAACACGCCTTGGGTGGGAAGTTGGTGGGTGCTGATAATCAGGTCGATTTGATTTACTTTTTCTGAAAGGCTTTGAACCTGGTCTTCAACCCGATTAATGCGGTTGTTTAGGGCAAATCCTTTCAGTAAATAGTCTTTTAAGATGCTGTTTGCCCAAATCCGGAATTGAGTACCTTGTTTGGACTTTACTCGATAGCCTACCGATAATATTACATCTAAACTGTAATACTCAATCTGTCTTTCTACCGCTCTTCCACCTTCATATTGAACTGTCGCAAATTTTGCGATAGTTGAAAATTCTTCAAGTTCTCCTTCTATAAATACATTGTTGATATGCTTACCAATGGTTTTTATATCTCGATTGAAAAGTTTTGAGATTTGTTGCCTGTTAAGCCAAACGGTTTCAGCTTCTAATCTGACTTCAATATGTTCGGCTAACGCATCAGGACTATATAAAATAATTTCGTCTTTCATGGTCGATAAATTGGGTTGATGAAGGTTAAATTACGTCTTATCTAACCGCTGACTGCGCCAAACTGCCCCTTATTTTCAGCTTGATTCTTACGAATCTCAAGATTTACGAACAAAAAAAGCCTTCCGTTTCGGGAAGGCTTTTTAAATAAAGTCAGAATTAAATAAGCATCCGCATTGGATCTTCAAGGAGACTTTTTACGGTTTGTAGGAAAGCCGCTCCGGTGGCTCCATCTACAACCCGGTGATCGCAGGAGAGGGTTACTTTCATGCGTTGGCCTACTACAATTTGTCCGTCTTTCACTACCGGCTCTTGACGAATCGCTCCTACGGCGAGAATGCAAGCGTCAGGTGGATTGATGATAGCGGTGAAGGCTTCAATTCCAAACATACCGAGGTTAGAGATGGTGAAGGTGTTGCCTTCCCAATCGGTGGGTTGAAGTTTCTTGTCTTTGGCTTTGGCACTGTATGCTTTCACTTCTGCGGCGATGGTGCTGAGCCCTTTGCTGTCGGCATTGCGAACAACAGGAACGAGCAATCCTTCGTCAACTGCCATGGCTACTCCAACATTCACCTGATGGTTGATGCGGATTTTGTCGCCTAACCACGAAGAGTTGATTTTCGGATGCTGCTTCAGTGCTACTGCACAAGCTTTGATGACGAGGTCGTTGAAAGAGATTTTAACGTTGGCCATTTCGTTCATTCGGCTTCTTGCTGCGGTAGCCTGCTCCATGTCTATGTCAAGGTTAAGGTAGAAGTGAGGAGCAGTGAACTTGCTTTCAGCCAGTCTCTTGGCAATGGTTTTACGCATTTGAGATACGGGCACTTCTTCGAAGCTAACGCCGGAAACGCTGGTGGTTACAGCAGTAACAGTAACAGCCATAGGGGCAGATTCAACATCGCGTTTTACGATGCGTCCACCATCGCCGGAACCCTGAATAGCGTTGAGGTCGATGCCTTTTTCTTCTGCCATTTTCTTGGCGAGAGGCGAGGCTTTAAGTCGGTCGTCGTGGCTGGAGGTTGAAGCCATAGCAGCTATTGGAACAGGTGTTGCCACAGGCGCAGCTTCCACCACTTCCGGAGCTGGTGTTGCCCTTGTTTGAGCTGTTGCAACCGGGGCTGAGCCACCTATCAAGGCTGCAATATCTTCGCCTTGCTGTCCAACAACGGCAATAATAGCGTCAACCGGAACGGATTGCCCATTTTCTACACCAATATATAGGAGTACACCATCTTCGAAATTTTCGAGTTCCATGGTGGCTTTATCTGTTTCGACTTCCGCCAGAATGTCGCCGGATTTTACCTTATCGCCCACTTTTTTGAGCCAGGATGCAATGACGCCTTCGGTCATGGTATCGCTCATTTTGGGCATGCGGATTACTTCTGCCATCTGATTATTGAAATTTGTGCTAAAATAGAGGAAGATAGCCGAGTGTCCAATCTTCTTTAAAAACAGTGGCTTAGTCTTGCAATTTTTTCAACAAAAGTGAAAGTCTGTCAGGACTTTCGCAGCGGAGTCCACTGGGCAATGCGTTCGTAATTTCGGTATTCAAACGGCCTCCAACCGGTGATTTTTTCAATACGATAAAGGATTCTCTTTTTCCACTTCATTTTCAGAATTCCTTCTTTCAGACCCGGATTCCAGTTTTGTCGTCGAATACGTTCTTTCATTACTAACGGATGGGTGCCATGAAAATGGCAGAGGCTGTCGGTATTCTGATAGTCGAAAACCGAGGCTGTTCCTACGTTTTGTTGCATCCACTCGTCGTTGTGCCAAAGCTTATGAAACGATTGTTGTTTGGCTTGTTGCTTTTCCGGAGGCTTTACCCAACCATAATGGTAAATGTCTGCTGGAATTTCGATTACTTTAATTTTCCGGTTGCCAATTCTAAACCCTTGTGCATCTCGATAAGCATGGAGCTTAGGATGTGGTTTCATGGCTCTTATTTCGTGCCGGTACCAGGTGCGGTTGTCGCCGATGAAATCGTAGGTGCCGAAAAAGTGATGGTAATGAAATAGCAATCCTTCCACTTGTGGGTTTTGGTGGAACTGCTCCATGGCTTTTCGGATTACAGGCAAATCTTTTTCGTGAAGCACTTCATCTGCTTGCAGGTAGAATACCCAATCGGCATCTGGGCTTACAGCAGCCAGTGCTTTGTCGGTTTCAATGGCAAGAACTCTTCCTCCTTCTCTCAGTTGGTCGTCCCAGACGGTGTGAATAATCTTGATTTTAGGGCTGTTGATAGACTGAATAAGTAGTTGAGTGTCATCGTCGCTGTTCCCGATAGCAACAACCAGTTCATCAACTAAGGGCAACAAGGATGCAATGGATTCTACAACAGGATAGTCGAATCGAATAGCATTTCTTACGAAAGTAAATCCTGCAATTTTCATGAATTGAACAAATCAGGCTGAACTCCAGGTGGTATTCTACCCATGTGCCGATATCCCTTTTCAGTAATTTCTCTTCCCCTAGGAGTTCGGTTAAGAAAGCCTTCTTGAATGAGGAAAGGCTCATACACTTCTTCAATAGTTCCGGGGTCTTCACCAACCGCTGTAGCAATGGTGTTGAGACCAACGGGACCCCCTTTAAACTTATCTAAGATGGTGAGAAGAATGCGATTGTCCATTTCGTCTAAGCCGTATTTATCTACCTGTAGAGCGTCGAGTGCGAACATGGCGATAGTGTGGTTGATGGTTCCATCGCCTTTCATCTGAGCAAAGTCTCTAGTCCGTCGGAGTAGGGCATTGGCTATTCGAGGTGTCCCCCTGCTTCTGCGAGCAATTTCCATTGCACCTTGAGCATGAATGGGGGCTTGAAGAATGCTGGCTGAACGTTCGATTATCGTACACAGCGTGTTCGCATCGTAATATTCTAAGCGTGCGTTAATGCCGAATCGGGCACGAAGCGGAGCAGTAAGCAATCCACTTCGAGTGGTTGCACCAATGAGAGTGAAAGGATTAAGCGCAATCTGTACAGAGCGTGCTGCGGGTCCGGAATCAATCATGATGTCGATTCTGAAATCTTCCATCGCTGAGTAGAGGTATTCCTCAATCACAGGACTCAACCGGTGAATTTCATCTATGAATAAAACGTCGCCGGTTTCAAGGCCAGTAAGCAAACCAGCCAAGTCGCCGGGTTTTTCCAATACAGGTCCGGAGGTAAGCTTAAAGCCTGCGTCCATTTCGTTGGCGATAATGTTTGCTAAGGTTGTTTTACCCAGCCCGGGAGGGCCATGGAGCAGCACATGATCCAAAGGTTCCTGCCTCATGCGGGCAGCACCTACGAAAATCTGTAAATTATCGAGGATGCGAACTTGTCCAGTGAAGTCGGCAAAAGAACGTGGACGAAGAAAACGATCCAGTTCTTGATCATCAAATTGTTGAAAACGGGGGTCTTTGGACTCTTTCCCAGCCATATTGCAAAGTAGCGCGTTTTCCCTGGTAGGACGAAGAAACTGAGGTTGTAAGCGTGAAGAGAAAGTTGGAAAAGGGGGCATTAAAACCCGAAATTGAGCTAATTCATTCCCTTTTAGAGGTTAAAAAGGAGTTAAGTAACGTACGAATACGTGAGTTAGCGTATTATTTAAACTCATTCTAAATTGAGTGATATAGTTGAAATAAATTGTAGCCACCCTCGAAAGCGCAAATGATTGTCTCCTATTTTTGCGCACGGAATGAAAAATGACATTCTATTGACTGAAACCCCAAGTTGCATGAATCGGAAGCCCCTGGCAAAAATCTTCGCATCCATCACAGGAATGGTCTTAATGGCCGGAATAGTGATGTTCGGAAGCTCGGCGCAAGCCCAGCCCGACGGTAAGGCCATCTATGAGGCCAACTGTGTTGCGTGTCATAAAATTGACGCAGATCTGGTTGGTCCGGCACTGAAAGGTGTCACTGAGCGCCTGGATGAGGCGTATCTGATCAAGTGGATCAAAAATTCTCAAAGTGTCATCAACTCAGGCGACAAATACGCAAACGATTTGTACAAGAAGTGGAACAACGTGCAAATGCCGGCGTTCGACTTGTCAGACGATGAGGTAAAGGCGGTTTTGGCTTACATCAAGGAAGCTAGCGCAGCCCCTGCCGCTGCTGCAGCATCCTCAGGTGGAGGTGCTACAGTTGTAAATGCGGTTGAAGAAGAGAAGGGGGTACTTGATAACAAGGTTTTTCTTTACACTGTAATTACGCTTGGAGCAGTTATCCTTTTGCTATTGATTTTTATCCAAACTCGCCTCAAAGGAGTGTTAGATGCGAAAGTCAATGCAGGAGAAGTTAATCTCGATAAGCTGGAAGATCGTACCATTAAGTTCAAATTCACCCCTTTTCAGCGTCTGGGTCTAATAATGGGTTCACTTGGATTTGGCTTTGTTGCCTTGTATGCGTACGCTTATAACAACATCGGCATGCAGCAAGGGTATGCACCAAAGCAACCTATTGCTTTTTCGCATGAGCTTCACGCAGGTCAGCATCAGATTGCTTGTACTTATTGCCATACCGGTGCAGAGCGTGGTAAATCAGCCACCATTCCATCGGTAAATGTTTGTATGAATTGCCATAACCAGATTAAGAAGGATGCTCCTGAGATTAAGAAAATCTGGTCTGCATGGGAAAGCAAGAAGCCTATCGAGTGGATACGCATTCATAACCTACCAGATTTCGCCTACTTCAACCATGCTCAGCATTACAAAGTAGCCGGCATTGAGTGCCAAAAGTGTCATGGGCCAATTCAGGAGATGAAAGTAGTTGCACAACACGCACCATTAACAATGGGATGGTGTATCGACTGCCATCGTCAGACTAAAATTGACGCGAATAATGGTTATTACAAAGCTGTTCACGCCAAGAATCCTAAGTTTAAGGATGGCGTAACCATCGGACAGATGGGCGGCTTAGAGTGTTCAAAATGTCATTACTGATCCTGTAAAAGACAATCATCCGATGGATATCAAAAAATACTGGAAAAGCTACGGAGAACTTGAGCAAACGCCCGAGTACCTCCAGGAAACTGCCGGCGAGTTCTCTGAAGAACTGCCTCTTGAAGAGGTGCTTACGGAGAATACTTTAGGGCTTTCCGCCAACCGTCGTGACTTTCTGAAGGTTTTTGGTTTTAGCTTGTCGGCTGCTACGCTGGCGGCTTGCACCAAAGCACCAATACGCAAGGCTATCCCCTACGTGGAAATGCCTGAACAGATGTCACCTTCCATTGCCAACTATTTTGCTTCTTCCTACTTCGATGGTCATGAATATGCCAGTGTTTTAGTGAAGACCAGAGAAGGACGACCTATCAAGGTTGACGGCAATAACCTTTCATCTATCAACAAAGGCGCTGCCTCAGCTCGTGTTCAGGCTTCAGTATTAAGCCTGTACGATACACATCGAGCCAAGGATCCATTGAAAAAGGGTCAGGTTATCAGTTGGGATGAATTAGATCAAGAAGTTATAGCGAAGCTCGCTTCTGCGAGAGCCATTCGTCTCGTCTCACATTCTGTTATTAGCCCTACAACTCAGACGGCTATCTCCAATTTCCTTGGTAAATATCCTTCAGCCAAGCATATCAGTTACGATACCAATTCTGCATCCGGAATTCTTGAAGCCAATCAGGCCAGTTTCGGAAAGGCTATGGTTCCTTCCTATAAGTTCGACGCTGCAAAGGTGATTGTAGGAATTAACTGCGACTTCCTCGGCAACTGGATTTCTCCTGTTGAATTCACCAAGGATTACAGTAAGACCAGAAGAATAAGTGCCGACAACCCAAAATTGTCCTATCATATTCAGTTTGAATCCATGTTGAGCCTAACTGGCTCCAACGCCGACAGCCGTTCTGTATTCAAACCTACTCAAGAAGGATTGGTCGTCGCTAATCTTTACAACAAGGTGGCTTCTTTAACTGGTTCTGCTCCTGTAACGGCTGAAGCATACGAAGTAGCAGGTAAAGGCATCGAAGCTGCTGCTCGCGAATTGGTTGCTGCAAGAGGTAACGCACTGGTTGTTTGTGGCTCTAATGATGCCAATGTTCAGCTTTTGGTTAATGGAATAAACCAAATGCTGGGTTCATACGGTACTACTATCGACTGGTCTCGTCCTTATCTTACCCGTCAGGGTATGGATATTGCCTTGCAGGGATTAATTGATGAAATGAAGAGTGGCCAAGTTGATATTCTGCTTCTTGCTGACGTTAACCCGGTTTATGAGCTTCCTCAAGGTGGAGCAATCAAGGAAGCAATGGCAAAAGTTGCAACAGTGGTTTGCTTTAATGGAAAAGTTGATGAAACTGCTGCTCTTGCAACGTATCATGCTCCAAACCACCACTATCTCGAATCTTGGGGCGATGCTCAGCCGAAAATGGGATATTACTCCTTGACTCAGCCTGCCATAACTCCGATTTTCAACACCCGTAACTGGATAGAAAGTTTAGTGAAGTTTACTAATGGTAATACGGTTGACTCTTATGATCTTCTGCGTGCTACTTGGGGCAATCTTCATAGGGCTTCTGGCAGTGTAATGGGATTTGAAGCATTTTGGCGTACAACCTTACATAATGGTGTTTTAGAAATTGCATCAGGCGGAAGCTCTTCTTTTAGTGGTAACGTTGCTGCTGCTGCATCAGGATTGATGAAAGCTTCTTCCGGTGAAGAACTCTTTCTCTACGAGAAACTTTCTATAGGAACGGGTAATCAAGCCAATAATCCTTGGCTACAGGAGTTGCCAGATCCATTAACCCGCTCTACTTGGGATAATTACCTGACTATTTCCAAGAAATATGCAATTCAGCAGGGACTTAAAGATGGGGATCATGTAAAGGTTGAAGCAAACGGATACTCAGTTGAAGTTCCAGTTTTGATTCTTCCTGGACAGATGGCCAATGTCTTTGGATTAGCCATAGGATATGGGCGCACTGCTGCTGGAAAAGCGGCGGATGGAGTGGGAGTTAATGCCTATCCATTTGCTACAATAGTTGGAGGCAAGCGTCACTTGATGGCTGCCGGAGTTAAGGTCTCCAAAACTGGAGGATTTACTCCTTTAGCGCTAACTCAAACACACCATACAATCGAAGGCCGTGACCTTGTCAAGGAAACCACTTTCGAAGAGTATTTGAAAAACAGAACTGCCGGAAATATTCGCCCACATATTGCAGTTCGTCAAGAAGACGGCAGCTTTAAGAAGCAAGCTCCTGCAACCATTAAAATCTGGGAAGGTCATGAGTATAACGGTCATAAATGGGCTATGGCCATCGACTTGAATGCTTGTACCGGATGTGGAGCGTGTGTTGTCGCCTGCCAGGCAGAGAATAATGTACCAGTAGTTGGCAAGGATGAAGTTATTCGTCGTCGTGAGATGCACTGGATTCGTATCGACCGCTATTTTAGCTACGACAACGGCTATTCAGTTGAAACGAAGCTGGAACATAACGAAGAAACGCATAAAGCTGAAAAGCATGAACATGTTGTAAAAACCGGAATCACGAAGGAGATAAACTATGCTAGCATCAAGGACTATGAGAATATCGATGTAGTATTCCAGCCTGTAATGTGCATGCAGTGTAACAATGCTCCTTGCGAAACAGTGTGTCCGGTGTTGGCAACCACGCACAGCGAAGAAGGCCTTAATCAAATGACCTACAACCGATGTGTAGGTACGCGTTACTGTGCAAACAATTGCCCTTATAAAGTTCGCCGATTCAACTGGTTCGACTATATCCATAACGAGAAGTTCTACCTCAACCCATCTCAATCGGATTTAGGTAAGATGGTGTTGAATCCCGATGTAACTGTTCGTTCGCGAGGAGTTATGGAGAAGTGTACCTTCTGCGTTCAAAGAATTCAAGCAGGTAAATTGGAAGCGAAACGCCAAGGCAAACGTCCTGAAGAAGGAGCAATCAAAACAGCATGTCAACAAACATGTCCAGCAGATGCTATCGTATTCGGAGATGTGAATGACGTAAACAGCGAGGTTCACAAACTGTTTAAGAACGAGCGTTCTTACGCTATGTTGGAAGAAGTAAACGTTCAGCCATCGGTGAACTACCTGGTAAAAATTCGTAACCGTAAATCTGTTCAAGCCTAACCCTACCTTAAAAAGATGACATACGAGTCGCCGTTACGGAGGCCCCTGATTACCGGGAAGACCTCGTACAAGCAAATCACCGACGATATCGCCGGCCCGGTGGAAGCCAAGCCTACTAAGTGGTGGACTTATGGTTTCGCCGTTTCATTCGCAGCTCTCTGCCTTTATCTTTTCTCGGTTGGCTATCTGCTCTTCACAGGAGTT
Organism: Chitinophaga pinensis; assembly: GCA_943373175.1. GTDB lineage: Bacteria > Bacteroidota > Bacteroidia > UBA7662 > JAIXUI01 > JAIXUI01. The sequence goes on along the minus strand of CALSBM010000021.1, from coordinate 15,341 downwards.
GGGGCTTGGGGATTGAATAAGACTGTGGATTGGGGTTGGGATATAACCAACTTCGTATTCTGGGTAGGTATTGGTCACGCAGGTACGCTAATTTCAGCAGTACTCTTACTATTCCGTCAGAAATGGCGGACTGCAGTAAACCGCTCTGCAGAAGCGATGACCATCTTCGCAGTAGTTTGTGCGGGAATGTATCCATTGCTTCACGCCGGTCGTCCTTGGGTAATTTACTGGGGTCTTCCACTTCCTAATACCTTTGGATCGCTTTGGGTGAACTTCAACTCCCCCTTACTTTGGGACATTTTTGCGATTTCAACGTACTTCTCAGTATCGCTTGTTTTCTGGTACGTAGGGTTGATTCCGGATATCGCTACCATTCGCGATCGCGCAACCGGATTGAGTAAAACCATTTACGGAGTTCTTTCATTTGGATGGAACGGTTCTGCTAAAGCTTGGTCTCGTTTCGAGGTTGTTTCCTTAGTTCTTGCAGGTCTTTCTACACCACTGGTACTTTCAGTACACACTATTGTATCCATGGACTTTGCTACTTCAGTGATACCGGGTTGGCATACCACCATTTTCCCTCCCTATTTCGTTGCAGGAGCAATTTTTTCCGGATTTGCGATGGTATTAACCCTGCTGATTATTGCAAGAAAAGCCATGAGACTGGAACATCTGATTACACTGAATCATATTGATGTGATGTGTAAAATCATCATGGTTACAGGTTCGATTGTAGGTTCAGCATACATCACAGAGTTCTTTATCGCTTGGTATTCAGCAGTTGAGTATGAGCGTTATGCCTTCATCAACCGAGCTTTCGGGCCGTATTGGTGGGCGTATTGGTCGATGATGACTTGTAACGTAATTACTCCTCAGCTTTTCTGGTCAAGAAAACTACGTCGTAATCTTTTGGCGGTGTTTATCATTTCCATTTTCGTAAACATTGGAATGTGGTTCGAGCGATTTGTAATCATTGTTACTTCGCTTCACCGCGATTACCTTCCATCCAGTTGGGCGATGTATTCTCCTACCTGGGTCGAGATTTCCATGTTCGTTGGCTCATTTGGATTATTCTTCACCTTGTTCTTCCTTTTTGCGAAGTTCCTTCCGGTGATTGCCATCGCAGAAGTTAAGACTGTTGTGAAAACTTCCAGTGAAGAGTTCATTGCAGAAACTGCTAAGAAAGACGGTATTAAAATTCCAGTAGAAGTCGATTAATCAGCATTACCCCATGAAAAACAAATATCTTCTCGGATTCTTTAATGATGAGGAAGTGTTGATGCACGCCTTAGAAGAGGTCAAGAAAGAGACACAAGCTCCGATTCATGAAGTGTACTCTCCTTTTCCAATCCACGGCATCGACGATATTCTTGGTTACAAACGTACCCGCCTTCCAATCGCCGCCTTTTTGTTTGGTTGCGTTGGATTGAGCTGTGGACTTGGCATGCAAACTTGGATGTTGGGTTACGACTGGCCGATGAACATCGGTGGTAAGCCTTATCTGGCTTGGCCGGATTTTGTTCCGGTATCTTTTGAGTTTACTGTCTTAGTTACAGCATTCGGAATGGTCGGTACTTTCTTGCTGGCTTGTGGATTTTTCCCTGGAGCTCCTGCTAAAATTCCGGATCCACGTGTTACTGACGATTTATTTTGTGTCGCCTTCAATGCTTCCGCCATTGGGGATAAAGCACAAGCAATTAGCCAAGCACTTAAGCATCATGGTGCAATTGAGGTTCGTGAACAGGAGGTTGAGTTATGAAAAAAGTACTTCTTTTTGCTCTGATGGTTAGTGCAACCAGTTTCATGAGCGCTTGTGTAGAACGTGACGCAGAAGATCCGGGAACAGAGTATGCTCCTGATATGTATGAGTCTGTTGCTTATGAACCTTACAAGCAAGTTGATGAAAACAACATCAACCCAAACGGACAAAACATGCGCGTGCCGGTTACCAGAACCATTTCACGAGTGAAAGGGGCTGAAAACGGGTTGAGCATAGAATTAATGCCTGACTATCCTATCTCCAAAGACAGCTTAGCTTATGCAGCAGCAATATTGAGAAATCCAGTTGCTATGTCTGAACAAGTGATGAAGGATGGTAAATATTTATATACCACATATTGTTCCCCATGCCATGGCGCCGAAGGCGATGGTAAGGGTTTGGTAGGAGAGAAATATGCCGGTGTTCCTAATTACAAAGCCAGTAATATTGCTAATCAGCCAAGTGGGCATATATATCATGTGATTACTAAAGGCAAGGGTCGTATGTGGCCACACGGATCACAGATAAGGCCGGAAGACCGGTGGAAAATTGTTCATTACGTTAACGAGCTTCGCGGCTATACTGATCCCAACCAAAACTAATCACCGATCATGGGTCACGCACATATTCCTGAAATCAAGGCAGAGAAATACGTTGTTCCTGCCCGTCTAAAGACCATTTCATACGCTCTGATCGGGCTTGGTCTTCTGGCACTAGTTGCGGGTTACTTGATGAATCACGAACGTGGTTTAGCAAGTTTCCTCTTTAATAACTTTTACTTTCTGGGCCTCTCGGTTGCCGGTATTCTTTTCCTCGCATTACAGGCAGTAACCAATGCTGCTTGGTCTGTAGGATTTCGCCGTATTCCAGAAGCTATGACTACTTTCCTTCCTGTTGCTGGTATCTTTATGATTGTGTTTGCAGTGGTTGCTTATTTCGGGCATTTCTACCACTGGATGCATCCAGGTATTACCGATATCAACTCACCGGAGTATGATGAAATCATTGCCAAGAAAGCCGGTTATCTCAATTTTCCATTCTGGATTGTTCGAATCATTGCTGCAATGGGTATTTGGATGGTTTTTGCTACTATTATTCGCAAAAATTCCCTTTTGGAAGATGAAGTAGGAGGTATCGCAATTCTTAAGAAGAACAAAACAATGTCTTCTATTTTCATCGTGTTCTATGCTGTAACATGGGCAATGTTCTCCTGGGATACCCTGATGTCAATTGATCCACACTGGTTCTCAACCATCTTCTGGGTTTACCAGTTTGCGAATATTTGGGTTAGCGGAGTTAGTTTTATTGCTATCGTAGTGGTGATGTTGCGTCGTGCAGGATACTTCCACATTATCAACGAAAACCACCTCCACGATTTAGGTAAGCTAATTTTTGCTTTCTCCATCTTCTGGACTTACATCTGGTTGTCTCAGTTCCTCTTGATTTACTATGCACATATTCCGGAAGAAACGATTTACTATGTGGAGCGCTTTGAATCCTACAAGCCATTTTTCTTCCTGAACCTCGCTTTAAATTTCATTTCTCCATTCCTTCTGCTTATGACGAGAGATGCTAAGAGAAAAGAGAATTCATTGATTTTTGTAGCGGCTATTGTCATGTTCGGACACTGGCATGACCTCTGGTTAACCGTAATGCCGGGTGCTGTAGGCCACGAAGCGCATAGTGGTCCAATCGGTCTTGCTGAGCTTGGTGGAGCTGCTTTCTTCGGTGGACTTTTCCTTCTGGTTGTATTCAATAACCTAGCGAAAGTAAACCTCGTACCAGTTAAGCATCCGTACCTTAAGGAATCGCTATACCACGCGATTTAACGCTTTACTAATTTTACAAAGCCTCTTCCTAATAAGAAGAGGCTTTTTTGTTTTTATTCCTTGCTATTGTTTCAGTCTTAACACTCCTTACTAAAACTCAAACCGTATTTTAGCGTTTAGGCATGCGCATGCGATACATTTTTATTTTATCACTCTTGTTAACAGCAAGCTCTTTAAGCGCTCAAAACCAGAGTGTCCAAACATACTTTGGAAAGAACCGCATGCAGTTCCAGGAGTTCGACTGGTCGTACTTGCGAGGTGAAAACTACGATATCTACTTTACAAAAGGTGGCCGTGAGATTGCCACATTCGCGGCACGACAAGCTGAGCAAATTATTAAATCTACCGAAGAGTTTATGAATTACCGGGTTGATGGCCGGTATCAGTTTATCATCTATAACAATGCTACTGATGCTAATCAAACCAACTTAGGATTGGATATTGAGCAATACAATACCGGCGGATTGACCCGACTAACAGGAAATAAGGTTGTAGTAAATTTCACCGGAAGCAGAACGGACTTTTTGAAAGAACTTAAAGTTGGATTAGCAAAGGTGTTGGTTAATGATATGCTCTATGGAGGTAATCTTCAAGAACGTGTTCAAAATTCTACGCTCATTTTTGTTCCAGACTGGTACCTCAATGGATTTTTCAGTTACATCCGCGAAGGTTGGACGCCTGAATGGGATAATGCATTACGTGATTTGGTAATGGCAGGCAGGTATAAGCGGCTTACCGGAATGCTTGAAGATTATCCTACACTGGCTCCTGCGGCCTTCTGGTACTACATTGCGGAAACAAGCGGCAGCACGGCTTTATCGAACATCATTTACCTGACTCGAGTTAATCGAGATTTTGAAACCGCTATCCAGTATGTTTTGGGCAAGTCGGTGAAGACATTGTCGAAGGAGATTCTGCCATATTTTAAAAAGAGGTTCGAAGAAACAGATAAAGAAAAGCGAATGCCGGCGGGAGTACCCCTGCCATTGAAGGGCTTTTCTAAAGATGAAAAAATTGATCGGATTCAGGTTAGCCCTGATGGGCAAATGATGACTTATGTGCGTCATCACGACGGGTTGAGCACCGTGTATTTGCTTGATTTGAAAAGCAATAAACGTAGGAAGCTATACCGAACCGGTCTGAAATTCTTTTATCAGTCGGATTATGGGCGATATCCAGTTATCGCGTGGCATCCTTCAGGGAGAAGCATTCATTACTTCACCGAAAAAAAAGGAGAGGTCAATTTTGGAAATATTCGTCTGATTAAAGACGATAAAGATTCAAAATCGTTGAGGATTGAACAGGAAGAGTTTGTTGTGCCGCGTTTGGATGCGGTGTTTGATATGAAGTTTAATAAAGACGGAAGTCAGGTGGTTTTGGCAGGAAGCAGGGCTGGTTCAAGGGATATTTACATGTTTAATCTCAATGCACGCCGGGTTACCAATGTCACTCAAGATCCTTATGATGATTACGAACCAGCTTTCTTGGAAGAAGGCAAATCAAAGCGAATTATTTTTGCTTCCAACCGGCCTGTAGATACGCTCATAAACTATTTGTCGGGGCAGGGAGATACGTTGAACATGCAGCCTACTACTGACCTTTTTTCCTATAACCTCCAAAGAAAGGAAAAGCAAGTTTGGAGATTAACCAATACTCCTTGGGTGAATGAACGTTCGGTTACCTCTGTTGGCCCCAAGAGGATTATGTTTACTTCCGATAGAACTGGGATTGTGAATCGTTGGGAAGGTAGGTTAGACAGTGTTTGGTTTGGAATGCAAGACAGCTCAGTGTTATATCGGGATGTTGCTGATGTTCATCCGGTCACCGATTATTCTAGAAATATTTCCCAGTTTACTTTCAGCCCAAAAGAACAATCCTTGTTTGAAGTTATTGCTTCAGGAAGGAAACCGATGGTTTATAAAATTCAGCTTAAACCGGACAGTGTTGCAGTGAAAATAGAAGAAGGCAAGCCAACCCCTTTTCGTTTAAAGTTGGAGGAAGATGCGAGACAAAAAGATTTGGAAGAATTACAAAGGAAAAAGACTTACCTCCAAAGTTTGAATCCAGATTCAATTTTAGCCGATACACAGTTGGTAGAAAAGAAAATGCCTCGCTATTATTTTCAGGTGCCGGGTCGAGATTATTTACAAGCTGTAAAAGCACCTGCTGCCACAAACGAGCCTGAGTTAGAACAACCAATTGATAGTAATGCTTTAGCTTCGCAAGCAAAGCCTTCTGACATTAAAGACAATTTTCAACTATTTAAAACCAGAATTTACAGTCCTAATTTTTCATTAGATTATTTTGTTAATCAGGTTGGGAACTCCTTGTTTCAGAATAACATTCCCACTTTTGTTATTAGCAATGCTAATCAGTTGAATTCGAATATTGGGTTGATCCTGATGGGTGGAACTTCTGATTTATTTGAGGATATAAAGCTAAGTGCTGGGGGAAGAATTTCATTTGACCTTAGCAATAACCAATACTATTTAATGGCGGAGTTTCTCCGGAAGCGTTGGGATAAAAAGCTGATATTCTTTCAGAATCGCTTTTTACAACAGGATGGGCGAAACGTTATTCGAACCGATAATATCGAGCTGATGGGGTCGCTCTCGTATCCATTTAACCGGCATGCCTCTGCCAGATTCCATGGAATTTATCGTCGAGACCGATACGATTTAACCGCAACTGATGTACTGCGACTCCCAGTTAAACCTGAATTTAGTCAATGGTTGGGTGTGCGCACAGAATATGTGTTCGACAATACCCGCCAAGTGCAGTTGAATATCATGTATGGAAGCCGGTACAAATTCTTCATAGAGGCATACACCAGTTTGCTACAAGGAAAAGACAATTTGGTAGTTGCCGGTATCGATTACCGTAACTACCAAAAAATTTATAAACAGTTTATCTGGGCTAATCGTATTGTGGGTAACTTTTCTTTCGGCAGCAACAGCATGTTGTATTACCTGGGGGGAGTTGACAACTGGATTTTGCCACAATTCAACTCCGATTTAAGTATTCCTTCTACCCAAGAATTTGCCTTTACTGCATTAGCAACGAACATGCGTGGGTTTCAGCAGAATGCGAGAAATGGAAGTAATTACCTTTTGATTAACAGTGAATTGAGGCTTCCAATCTTTTCGGTTTTGTCTAGGACTCCAGTATCCAGCGATTTCTTTCGCAACTTCCAGTTAGTAGCATTTGGAGACATTGGTACTGCCTGGAGCGGCTTTGATCCTTTCAGCAACCAGAATCCATTTAACATTAGGGAATTTATTAACGGGCCAGTCAAAATAACCGTTTTTACCAATCGTAATCCGATTTTGGTTGGGTATGGGTTGGGTGTTAGATCAAGGCTTTTCGGCTATTTTCTTCGCTTCGATTATGCCTGGGGCATCGACGACGATCAAATCCTGAAACCGATACCTTATTTTTCTTTAAGCTTAGATTTCTAATGATTCCTGCCTTATACCTTATTCCAACGGTATTAGGAGAGGAATCTTTGTTGAGTGAAATTCCTCCTTTAAACCGGGAAATCATCAGTAGGCTACGAGATTTTATCGTAGAAGACGAAAAAACAGCCCGTAGGCATTTGAAAAAGCTCAGTCCTGGGATTCCGCAGCCTGAGTTGATTATGCAGGTGTTGGATAAACACCATCCTGAGAATCTGAAACCTGCGCAAATGCTGATGCCATTAAAGCAAGGTAAACCCATGGGTTTGTTATCAGAAGCTGGTTGTCCGGCAATTGCAGACCCCGGTGCTTTGTTAGTACGAGAAGCTCATCGATTGGGGCTAAGGGTGATTCCACTGGTAGGGCCATCTTCTCTTTTACTCGCGCTAATGGCCAGTGGATTTAATGGTCAACGATTTAGTTTCGAAGGGTATCTTCCGGTGAAACCAGACGAAAGAAAAAAGGTGTTGAAAGCACTTGAAAAGCAGTCGAGAAAAGAAGATCGCACCTTTTTATTCATTGAAACACCGTTTAGAAACGAGGCATTACTTCAGGATATGCTAGAGGTGTTGGGCGCAGAAACCCGCATCCTGGTTGCAGCCGATTTAACCTTGCCAGAGGAATATATTGCAGTAGGCACTCCTGCTCAGCTTCGGGATAAAGCGCTTAAACTGCATAAGCGTCCGGTAGTTTTTGGTCTTATGGCCGATTGATGGATTACAGCCTTTATCCTCGTTCCGCTTTCAGTCTCCAAATGGTATCTTTGGAGGCAATCAATCAGAACGTATGTCTAAGTCAACCGCACCTGCCGACACTCCACTTTCTTTTGAAGACTTTAAAGCTCAGGTAGTTCAGGATTACCGCATTGCCACTGAGAGCCGCCAGGCCAGTTTGCTTGGGCGAAAGGAAGTGTTGACCGGCAAAGCCAAGTTTGGGATTTTCGGTGATGGAAAAGAAGTAGCACAAATAGCCATGGCGCGTACTTTCCTCAACGGCGACATTCGCTCGGGTTACTACCGGGATCAGACTTTTATGTTTGCTTCTGGATTAAGTGATGTGCAGAAGTTTTTCGCTCAGCTTTATGCTCATACTGATGTTGAAGCAGAACCTGCTTCCGCAGGGCGATTAATGAATGGTCATTTTGCAACCCGTTTTCTCCATGAAGATGGTAGCTGGAAAAACCTGACAGAAGAAAAACATTCTACTTCCGACATTTCACCAACAGCAGGTCAGATGGGGCGTGCGCTGGGCATTGCCTACGCGTCTAAACTATTCCGCGAAAATGAAGCACTCCACGGATTGACTTCATTCTCCAAAAAAGGTAACGAAGTATCCTTCGTTACTATCGGAAATGCTTCCGCCTCTGAGGGGCATTTCTGGGAGACTATCAACGCAGCGGGTGTGCTTCAGGTGCCGCTGGCAGTTTCGGTGTGGGACGATGGCTATGGAATTTCTGTTCCTGCCTCTTACCAAACTACTAAGGAAAACATTGGCGAGATTCTTTCCGGCTTTAGTAGCACCCAAGAAAAGCGTGGTTATAGCCTTTACACCGTTGCCGGTTGGGACTATCCAGCATTAGTTGCAGCCTACGAGAAAGGAATTATGAGGGTTAGAGAGTTGCACGAACCGTGTATTTTTCATGTAACCGAACTTACTCAGCCCCAAGGACATTCAACATCAGGCTCACACGAGCGGTACAAATCAAAGGAGCGTCTGGTATGGGAACAGGAGTTTGATTGCCTTCGAAAAATGCGTCAATGGATAGAGGCACAGGGAATTGCAACAAGCAGTGAACTTGATGAAATCGAGCAGGAAGCAACAGTTTATGTGAAAAATGCACAGAAAGCGGCATGGTTGGCATTCCGAGCTCCAATTGAAGCCGAGTGTAAAGAAGCGTTGGCCTTGATGGAAACGCTGGCATCCAAAAGTGCTCAGTCGGCTTTTATTCAGCAAGCTGTCCAGGTTCTCAACGAAACTCGCGACTTTATTCGTAAAGATGTTTTCAACGCAGTTCGCCGATGCTTACGTTTAACCCGTGGCGAACAACTTCCTGAACGTGAAAGCCTGAAATCATGGTTAGAAGTTCAGATTGAATTGAATCAGGATCGCTATTCTAGCCACTTGTTTTCGCAAAGCAGTTCAAGTGCTTTGAAACAAGAGGCCATTAGCCCAACTTTCGACGCCGATGCGCCTCAGTTGAATGGGTTTGAAATTCTTAATAAAGCCTTCGATTTGATTCTTGAGCGTGAGCCTCGCTTTTTTGCTATCGGAGAAGATGTTGGCCAAATTGGCGATGTAAACCAAGGATTCAGTGGTTTGCAACAGAAGCACGGCGAATTGCGTGTAACCGATACTGGCATCCGTGAAATGACCATCGTAGGACAAGGGCTTGGTGCAGCCTTGCGCGGCCTTCGTCCTTTGGTGGAAATTCAGTACCTCGATTATTTATTATATGCGATACAAATCATGAGTGATGATATCGCAACGTTGCAATACCGCACCAAAGGAGGGCAAAAAGCGCCGCTTATTATCCGAACCAGGGGTCACAGGCTCGAAGGCATTTGGCACAGCGGCTCTCCAATTGGGATGATTTTGCATGCGGTAAGAGGGATGCACGTTTTGGTGCCAAGGGATATGACTCGCGCCGCCGGATTTTACAATACGTTGTTGAAAAGCGACGAACCTGCATTGGTCATTGAATGCCTCAACGGATACCGCTTAAAAGAAACTTTGCCTTCTAATCTGGGAGAATTCTCTATGCCATTGGGTAAGGTAGAGGTTGTTGAAAGCGGAGAAGACTTAACGCTGGTAACTTATGGAAGCTGTGTGAGAATCGCCCAGGAGGCCGCAAAACAATTGGCTGAACTCGGGATCTCCATTGAAATTGTGGACTGCCAAAGCCTGTTGCCTTTTGACTTAGCTCACGATACGTTGAAGAGCATCCGTAAAACCAATAGACTACTGATTTTGGATGAAGACGTTGAAGGAGGAGCCACCGGCTTCCTGATGCAACAGATTCTGGAAGTTCAGGGAGCCTTCCGTTGGTTAGACAGTGCACCTTCCACGCTTTCTGCATGTCCTCACCGCCCGGCCTATGGCACCGATGGCGATTACTTCTCAAAACCCTCTGTAGATGATGTGGTGGAGAAAGTATATCGGATTCTTGCGGAAGCAGAACCGGGATATTATCCGGCGTTGTAGAAAAAAGGTTTCGCGCAGAAGGGGAAGAGGTGTACTGTGTTGAGAGTATTCAACGAAGTAGTTGAAGCCCTTAGCTCGTTTAAGTAAATGAAAATCGGTTGAAGTTTGGGGTCTTTCGCCTAATGGGATGAATGTTTACAAGTTGGGCTTACTGCCTGGTTGGAGTGGTGTTGTTGCCATCATGGTTAGTCTGGTGAATAGGAATACCACTCGGTAAGTTCTCTTAGTCGCTTAACTAAAAGGTGAACAGTCGTGCTTGGATTAGCGTCAATAGGCTGTTTCCCTTTTTGTTCGGCTAAAAGTTTTTCGGCTCGTTCAATTGCTTTTGCTTCACTTCCTAATTCAATAAGTGCATCAATTACTTCCGTCTTGCCATGTTCGTAAACAAATAACTTATGAGTTTCATAAGATTTTATAACTGTATCTAAACTTGAATAAATGTTTGCTCGTGGAATTGTGTTAGCAGGGCGCCGCCCAACACCGCAAAATGCATAAGCCCCCAACGGGACGATTAATTGGAGTTATGTTATATACAAACATTCAATGAGGTGGGAAGGTCATACAAAGAGGTAGGAAGGATGAACTTTGAGGTGGAACAAGTTTGGGATGTACTTATGATTCCTGTTAACGTCAGGTGTTCTTAGCTTTCCACTATTTTAAGAATAACATTTCCTGTTTTTTGTCCTGTTTCAACGTACTTGTAGGCTTCCACAATTTGGGCTAATGGATAAAAGCGGTCAATTACGGGCTTGTATTCACCTTTCTCAGCAAGTTCTTTCAAAAAGATCACGTCTTTTTTAGTGATGGACGGAATTGGAAATAAAAGTCTTTTGCCACCCCAAAGCGGTGTAGTCAAAGCCAGTAATAGGTTCTCTCCATTTTTTCCTAATTCGGTTGAAATGTAAATTCCTTTTTTGGTTAATAATGGCTTGCACTGTCCAAATGAACTTTTTCCAACTGAATCGAAGATAAATTCAAACCTATCTACTGTCTGTGTAAAATCCTGTGTCTGATAATCAATAACAGTGTCTGCACCGAGAGATTTTACCAGGCCTACGTTTTTAGTATTACACACTGCCGTTACTATTGCTCCAAAATGTTTTAACAGTTGCACGGCAGCAGAACCAATAGCTCCAGTAGCTCCGTAAACTAAAACATGTTGTCCACGTTCAACTTTTGCTGCCTGTATATCTACTAAAGCATAATGAGCGCCCTCTGTAAGCGCTGCCGCTTCATCAAAGCTTAAATTGTTTGGCATATTTATCACCGCATCAGTTTCAGCAATGGTTAAATATTCTCCGTGACCACCACAGGTTTTATCATTAAATCCAAAAACCCGATCTCCTTTATTAAATGTTGTTACACGTTGTCCAATTTCTTCAACAATCCCAGAAAATTCACAACCCAGAATTGGGTGTTTTGGTCTCAACAGCCCAGTCCAAAATCTTGAAATAAAATATTCAGCACTGCGGAAACCCGAGTCAGTCCGGTTAACTGTTGACGAATAAACTTTAACCAAAACTTCATTGTCTTTTGGTAAAGGTTTGGGAACAACCATTAGGTTAGCAACTTCTGGTGGCCCATATTTTTTATATACAATGGCTCTCATTTTCTAAATGTACTGTTAATTCTTGGAGGTGCACTACACTTGCTATTATCGGTTTAATCCTATACGAAGAAGCGGGTTTTTAGCACAAATGGGTCATACTTGCACTAAACTTGCTTTTTTGCCCAATAGCCTATTAACCGTTCGTTGTTTGTTGTTTTTTGAAGTTAGGATTAAACCAAGCCATTGGAATATCTGCTTCAAAGAAGTTGTCATTGTTCTTAATTCTGTTTACTAATCTTCCTTCTATTTTAAATCCAAGATGTTCATACAACTTTATTGCTTTTATGTTTGACTCTCTTGCGATTAGTTCAACCCTAAAAATATCATTTCGGCTTTCCATTATATAATCAAGGAGTGTTTGAAAAAGTTTCTTTCCAAAGCCTTTTCCTTGATAATTAGAGTCCACTGCAATAGTAAGTTCACTTAAAATGTGTCCAAATACGCTTGGTTCTAATTTATAGCAATGAATCTCAGCTATGATTGCATCATTGTTTAATTTGTCAACAATTATAAATTGAATACCATTTTCTAATGATTTCTCAATAAAGTTTTTTACATAATCCTTAGTAATTTCATTTTCAGTTCTTGCAAGGCCTCCAATTGTTTTACTAACAAGATTATATAGGGTATAAATATTTTCAAAGTCTTTAATTGTTGCTTTTCTTATCAGGAATTGGTCTATCTTCATTTATTAGATTAGTTTAGGTTATTTCTGTTTGCCAAATTTATAGATTTTGGCTTAAGTTCAATACTATCATTTTTACAATTAAGGCTAACGCTTGTCAAAATATCAAATTATGCTTGGTATTTTAAAAATTACAAAAGATTTAGTGGGGTTTTTGTTCACTTAACCTTAAATTTCTAAAGGTAAACAAGCGCTCATTTATTTTTTCTCTGTAATTGCGTAAGTTGTGATTACACGTTTTTGCTGTTTTATTATTATTCCTTTAGATTTTAAAAAATCAATTATCTCCATTGAACTTGCATTATGCAACTTTTTCCATTCCATACCCTGATTATTAATAAGTATTCCATTTAGAGTGTTATCAGTTATGTAAAGCTGCTTGGAAAGCTGTTCAAGTTTCGAAATAAAAAGATTGATGGAGGTATAAGCTTTTTCAGTTCCTTCTTCAATCTGTTCAAATTTTCTTATGTTCTCAGAGGTCTTAGTAGCAAACATGACATTCACATTTCTTAAACTTGAAATTGTATCGAAATTTATTGATAATCCATTTAACAAGCCTTGTTCTATTTCATATATAGCTTCCTCAAAACTTTTCTTTTTTCTCCAATAAACAATGTCATACCTGCTACTGTCATTTACCTTTTTTTCTATCCAAATATTAGAAGAAAGTTCATGTAAGAAAACAAAAAGATCTTCAAGAGTGCATGAATAACTGGTTATTCCAACATGTTCATTTTTTATTCTATACGCATTCTGCCCTATTGAAATTGTATCTAAAGATGGTCTTATAATAAATTGTTCTATCAGGTCGTTTTTTCTTGCTATATTCTTTTTAGCCAATTGTTTCAAGCTGTTATAATAAGGATCCTCACCTCCTCGAAATCCACCGTTTAAAGTTACTTTTGGCTTATTGTTTTTTTGTTCATAAGCATTCATGCTATTTGTATTTATTACCTCTATAATATTTTCTTCAGTTAAATGATTGCCACGGAATACCACTATGCCTTGTCTATTGATGATAAAAATTGCTGGTCGTCCATTGACTTTGTAAGATTCAAAATTCTGTTTATTTTCATCTTGTCCTACGCAAAAATCAATTTTGACTTTTTTCAAAAAGTTTTCCAATTTCTTTTTAGGATCATCAGTTATTGAAAGAAAAACAACATTTTGATCTTTGTACTTAGCGCTCAACTTATTATATTCAGGAAAAGCAGCAACACAAGGTGCACACCATGTAGCCCAAAAGTCCAACACTATTATTTTCCCCTTAAGTGAATCTATCAAAAAGGATGTTTGTTTATTACAATTGTAAATACTTTCGAGGTGTATTTCAGGAGCTTTTTTGCCAATCTCCACTTGTGAAAGAGCCGCAATAGGTATGATTAATTGTAACACAAATGTTAAATTTATCCACCTTTTAATATTTTGATTTAGTGCTTTTTTATTCATGATGCTTAAGGTAAGAGGTCAATCAATGCCTTTGATGTCAAAGGTGCTGTCTCTAAATAAAACTCAAATTTTATTTCAACGTTTTCTTCTGTTGTGATTTTATATTCTGGCATGAATATTTTATTTCGTTTGTTTAATTGTTGCTGTGTCGTTTGAAAAAATGCCTCTATCAATTTGCATGCAAGCGATGGGCGAGATGCCGAAGCACTGAACTGAAAAGCTTTAATAAATTTATAAAAGAAATTCGACTTCCAAATTGGCACTGAACCAGAGGTTAAAACTTGCATGAAGTTAGTGGCTAGAGTTTCTTCCCAGTACCTCTGGGTTAGCAATATTTGTCGGATTTCCGTTAATGAAATTTATCACGTTTTCAAATGCTCTTCCAAAATATAATTCATACCCTTTGCGTTCAACATAACCCAAATGTGGAGTACACACAACATTTGGGAATTTAAGAAACTCAAAATTTATGTCGTAGATTGGCTCCTCATCGTACACGTCTATTCCCACAAATGCTGGTTTACCTATTGCCAAGCATTTTAATAGTTTTCCTTTTTCAATAAGCTCCGCTCTAGCTGTGTTTATTAATACTGAATTTTCTTTCATTGATAACAAGTCACTTTCCTTAACTACTCCAAGTGTTTTTTCATTTAGTCGAAGATGTAACGTAATAATGTCTGCTGTTTTGAAAAATAATTCTTTGGTCTCAGCCTTTTCAAAACCATCTGCAACTGCTTTCTCTCTTGATTCTTCACTTCCCCAAATTAACACTTTTGCTCCAAAGACTTTGGCATATTGTGCAATCTTTTGTCCAATTTTACCATAGCCCCAAATCCCAAGTGTCTTTCCATGAATTGTTGAGCCAATATTTATTTGCCATTTACCATTTTTCATTCCTTCGATTGCTTGTGGAATTTGTCTGATTGTATTCATTAGTAAAGCCCAAGTCAATTCTGCCGGGGCAATTGGTGAACCTATACCTTCAGCAACTGCAACTTTAAACTTTGTGCAGTCCGCTAAATTTAAGTGATTTGAAATTTTGCCAGTTTGACTTATTAATTTAAGGTTTGGCAGTAAAGAAAGAAGTGCTTCGTTAACTTCTGTTCTCTCCCTTGTCAAAACAAGAACGTTTGTATCTCGTAATTTTTGTGCCAATATATTTATGTCTTTTTCCGTACTATTTATTATTTGTACTTCTTGATTTTTTAAATGAATATACGCAAAGCTAAAAATGGTCTGTCATAAGGTGACAATGTGAGGGTTGATCTTTGAAAAAAAAAGAAGATGACACTCAAAGAATTCACAGAAAAATATCATAATGAAGATGCTTGTATGTTGCATTTCAGGAAGTTAA
>CALSBM010000020.1:0-40904 GCA_943373175.1 Chitinophaga pinensis | reverse complement strand
TTTGCCTTAACTTCGTTGCCTACAAAATTTATAAAGAACTGGAAAGGCAATTACAAGAGAAGGGAACAACCCTAAGTCCCGAAAAGGTCATTGAAATTATCCAAAGCATCTATGAGATTGCTGTAGTAACACCAGAAAAAGAGGTCTTGAGTAAAACAATCATAACCTCAGAGGAGCAATTAGAGGTTAAACGTCTTTTTGGATTTTAGCTTTAGGTGTCCCTGCGCGGAAGTCAGGAAACAGACCGCCCAAGAAAGTACTGGAGCGACCTGAAAGCCAAGCTAAAAAAGGAAGGAAGTGAACTGTCCGAAAAAATCGGACAGTTGAAAATACAATCTTGTGACGGGAAGTATTACCAAACCGACGCAGCCAACACCGAACAACTATCTCGATAAGTCCAACTATGAAACCCCAATAGACCAAATGGTTTATCCGTGGGCTATGGGTTCCATATATTTCTACAGTTCAGCAACAATTCTCAGGTTTAATATCCTCGCAGTTAAATAATTAGGAATAGCATATTGAGATCCTGATGCATCTCTCACCCAGAGGTATGAAATCGTATTATTTACTTCAAGCAAATTAAAAACCTCTAACGCCAGCCAACAGGCCTTTAAATTTTTCAACCAACCTGATTTAGGCTGAAAGCGAGCTCCTTTACCAACCAACAGCTTTTGGAAACCAATGTCCACCCTGCGATAATCAGGCATTCGAAGGGTATCTCGGAAACGTTGGTTGTCGGGTGGCCCGAAGGGAAGTCCAGTACTATAAACCAAATTTAGGTTTACTCTAATGGTTGGATTATCAGGTAGATAATCTTGAAACATAATGGCTAGGTTGAAGCGCTGGTCTGTTGGCCTCGGGATATATCCGGCGGCCACTTTATTTCCAGACTCATCGAGGTAGAAATCATCAGAGATATCTTCCATAGTTTGCAGAAAAGACATAGATATCCAGGACTCCATGCTGTTTACAAACTCGCCATTCAAACGTAAATCAATTCCACGAGTAAATGCAGTTGCATTGTTTTGGGCGTAATACCTCACCCTAACGTTGTCTATTTCGTAAGGAATTACGTCGGTGAGTTGCTTGTAGTAAGCTTCTCCAACCAGTTTAAATGGACGATTAAAAGCGCGAAAATCGTAATCAAGCCCGGCAAGAAACTGCCAAGATTGCTGAGCGCGAATTTGAGGATTAACAACTCCTTGGAAATCTCTTAATTCACGAAAAAAGGGCGATTGCCCATAGTGACCAATAGAAGCTCGTGCGATAATGGGTTTGGCCGGCCATGGACGTACAGAAAATAAAAACCGTGGGCTGATGAAGGTTTGTCCGTTATAAGTCCAATGCTGAAACCTCAATCCACTGGTTAAACGCATTTGATAGCGAGTGCTTAATTCTAATTCATTTTGAACAAATCCGCTGAAGCGCAAGGAATTGACGCTATTCAACGTTCGAGCGTAGCTGTCAATGGGGACTACAGAATCGCTACCAAAAGGAACACTAAACCCAGCAGAATCTACTCTTCTCCACTCAAAGAAACGGTCTTCAACCTGCTCACTTTGTACTTTGGCACCAGCCTGGAACAAGCCCCAACGTAGGGTTTCTCGGGTCATTTTTACTTCAGCATTCGCAACGGTTGCCAATAGGCTGTTGCGCATAAAGGAATGAAATCCTCCTACACCACGATTGAACAACACCTTGCCGAAGGTGTTAGAACCCAAATCGGTATCCAATTGATCAAGCCTGTATTGGCCTTCTACATCCGTTCTTTCTCTTTCCAACGCTTGATAAACCGAGACTAACGTTTTTAACGCAAAGCGAGGGCGGGGAGTCCAAGTATGACTTACCCCAATGGTTCCGGTTTTAAAGTCGGTTATTTCTCTACCCGCAAAAAAGACCCGGAACAAAACAGCATTCCTTACCGTACCAAAAACGGTTTCCCTCGTGGCGGGAACTACTTCAAAGGCGTTTTCTCCGTAAGAAGCCAGAAGTTGCCATTCGTGTTTGGCATTAGAACGATAGGTTAAAAACGATTGAACATCGGCAAAGCTTGGGCGATACTCACCCTGTGTGTCGAGTGTTTGAAGTAAATTGGCCAGTGTCCGGTATCGGGCACCTACCATCCAGGTAAACTTTTCATTGAAAGCTGTCCCTTCGGCTTGTGCGATTGCGCCAGTTAATGAAGCGTTGACACTTGCCTTGAATGAAGTTGGTTTTCGGTAGCGCACATCCAATACCGAAGAAAGCTTATCGCCATAACGTGCTTCAAAACCACCAGCAGAAAACCGGACACTCCCTACCATATCTGAATGGATAAAGCTCATTCCTTCCTGTTGTCCGGAACGTGCGAGAATGGGTCGGTAAATCTCAAAGTCGTTGACATAGACGAGGTTCTCGTCAAAGTTTCCACCCCGAACGCTGTATTGAGAACTTAATTCTGAAGTAGATCGGGCACCAAAAACCTGGAGAATGCTTTCGAAATTCCCCGAAGGGCTGGGCATAGTAGCTGCCAGCTTTGGATCTATACGGATAATGGGATTGTGCGTAGAAGCGCGGTCGAAAACGGTGATTTCCTGGCTGGAAGTGTAAGTTTTACGATTAAGGAAAAAGACCTTTTGTTTGAAAGGAGATGCTAAAGAAAAAGACTCTGTTTCGAAACCAATTAGAGAAACAATGATGGAAAAGCTTGTCGGTTTTTCGTTGAAGGTAATTTTAAAGGCTCCAGAAGAATCCGATTGGGAGTTGATATCGGCACCTTTGACCACAATGACAGCCGCTTCTATCGGGCTGCCGGAGGCATCTACCACTTGCCCTGTATACGACCATTGAGCAGAAGCCGGAAAAACAGCAAAAAAAATCAGCGACAGTACTAAAAGGAAACGGTAATTCACGCTTGGCGGGAGTGCTTTAAAGCAAGGATAGCTGCTTCGGGGTCAGGTGCTTTAAAAACAAAGTTACCTGCTACCAGAACATCAGCTCCTGCCTCAACGAGTGCGGCTGCGTTTTCGTCTTTAACCCCCCCATCAACTTCAATAAGAAAGTTAGCATTACTATTCTTTCTTAGTGAGTGAAGCCTTTTGATTTTATCCAAAGATCTTGGAATAAACGACTGACCGCCAAAACCTGGGTTAACAGACATTATGAGTACTAAATCCAAGCAATCAAGGACATCTTCTAAAACTTCTACTGGAGTATGCGGGTTAAGGGCAACGCCTGCTTTCATCCCAGCTTGGCGTATCTGTTGAAGCGTTCGATGTAAATGACGTGAGGCTTCGTAATGAACAGTTAACACGTTAGTTTTCAGTGCAGCAAATGCATCTATGTAACGTTCCGGTTCAACAATCATCAAATGCACATCCAACGGTTTGTTCGTTGTTCTCGCCAAAAACTCCATAACTGGCATCCCAAAAGAGATATTCGGGACAAACACACCATCCATAACATCTACATGATACCAATCAGCTTTAGAGCGTTCGATTAACTCTACAGCACCAGCGAGGTTGCCAAAATCTGCTGATAGCAATGAAGGGGCTATTAGACATTCCATGATGCGCAAAGATATAGGCAGAAAGGAGTAATTTCTTCCACCTAAAAAGGTTGAAAACCGGTAAAAAAAAATCTCCGAACAAGCTTTATAAGCCTATTCGGAGATTTGAATTAAGTGTTATATCAACCCAGGTAAACTTTCAGTGCGAGGCAACGGCTAGTTTGACGTAGCCTTCTGATGGATTTTTCTTTAATCTGTCGCACACGCTCTCGGGTTAAATCAAACTTGTCCCCAATTTCTTCCAAGCTGAGCACCTGAGTTCCGCCTAAACCAAAGAAATGCCTTAACACTTCCGCTTCTCTATAGGATAAAGTAGCGAGAGTTCGTTCTACTTCTTTTTGTAACGACTCATGAATGAGCGACTGATCCGGATTAGGCTCCATGTTGCTTTCCAGCACATCAAGAAGGGTGTTTTCTTCCCCAACAGAGAATGGAGCATCTACTGAAATATGCCGACCGGAGACTCCCATAGTAGCTGTTACATCGGTTTCGCTCATTTCGAGCAAATCTGCCAATTCGCTGGCAGTAGGCTCCCGTTCAAACTCCTGTTCTAATTTAGAAAAAGCCTTGGTAATGCGGTTAAGCGAGCCAACTCGGTTTAATGGCAACCGAACAATTCTTGCTTGTTCTGCTAAAGACTGAAGGATAGACTGCCGAATCCACCAAACGGCATAAGAGATAAACTTGAAGCCTCGGGTTTCATCGAAACGCTGCGCGGCTTTGATTAAACCAAGATTTCCTTCATTGATGAGATCTCCGAGAGTAAGCCCTTGATTTTGATATTGTTTTGCGACAGAGACTACAAAGCGGAGGTTCGCTTTAGTTAATTTCTCCAACGCTTTCTGATCACCGGCCTGAATTCGTTTAGCCAAAACAACCTCTTCTTCGGCGGTGATGAGGTCAACCTTACCTATTTCCTGTAAATATTTATCAAGTGACTGGCTTTCCCTATTGGTGATCTGCTTCGAGATTTTGAGCTGCCGCATGGTGATTAGTTTAGTGGAATTATGGACTAAAATATCACCATATAAGATGTTTGCAACTTTTTAGTCATTTTATTTCGTGTAAATTTAAAATAAGCCCTAAATCATCGAAAAAACCCAACTATCAATTTTTCAAAAAGTAAAAGAAAAATTCTCAAGCTCTAAGTGCTTTATCCAAACGATGTTGGGATTTCTTCTCCAATAAGTTAATTGTCGTTTGGCAAGCCTGCGGGTATTACGTTGAATCGCCTCTATAACAGAATCGCGACTTGCCTCGCCATGGAAATAGGGAAGCCACTCTTGGTAACCAATAGTATTGAACGCTTCAAGTTGAAAGGCATGCTGCCAATTCCGGGCTTCTTCTTCGAGACCGTTTGCCACCATTTGCTCTACTCTCCAGTTGATTCGTTCATACAACAATTCTCTTGGCCAATCCGGGGCTATCCAGACTGCTTCGAACGGTCTAGTAGCTTCCTTTTTTGTTCTTAACGAAGAATACGGTTTTCCGGTAACGAGGCAAACCTCTAGTGCACGAATAACTCGGCGAGGATTATGTACGTCAATAGATTCTAGGATAACAGGATCTAGTTGGTAAAGTTGAGTCACTAGTGCCCCCAATCCTTCCGCTTGCAAAAGATTTTCCAAGGACTGGCGTACTTCCGGATTGGAGCCAGGTAAATCATCCATGCCATAAACAAGAGCGTCTAAAAAAAGACCAGAACCACCGCAAACCACTACATTTCGTCCGAGAAGGTGTTGCTCTTCAATTAGCTTTAGACCAAGATGTTCAAATTGACCAGCAGAAATAGGATGATACACGCTGGATTCTCCTACCAATAAATGAGGGACACCATCCATTTCAGCCTGAGTAATTCTGGCAGTACCTATAGAAACTTCTTTGTAGAACTGCCTGGAATCAGCCGACAACACTACAGCGTTGTTCGCTTTAGCAATTCTTACCGCTAAGGCTGACTTACCAGAAGCAGTTGGCCCTACGATAATCAGTAGTTGCGGGAGGCTCAATAATCGTCGTCGTAATCGGAAGAGCGGCGACCACTCTGACGACCTTTACCAGAGCCATAGTCATCATCGTCCTCCGAATCGTCTTCGTTGTCTGCATCGTCCTCGTCTTCATCGTCGAACTCATCCTTCTCTTTCTCATCGTCCAACAAATCGTCGCCAAGGTCAAGATCCGACAACCCTTTGCTACGCATAGCCTTATCGTTTACTTCGAAGCTTTCAAAAACATCAATAGTTGCTTCGGCAGCAGTGGTATCAGGGATATCCACTTCAGGAATGTCCACTTCATCATCCAATTCCGGGAGTGGAGCAACAACAGGCGTTTCGTCCTTTTTCGGTTTGATAATAATCCTGGACTTATACTGTTTGGGAGCTTCTCCAACTGAGCGTACCAATAGAGGAAGACCGGTAATAGGTTTATCGCTGGTGTTGATATCTACCAATTCTACCTGAAAGGTGAACGTTTCTTCGTCAGAGAAATACACATAAAGGAATCGCTGATGAGGATCTTCAATAAACTCACAAATACGAGCCTTGTTCATTGCTTGAGCGTTACTTACCGGCTCAAACGCTGAGATGTTAAAGGCGATTTCTGATTCCATGTGCCAGAGGTCATCGGAATAAAAGAAAGACGCAAGATGTTTGATATCGAATGCGTATGCTTTGAGGATTGCAAAGTGCAAATCCTCAAAAGTCTGAGTTGATTTAATCTCAATTTCACGGAGGACTCCTTCAAGATCCTCAACCTCAATCCGAAACCTATAAATTGCCATCGTTCAGGGTAGTGTTATGCTTTGCCAATGTGGCCAAAATTAGCCATTAATCGTTTTTTGCAGCCCGAGGTCCTCGGCTTTTTTCTGTACAAATTGAAAAGCCGCCTCATAATTATTTTCGATATCTCCTTCCAGTATCGCTTCTCGTATGGCGTTTTTCAAAATGCCAACTAAAGGACCTGCCGGAATGTTGAAAAGTTTCATCAGTTCTTGCCCATCAATAGGCGGTTGCCAAGCACGCAGCCGGTCTTTTTCTTCAATTTCCCGGACTTTTTCTGTGAGTAAATCAAAGTTTTTCAGGTATCGCCTTACTTTGTTATCGTTAGCCGAGGTAATGTCGGCGCGGCATAACTTCATCAAGGCTTCCAAATCTTCTCCTGCTTCGAACACCATTCTTCTCACGGCTGAGTCGGTAATGTCACTTTTTGTAAGCGCAATAGGACGAAGATGCAATTTGACCATTTTCTGTACAAACTTCATCTTCTCATTGAGTGGAAGTTTGAGGTTTCGAAATATCTGAGGAACCATACGTGCTCCCAACTCTTCGTGCCCGTGAAAAGTCCAGCCTTGACCCGGATAATATTTCTGGGTTGGAGGCTTGGCAATGTCGTGTAGTATAGCCGCCCATCGTAACCAAAGGTCATCAGTGGTTTCGCAAATGTTGTCTAAAACTGTTAGTGTGTGGTAGAAGTTGTCCTTGTGCGCATGTCCATTAACCGATTGTACACCTTGGAGTTTTACCATTTCCGGAAAAAACTGGTGTAAGAGGCCGGTATTAAAAAGGAGTTTAAACCCTATGGAAGGTTCCGGAGCCATAATCATTTTGTTCAACTCCTCCGAAATGCGTTCACGAGAAATAATCGCTAACCTTCCGACATGGGTACGAATCGCATTCAAGGTAGTTGGATGTATATCGAAACCCAACTGAGTAGCAAAACGGACGGCCCGCATCATCCTCAGCGGGTCATCGGATAACGTGATGAGCGGATCAGTAGGGGTAATCAGTATTTTGTCGCGGATATGATTCTGGCCACCAAAAGGATCTATAACCTCACCAAAATTGGATGACAAGCCAATGGCAATGCAGTTGATAGTAAAATCGCGGCGGGTTAGGTCATCGAGGAGGGTTCCATCCTCAACTAAAGGTTTTCTAGACTCTGAGCGGTAAGATTCTTTTCTTGCCCCCACAAACTCCAGCTCTAAATCGCCCACTCTAAGCATGGCAGTGCCATAATTCTGAAAAAACTGCACCTTTCGTTTTCCAGGCAGAGCTTCAGCCACTCGATGAGCAAACGCTATCCCACTACCAACGACCAAAATATCAATGTCTTTGGAAGCACGGCCCATGAGCAGATCACGGACATATCCGCCCACTACATAAGCTTCAACACCGGAGGATTCGGCAACCTTACGGAGTGAAGTGAAGATTTTGTCTTTCAAACTAACCTTGCTCACGGGGCGCAAAAATGCAGGAATAAATGATTCAGTGACCTAAATCTTAAAATACCTTCTTTATTTGCGGCCATATATGGCTAAAAATCTTGTCATTGTTGAGTCTCCTGCTAAAGCAAAAACGATAGAAGGCTTTCTAGGAAGCGATTTTATGGTGAAGTCAAGCTATGGACATGTTCGCGATCTGGTTAAAAACAATCATGGTGTAGAGATTGAAAATGGTTTTCGACCAATGTATGAAGTCTCTGAGGATAAAGTTCAAGTAGTTAACGAGTTAAAAAAGTTAGCACTAGCTTCTGAAACAGTATGGCTCGCGAGCGATGAAGACCGCGAAGGTGAAGCCATTTCATGGCACCTAAAAGAAGTGCTTGGGCTTTCTGATGAGAAGATAAAGCGAATAGTTTTCAACGAAATCACTAAGCCTGCAATACTAAAGGCCATTGAGAACCCTAGAAGCATCAATGTGGACTTGGTAAATGCACAACAGGCTCGTCGGGTACTGGATCGTTTGGTAGGTTTTGAAATTTCTCCTGTTTTATGGAGAAAAGTCAAGCCTAATTTATCGGCAGGAAGGGTACAAAGTGTAGCCGTTAGGTTAATCGTTGAGCGCGAAAGGGAAATCCGTCAACACCAATCCGAAAGTTTCTTTCGTATAAGTGCGCGATTTGAGTTAGAAGATGGCCGAACCTTGCTCAAGGCCGAATTACCCAAACGCTTTGCATCTGAGGCAGAGGCACAAGCTTTTCTTGAGAAATGTGTCGCTGCATCTTTCAGCATTAAGAACCTTGAAACCCGTCCACTTAAGAAAAGTCCTGCACCTCCCTTTACCACCTCTACCCTTCAACAAGAGGCTGGAAGAAAGCTAAGATTTTCGGTTAGCCGCACCATGCGAGTTGCTCAGTCGCTGTACGAATCAGGGAAAATCACCTACATGAGAACAGACAGCGTGAATTTGTCGGAGACTGCACAACAAGCGGCAAAAGCTGAAATCAATAAAAGCTACGGAAGTGAATATTCCCACACTCGGCAATACAAAACTAAGAGTGCTGGAGCTCAGGAAGCGCATGAAGCGATTCGTCCTACCTACTTCGAGAATCACCGAATTAGTGGTGAGCGGGATGAGCAATTGCTTTATGAACTAATTTGGAAACGCGCTATCGCCAGCCAAATGTCGGAAGCGAGAATTGAAAAAACCGTCGCAACAATTTCCATTTCTACCACAACAGAGACGTTGAGTGCTGAAGGTGAAATGGTCTTGTTTGACGGATTTCTTAAAGTTTATCTTGAAGACAAAGACGAAGACGAAAGCGGATCGGATGACCAGACAGATAGTGGCATGTTACCGCCGCTTACCATTGGCCAACCGTTATTATTGAAAGACATGACTGGCCGCCAAGCTTTTACAAGACCGGCACCTCGATATACCGAATCATCGCTAGTAAAGAAAATGGAAGAGTTAGGCATTGGAAGACCCTCCACTTATGCCCCAACCATCTCGACCATTCAAAACAGAGGATACACCGCCAGAGAAGACCGGGATGGCACTCCTCGCCCTTATGTAGAGCTTAAATTAGAACTTGGGCAAATTAATGCCAAAACCCTGTCAGAGAATACCGGAGCTGAAAAAGCGAAACTTTTCCCTACCGATATTGGAATGTTGGTGACCGACTTCCTAACACGCCATTTCCAAACCATCATGGATTACGGATTTACCGCTCAGGTAGAGCGTGAATTCGACGATATTGCACACGGAAAAAGAGCTTGGGCCGAAATGCTTGGAAGTTTTTACCTTCCATTTCATAAAACAGTTGCTGAAACCATTGAGACCAGTGAACGGGTTACAGGCGAACGCATACTCGGAGTTGATCCGGAAAGTGGAAAGCAGGTCAGCGTAAGAATGGGAAGATTCGGAGCTATGGCGGTATTAAGTCAGCCAGATACCGAAGGCGACAAACCTCAATACGCAAGCCTTCCCGTAGGCAAAAAGCTGGAAGACATTGACTTAGAGATTGCCTTGAGCTTGTTTAGGCTGCCCAGGTCTTTGGGCTTGTTTGAAGACAAGGACATGCAGGTCAATAATGGTCGCTTTGGCCCCTATGTTAAGCATGACGGGAAGTTTGTGAGCCTTCCAAAAGGAACCGATTTATTTGCCGTAACTGCTGAGGAGGCCATTACGTTAATTCAAAATAAACGTACCGTTGAGGCTAACCGAACTATCCTTAAATTTGAGGGCAGTGAAGTGCAAGTGCTCAATGGAAGGTTCGGACCATACATCACCAATGGCAGTGTAAACGCAAAAATTCCGAAAGGGAAAGAGCCTGCAAGCTTAACCCTTGCAGAATGCTTAGAACTTATTGCAGTAGCAGAAGCTGCGGGCCCTAAAAAGAAGCCCGCACGTGGAAAAGCTCCTACAACAACCACTACAAAAAGCAAAACCACTAAAAGCACTACACAAAAAACTAGCTCGAAAGCAAAACGTTCGTGAGTTTGACACTAAGTGAAGAAACCCTCCAGGCGATGGTGGCTCTTTTGGATGATACCGATGAAGGAATTATCCGGCAAATTACCCATGACCTCCTTTTACAAGGGACTAATTTGGTGCCCAGGTTAGAAGCATACTGGGAATCAACACAAAATGAATTAGTGCAGAACAGGTTGGAGCAAATTATCCATAAAGTTCAACACAACCAGCTTAAGGCAGATTTAAAAAACTGGGTAAGTTCGACTGACCAGCCTCTACTTGAGGGAGTTATACTGATTAACCGACACAAGTATCCCAATCTCAATACGATTAACATCAGAATGCAGATTGAGTCGATGCGGATAGAAACCTGGTTAGAACTTCGGTATGAACTTACTGCTCTTGAAAAAATTAGGATACTAAGCCATATTATTTACAAGGTTCATGGCTTCTCAGGTACTACCGACAATTACACTGACCCGTCGAACTCCTATCTGAATCAGGTCATGGAAAAAAAGAATGGGAATGCCCTTTCGCTTTCTATCGTTTATACACTGATTGCTCAGAAGTTAGGCTTTCCTATTTATGGAGTTGATTTACCACAGCATTTCATTCTATGTTATTTGGATGATCGGTTTGAAGCGTTGCAATTAAAACCGGAAGACAGAGAAGTTTTGTTCTACATCAATCCATTAAACAATGGAATGCCATTCCAGAAAAAGGAAATCAATGAGTTTTTGAAACTCATGAAAATTGAACCTACTGAGCGGTTTTTTCGTCCATGTTCTAATCTCGACATTATCAACAGAGTGCTTAACAATCTGATAAACAGCTACGCAGAGCGAAGTAAATCCGATGTTGTTGCGGATTTGATTTCTCTTCGCAACATCGTTCAAGGAAAAGATCAAGAAATCGATTAGTCGTTCATCGATTTGGCTTAGTCCAGATTTCCATCCTGTCTTCATGATCCGGTTCAGGAAACACATCCTGATAAACCCGCACCAACCCGGCATCCGTTAGCCTCTTATCTACCAATGTCGAATCGTGATAATTCATATTCATGGTAAACTTGCCATCGGAAGATTTTTGAGCGAACGCGCTATAGGGCGAATAACTCATATAGGAGAGAATTAATACTCCCTTGTTATTCAACGCTTTAATTGCTTTTTCAACCACTTGTTTCATTTCATCTTCTGTCAGGTATGGAATTATATAAGCCAGAATAAGCACTGAAACAGAATCAGGGAGAGGAAGACTGGTTCTGCAATCTTCTTGAAGAACGGTTGCCTTTGGTAATAATGTAAGCGCCTTACTCAGCATGCCCGAAGAAACATCACGCAAGGAATACTGAAGATTGGGAATCCGGTCGTCCAAGGCTTTGCACCAATGTCCGGGACCACACCCCCAATCTTCCACCAAACCCACTATATCAGGAAATTCTATTTTCAAAAAATCCATGAGCTTAGGAAAACGGGAATCTTTCATCTGGCGTTCATAGTACGCATTTGCGTAAGCACTGAATGCGAAATCTATATCATCAGAAAAGTTGGAGTTTTGCATGCTAATAGTTAAATAGAAAACTTATTAGAAGATTTTACTCAGCAAGTAGGGAGAAAAGTTACTTATTGATTCCAGTAAAGTTTTAGTTCCGGATGATGGCGTAATTCGCTAATCATACCTGAATTCACCGGTTTATTCTGATAGGAAACCACATAGCGATATTGCTGAGCCCTAAGACGGTCGGCGGTGTCAACGGAGGAAGTCAGAACAATTACTTTTAATTCGGCCAGCCAACTCTTTTTTTCGAGTGCTTCTAAAAACTCCCAGCCATTCATCACGGGCATGTTTAAATCGAGGAAGATGATGAATACTTTTGTTGCATCGTCATGTTCTAATAAATAATGAAATGCTGTTTCACCGTTCTGGAAAAGAGTTGGCGTATCCGATAATCCTTGTTTCACAACAGCACCTTTGTGCATGGTAAGAATAATACGATCATCGTCCACCAACATCACTTCCGGCTGAACCACCACCTGAATAGGTGGCGGGGTAAGCAAAGGTTCTGCAACCAGCTCTAGTTTGTTGGCGAGGTACGCTTTCTCTGAAATATCCCGAATTACAGAATCCAATTCGTCGGCTGAACTTGCAATCAAGCTTACGATTTGCTCCTGACTCATTTCCATAAACTCACCCTCATTAAGCATTTCAACCAATCCCAGAATTCTGGCCAAAGGAGCACGAACTAAATGAGACTGGGTCCAAGCGATGTCTTTCAGAATTTTATTCTGGGATTCCATTGCTTCAAAGTATCGGTTCCGAACCGAGATGTCGTGAATGATTTCGCAAATTAACCAACCCTGGCCATCAGGAACAAAGCTGCTATAGACTTCTACATCAACCTTATTTCCAGATTTATGAACCATTCGCCTCTCAAGGCGGATAGACTTCTCACTCAATAACCTGTTCAAACTATCTTCCGAAAGCTGTTGTTCTCCAACAAATTCAGAAGGCTTTAGCTGAAGAAAACTAGTTCGATTATATCCAAAAAACCGTTCAGCGGCATCATTAACATCTACAAAACAATCTGTATGAGGATTGAACAGGTACATGGCAGAGGCATTATCTTCGAAAAGGCTTCTGAACCTGGCCTCACTTTCCAGCAACGCCTGCCGTGCTTTTTCTTCGTGAGTAATGTTGATGCTGAAAACCGCAGCACCCGTTACTTCGTCTTCAATGAGGATGGGATAAAGCGTAGTACTTAAGAAAACCAAGCCATCCTTAGTAGGAATTTCTTCAATAACCTTCACCACTTCTCCCTTAAAAACCCGCTCATAACGTTCCAGAATTTCACGCTGCATGGACTCGGACAAATGGTGTAAAAATTTATCTCCTATCGATAAGCTGACACCTACCCAATTGTTGAAATCATTGATAAAGATGTGATTAGCAAAAGTGAGTTCAAGATTTTTATTAACTGCCCAGATGCCATTAGCAGCACTTTCGAGCAAAGCTTTAAGTTGTGCTTCGCTTTGAAGGTGCGCTTTCTCAGCATTTTTTAGATTAGTGATATCCGTGCTCATGCCACATAGGCCAGTAATAACACCTTGGTTATTTCTGAGAGGAAACTGAATCGTAAGAAAATCTCTGTTTTCAAAAGTTCGAGGATTGGTAATCTTTTCCTCGACTGTAACAGTAACTCCAGTTTTCAACGTTTCACGATCAGCAGCTACACATTGATCTGCAACTTCTCGCGAAAAAAGTTCGTAATCATTTTTTCCTAAGACCTCTTCTTCAGTTAAATCCAGAATTTTCTCCCACATTTTATTGACTGCTTGATACTTTCCATCGAGGCCTTTAACATAAATGAGAGAACCACTATTTTGGATGATATCTTGGAGCAAGCGCTGGCTTTCCTTAAGCGATCTTTCTAATTGAATGCGTTTAGTGATGTCAGTAAATGAAGAAAAAACCTGAAAAGGCGCATAGTTTTTTTGGTCAAAGTGTGGAACTGCGCTTACTAAAAGCCAGCGATGTTGATTTTCAATTGGATTCATCACACCGATTATGACATCAAAAACCGGTTTACCCGTTGTAAGCACTCTCATAGCGGGATGCTGATTCCCTGGGAATTCTGAACCATCCTCTCTGATAGCTTTCCAATCTGGATTATCCAATTTGCGCCCTATCAACATTTCGGAGCTTTCACCAAGAATCTTCTCTGCGGCTGGATTAACTGCTGTGATTTCTCCCTTAGAATCATGAAAAACAACGCCTTGCGTCATATTTTCAAACAAATACCTGTAATTGTTAGCACTAACTTTCAATTGATCCTGTGCCTTCTTTCGTTCGGTGATATCCCTAGAACTAAATAAAATACCGTTAGGAGAACCCAAATCATCAAAAAGTAATTTGCCAAGACTTTCAAGCCAAATTATAGTACCATCAAAACATCGAACACGGTATTCAGCTAATAACTCAGGAGTTTTTTCATTTCTAAGAGAATCCAATAATTCTTCTATGTGTTCTACTTCCTCCTCATGAACCAATTCGAGATAAGAATGGCCGATAAGCGATTCGGTATCATAGCCCAAACTTCGATGAGCTTTTGCCAAAAAAGTTATTCTGGCACTCATTTCCATGAGCGCAACCATATCGAACATATTATCGGTCACTAACTTGAGCCGTCTACTTTGAGCTTCAAGTGCTTCCTCTGCGGCCTTTCTTAAAGAGATATCGGTATCATTTCCCTTGTATCCTAACAGATTACCCTGTTCGTCGAAGAATGGAATGCCGTTAGTTGAAACCCAAATCCAATCGCCATTCGCTTTTAACACCTGATTATGAAAATCTTTAAACTCTACTTGATTCTTAAAGTATTGAATAGCAGCCTTCAATAAGTTATCTCTTGAATAATCAAGAAACAATTCATAATAGTGTACCTTTCCAACGAGCTCTTCGGGTTTGTAGCCTAAAACCAACTCCACTACCGAACTTACATACGTGTATAACCCGTTTACATCAACCTCCCAAGTAATCGTTCTACTGTGTTCTGCTAAAAGGTGAAAAGTTTCTTCCAAATCAAACTTTCCAGATTCTATGGTTGCAGAAGAGTGAAGGAGAATTAAGTAAACCTCATTTATACAAGAACCTTCTAACCTCCATCGATTATCCTTTCGGCCTTCAGTAGGTAACAAACCTGACCATACTTCGAGTTCGCCATTAAGAAAAGCAGAACCAAGGGGAACTTTAGAAACCTGTTCTAACCAAAAGGTTAGCTGTTGATTGTCATTTTGAGAAAAATCCTCATTTAGCAATTCCACATGCAGGTTAATGGCATATTCACCGGATTTTAACCAAGCGATAGCCGGTACAGTCTGCGAAGCGACTAAAGTTTTTAGCCAGTTTTCATTTGATAACATACTTCATATTTGAATCTCTTCTCAGTATTTGAACAATTTTATGATTCTTAATCAAGCAGTTAGTCACTTGCGCTTTTAAGATTATTCTAATTCTAAAATAGTATATTTAGTTATGAAATCAACAGGTTTTGAAAATAAATTCCAATTGAAATCCTCCCTTTTAAAACTTTTCATCGCACTTCTTTTGAGTGTGTTAGGCAAATCAGCACATGCGCAAGTTGTAACAACCCAATATCAGGGCTTCCAATATCAGTCCAACCAACCTCATAACCTCAATGTTTACTATTTCAAAGCATCTGATATTCCTTTGGATACCAGCTACTTAAGACGCCACTCTCAGATATTGCTTTGGTTACAACAGTATTACCGGCAACAAATGCAAAACAATGGCTATGGCAATAAAACCTTTGGTTTATGGACAAGTGCTTCCAGTGGAGACACAGTTCGAATTATTCTTGTAAACGGACGTAAACCAATTAATTCGTACCGAAGCAGTACACCGGGAGGCAACGATTCTCTTATTCAAGAGTTCCGGGATTTCGAAACCGCCCACCCACAGTATAAGTTAAGTGAACACAACCTTATTCTTGTAGCAACACCGGGAGTCAGCCAAATGAATGGACTACCCTATTATGGTATTGGCAAAACCTGCTTGGCTACAGACTATCCTGAATTAGACCTTCAATACATGGGACAAACCGGAACTATAGCGCAACAGTTTGTGACCTACTTTGGCGGAATCGCTCACGAATTGGGTCATGCACTGAACTTGCCTCACTCCCATCAAACTTTATCCGAAAACCAGAACCCTTCACAAGGCACTAATCTTATGGCCGATGGCAACTACACCCTCACTGCCAGTCCAACCTTTATTAACCGGGCAGGAGCGGCCATTCTGAATCGCTGTCAACTATTTAACACACAGCCGGCAGCCTCATTTTACACCGGCCATATTGCAGGATTACTTAGCGTGCATAGCCAATTCAGTGCAGGAGTTTGGACAATCAGTGGAAGATTTCAATCGAATGTACCCGTTACCGACATCAATGTTTACCAAGACCCCTTCCAAAACCCAAGTGCCGGCTATCAGCGAGTAGCCTTTTCAGTAGCGCCTTTAGGTACATCTAACGACAGCTTTCGGGTGGTAATGCCGGTGACGGAAGTGATGCAGGGTGCAAACCAGTACCCTCCTACCGGACCGTGGAACCTGGCCATCGAATTGGTATTAGAGAATGGAGAAACCGAAGAACGATGGTTTCCCTTTCGTTATAACAACCGAACTCCTTCATCGGGATTCACCTTTGATGATTTGAACTGTGGTAGTATTCCTCCCGGATTTTCTCTTACCCAAATTGGTAGTGCTTTTTCTCCCGGACAAGCCTGTTTTCGTCCTATTGACAGCAGCGTAGTGATGCGCGTCTGGGCAACAGGGCCGGGTGGAGTAAAAGACAACTTCCCCTTTTTATGGCGCCCATTTCTAAGCGGTGATACCTTGAGTATGCGGGTTTTGAGTGTAAGTGATACCTGGAATGACCAAGTAGGATTGATGGTGAGAGCGAGTTTGGACTCTAACAGTGCTTATGCAGCCATTTCAGCACTCGACTATCGCGGTGTTTTCTGGTCGTGGCGAAGTCAGACGGGGCAGCAATCCGGATACAACCTCGTGAACACGCTTGCACTTCCCTTTTGGATAAAAGTGACGAGGAGTACCAATTGGGTAGAGGGGTTTTATTCATCGGACGGCCAAAACTGGACCTTGTATTATCGCCGAAATCTCCCTTTACCGAACCAAGCCGTTGCTGGAGTGTTTATCGGGAAGAACGGCGCTCGCGGTGTTGTTGACCAAATCAGGCACAATGGCCTAACGGTGGGAACGATAGAGAAGGAAATCGAAGCGGGAGTTCAGGTTTTCCCGAATCCCTTTCTAAATGAAATTAAAATCCGGTCTTTAGACGAACAAAATCCAGTTATAGAAGTACGAATTCTCGATTTGCGAGGCACTTGTTTACATCGTGAACGATTTCTTAATTCCGAAAGCACACGAAAATGCAACCCGGCAGGTTTGCCTTCCGGACTTTATCTGATAGAATCAACCCTCGCCAATGGTGAGCGAACTATACAGAAACTGATGCGGCAATGATGGCATGATGTCATTGATTTAGGCAGAATCGCACTTTTTTTATCCTGTTAATGAAAAAATGCTGCTTCCCTGCCTAATTTAATAGCATGAAAGGAACGCATTACCTGGTTGAAGTAGCGTGGGAGGTCTGTAACCAAATCGGAGGCATATACACCGTGATTCGGTCTAAGGCACCGGAAATTGTGAAAGAGTGGGACGGCGACTATTGCCTGTTAGGCCCATACTTGCATAAAAGGATGCCTGCTGAATTCGAACCCGCCGATGAAAATCAGGATGTTTTCGGAAGAGCCGCCCAAGCACTTAGGCAGGCCGGATTAGAAGTTTATTACGGCACCTGGTTAGTTTCTGGGAAGCCTAAAGTAGTACTCATCAATCCACAATCCGTTGTAAATAGGCTCAACGACATCAAGTTCTTTCTCTGGAAAGATCACGGCATTTCCACTGACCAGCCAGATCAGTTGCTCGACCAAGTGCTGGCATTCGGTTTTTGCAGCCGGATGTTTTTTGAGCAGATGGCGCGCCCGGAAATTTCAGACCGTCCGGTAATTGCTCATTTCCATGAGTGGATGACCGGCTATCCTATTCTCTATTTTCCTAAAGGTCACCCAAGAATAAAAACTGTTTTCACTACCCATGCCACCTTGCTTGGGCGGTACCTGGCCATGAACAAGGATTTGTTTTACGAAAATCTACATCAATTCAACTGGGTACAGGAAGCAACCAACTTTCATGCGCTAACACAGGTTAGTTTAGAACGCGGGGCTGCTCAAAAAGCGCAAATCTTCAGTACGGTTAGTCAGGTAACGGCTATGGAATGCGAGGTTTTTCTCGGAAGGAAGCCGCATCATATTCTGCCTAACGGCCTGAACATCCATCGCTTCACTGCAATGCATGAGTTTCAGAATTTGCATTTTCAATACAAACAACAAATCAACCGGTTTGTCATCGCACACTTTTTCCCGAGTAAACCGTTTGAGCTCGATAAAACCATCTATTTCTTTACCTCAGGGCGTTTCGAATTCAAGAACAAAGGCTTCGATTTAACCATAGAAAGCTTGTCGAGATTAAATCAAAAGTTGATACAAAGCGGGACAGACGTTACCGTTGTAATGTTTTTTATCACTCGACAGCCAACCCTAAGCATTCACCCTAATGTGCTTAACTCAAGAGCCGTTCTGGATGAAATTCAACAAACTACACGCTCCATTGAACAACAGGTTGGAGAAAAACTGTTTGATGCCGTTGCTATGGGCAACGACAATCCATTTCCAGACCTCAGCCAATTTGTTGACGACTATTGGAAGCTTCGGTTAAAAAGAACTGTTCAGTCTTGGAGGAATGAACAAAACCCTGGGGTAGTTACCCACCTGTTACAAAACGAGTCTCAGGATCAGATTATGAATGCCTTGGCGCGGTTTGGTTTAGATAATAGACCTGAGAACCGGGTTAAAGTAGTTTATCACCCCGATTTCATTGCTCCCAACAATCCGCTTTTCGGAATGGAGTACGGGCAATTTATCCGAGGTTGCCACCTTGGCGTCTTCCCTTCCTATTACGAACCTTGGGGCTACACCCCGTTAGAGAGTATCGCCTCGGGAGTCCCGGCTGTTACCTCCGACCTTAGCGGCTTTGGCGATTACATTTTGAACCACATGCCGGACCACGAACGCAAAGGCATATTCGTAGTCTATCGCCGTGATAAAAGTGTTGTACACGCTGCTAATCAACTGAGTGAGATTATGTTCCGGTTTTGCCGGCAAAACCGCCGCGACCGAATTGGACAGCGCAATGCGGTTGAAAACTCTTCTGACCAGTTTGCCTGGAGTCACCTTGCCAAACATTATCACGAAGCTTATCAGCAAATCACAGGGTAAAGCCCAGTAAACTTCGATTTCTCCCGAATGCAAATCCCTTATCTTCGGATTCTCAAATCCTAAGATGAGATTCGCTGTTTTTTTCTCTTTCATAAGCGTGTGGATATCCTTGCACGCACTTGCCGGTAATCCTACATTACCCCTTGAAACTGGCGCAATAACTTCGGCTCGTGTTGAGTCTGGAGTTCTTAAGCTTCAAACGCTCGGAACCTATTGGGAAATAACTCCTTGTACTCCGAACATGATTCGCGTGCGGGCAGACAGGCAACCGTTAACTCCCGACCATTCCTACTCCATTGTTACTCTTGCCAAGAGCAATTTTGCTGTAATCAGCGAAAAAGAGGACCGTTGGGTGGTTCAGACCGACTCACTTCGCCTGGAAATAACGAAAAGCCCATTAAGGATTCGGTTATTTAATGCTGCCGGACAATTACTCAATGAGGATGAGCCCGGACTTGGCACTCAATGGAATGGTGAAGAAGGCAGTGTTTATAAAACCTTGCAGGATGGTGAGAAATTCATTGGTTTAGGTGAGAAAACAGGCCACCTCGATCGCCGTGGCGATGGATTCACCAATTGGAACACCGATTTCTTTGGCTACGACAGCCGAAACGACCCGTTATATGCCAGTTTTCCCTTCTACATGGGATTGCACCACGGTCTGATGTACGGCATTTATTTGGACAACAGCAGCAAAACGCACTTCAACTTCGCTGCATCAACCGACCGCTTTTCCAGCTTTACCGTCGAAGAAGGTAGTTTAGACTATTTTCTTATAAGCAGCAGTCACATTCCCGGCATTCTGCGGGAATACACCTCCCTTACCGGAAGAATGACCCTCCCTCCTCTTTGGAGCCTTGGCTACCAGCAATGCCGCTATTCCTATTTCCCGGATAAAGAAGTACTTAATGTTGCCAGAACATTCAGGGAAAAGAAAATTCCTGCCGATGTCATTTACTTGGATATCCATTACATGGACGCATACAAAGTGTTCACTTGGCATCCGGAACGATTTTCCAATCCTAAAGGGATGATAAAAAGCCTAAAAGAAATGGGCTTTAAAACTACCGTCATCATTGACCCCGGAATCAAAGTCGAAAAAGGCTACACGGCTTATGAAGAAGGATTGAAGCAAGATTTCTTCATCAAATACACCGATGGGAAACCCTACACCGGACAAGTTTGGCCAGGTTGGTGCCACTTTCCCGA
Source organism: Chitinophaga pinensis (assembly GCA_943373175.1). Classification (GTDB taxonomy): domain Bacteria; phylum Bacteroidota; class Bacteroidia; order UBA7662; family JAIXUI01; genus JAIXUI01. Next base: position 20,523 of record CALSBM010000020.1, on the reverse strand, counting down.
TTTCACCAACGCTAAGGCCAGGGATTGGTGGGGCTTGAAGTTTAAAGGACTAATTGAAGATGGAGTAGAAGGGTTTTGGAACGACATGAACGAACCGGCTACTTGGGGACAGCGTTTCCCTGAAAATGTGCTATTCGATTTTGACGGATTGAAAGGCACTACTCGATCAGCACGAAATATCTATGGATTTCAGATGACGCGTGGAACGTATGAAGGCACAAGAAAGCTGATGGGCAAACGCCCCTTTCTACTGACCCGCGCAGCCTTCAGCGGTTCACAGCGCTACACTTCTATCTGGACTGGCGACAACCTCGCCACCGACGATATTATGCTTACCGGTGTACGCATGGTAAACAGCTTGGGACTGGCCGGAATGCCTTTTGCCGGTTACGACATTGGCGGATTTACTGCCTCCGGAAGCCCTGAGTTGTTTGGAAGATGGATTACTATTGGGGCATTTGCTCCATTCTGTCGCAGCCATACCGGCTACAACAACCGGGACGCTGAACCTTGGGCGCATGGCGAACGTATTGAAGACATCAGCCGGCGGTACTTAGGGCTTAGGTACAAGCTTCTCCCCTATTTTTACAGCCTGTTTTACGAAGCATCTCAAACAGGAATGCCTATTTCGAGAAGTTTGCCTATCGCTACTCCTCAAGATGAGAAAACCTTTTATCGCATTTATCAGAACCAATTTCTACTTGGGCAAAGCTGGTTAGTATGTCCCACGGAATCTACTAAAGAGCTGACCAAAGTGTATTTGCCTCAAGGTCGCTGGTACAACCTCCACAACGGAGAACGTTATGATGGAAAGCAGGAATTAATGGTTGAATGTCCGTTGGAGAAGTTGCCCATTTTTATGAAAGGACCCGGAATTATTCCTATGCAAAATGTAGTGAATCACACCGGTGAAAAAGCCAACGACACCTTAGACCTCCATCTGTTTTACGGCAATGAGAATCTGGAGTTTATGTATTACGAAGACGATGGCCTAAGCTTTGACCATGAACAAGGTCAAGCGCTAAAGCGTAAAATCTGCTTAGATGCTAAAGAAGGAAAAATTGTATTGGAACGTCCGGATGGGCCATATACCAGCAGATTCAAGGCAATTCGACTCATTCTTCACGGATTTGAAGGATTTAAGCTCAAAGGTGTTGGTTTCAATGCTGGCCGTTTAGACCTTTTTAATCCTGAAAATCGGATAGGATTAACAGGAAATACCGAAGTTGGTCCACACCAAATTCAACATTGCACCCTTCCATGGAATCAAGCTGCAGAAATACGGTTTAGCAAATAGAGCTTAAGTTTAATTAATTCTTAAAAAGAAAAGGTCACTACAAATAGTGACCTTTTCTTTTGAATTACGATTAGGCATAATCGTAAAAAGCTATTCAATGAAAACCTTATTAGCTTTTTTACTTGGCACTTTTCCAGATGATTTACGTTGATTCTAACGCTTATCTGCGTTGGAATCTACGGGAAACTTGTGAATCTAAAGGGCTTTTACGATAGTGGATATTCATTCTTTCAATCAATTAAAACACCCATTAATTCACTAATTCCCAACCAGCATTCTAAGCGTTTTTTGCCCTGATGCTCCCACTAATTGAACAAAATAAACACCTGCCGGAATTCCTTCTATATTAAAATCAATCCTATTATCACCGGTGCCGAAATAAGTTTTTGGGAGGGTTTGCATCACACGACCATGCATATCGGTTAATCTGAAAACCAGTTCTCCCCCTTTTTCAAGATGAAAACGCAAGGAAGTTTCAGTAGTAGCCGGATTAGGACTTAATGCCAAACCGGTAACCTCTTTAAGCTCCCCAATCGAAGTAGTCACTTGTGGAATGTACATCGCCACGTTGTCGAAATTGGCATTGAAATCAAACAGCGAAGAAGTGCCACGGGTTACACTAAAACGAACTTTAACTGTGCGTCCTTCAAAATTGGTCAGGTCAACTACAACTTCTTTAAAAGCTGAAGTGTCAACATGATTAGCGGTGGTAATCCGATAAATCTGAGTAGTGCTTAAACTATCTACGATGTAAACAACAATCTCGTCGCCGGGATCAAGGAAGTGTTTCACCCCAATGTTTCCGATGTAATCCACCACCCGATACATAAAGCTCAGTTTAGTATTCGGCGCTACAACGCCCATAAAAGGTGACGTAATAGAATCTCTTCGGGAGTTGGCGTTGTAATTCCGATCCAACCCTTTAGAAGCATTGAAACCTCGTCCGGTATAAACACCCATTCCCGGTATGGTATTCGTCCAGTTGTTTGGGGGAGAAAACGCAGGATAACTTTCAAAATCCTGATTATACAAATAGGTGTTTTGCGCCTGTACGGAGCTTGCAAAAACGGCAACTATCCCCAAGAAGAGTAACTTTTTCATCATTTTTTCAGAGATGAAAGTTACCACAACTTTATAGAACAAAACGTTAATTAACGCATATCGACTGAACTTCTAACCTATCAAAACCAATAACGAACTATCAACCATGTTTCTATAAAACACGAAGAGCCGGGGCGTCCCCCAGCTCTTCGCGCTTCAAACTAATAATCAGGGATTATCGAGCAAGAATAAATTTCGTAACAGAAGTATGACCGTTTTCAGTAGCACGTAGAAGGTAAACCGATTGTGCCATATCATTCAAGTCGATAGAAGTCTCAGAAACAAGTTCAGTAGCTACCGTTTTAAGTACACGACCGTTCAAGTCCACGATTTCTAATTTACGACTAACAGGAGCACCTGCAAAACGCACAGACAATGTTCCGTTTGCTGCAAACACGATAGGGGCAACTGCATTTTCAACCGGAACTACAGAAGTAGTTAAAGGCTGGAAGTGAACCACAAAACGGTTACGCAGAACACTGTTAGAACCCAACTGAATGGTGTAAGGAGCAAGTTTAAGGTTGTGCATAGTGCCATTGTCTTCGAGGAACACATTAACAGCAGGATCCAAAGTATTCTCAGCAAGGCTCAACGTATAGGTTCCGGCATGAGCATCCAATCCAAGTGGAACAGATACTGCGCCTGTGAGCGTAGGCAATGCAAGAATGCTTAAGTCGTCGTTAGCAGATTGGCTGTATAAAGCAAGTTTCGGATTGCCTTTCAACTTGCGAGCATCAAGTGCATGATCAAACCCATTGCTAGCATTAGGTGCAAAAGCAATTTTAGTTTCATTCAATTGCTGATTACCAGTAATCTCCAGTTTAACTGCAGGTATAGAGGATTGAGTACGAAGGAATGTTCCTGTGTTCGCCTGACGCATAACGTTGTTGAAGTTGATAGAGCCAGTGGCGGTAGCTTCAACAAAGAAACCTTGAGCAGAAGGAATTACATAACCTGCATTAAGTGAGTTTAACGTCACATAATCAGTGAGTGTACGGTTCCAGATGTAAACCGATCCGGTAATATTGGGGTTTTGAAGCGCAGAAATAACGGAATCTAAGAGAAGTCCGGATGGATATGGGTTACCAACAAGGTTCCAGTCGGTGCTTGAAGCATTTTGTACAATTCCTGTTGTGATAGTTCCATCATTTAAATTTCCACGGAAATTAGCATCTCCACCACCATACACCGAATAACCACGTCCTACAGGCATCGCATTGGTAGTTGGGTTGCCTATACCTTGTACTTGCCAAGTTTGAGTAGTAGCTACAAACATGTTGTGATCGAGTCCACCAATTTCTGAAAGCTTACCATTAGCAACTGGGCTTGACCACAAGTTTGCTTGGGTGAGGTTAGTGTTATTGCTATTGCGGACTACCATTACAGTTCCATTTACATTACCACCACCAAAAGGAGTTCCTGTTCCATGCATTAACTGAGAAGCAGAACGAATAAGCATTTGGTTGTTCGTATTCAGTGTACCTGCTTGAACTAACACATTGCCTACCATTTCTAAAGTATCCATTCCTGAAAAAGTAACTGTAGTAGGATTATCAATTCTCAATCCTGGCCAAACAGTATTCGCTTGTGATAAGCTTCCTGTACGGGTAACCGATTGAGGAGTAGAACCCAATAAACGAATTTGAGCGTTTGTTCCTGAAAGTGTGGATCCGTTGGTTGTAATGTTTCCGTTAACAGCGATTACTTTGCTTGAACCAAGGTTGATACTTCCTGAACCAGTATGATTAATCAACAAGTCGCCCTGGAGGTTAACGTTTGCAGAGCCTGAAGTTGGTTGGAACGTTACACCCGCTGTTCCAGATGTGGTGATATGCAGATTATTAAATTGACAAACAATAAGTTCTGTTTGACCAGCTCCAGTATCCGCTTTGCGGACTTGCTGAGTTCCGGAGGTACCACGCATAACTACTGTTCCGGTAAGGTTATAACCAGCACTGTTTCCGTCTGCATTAAAGTCACCAAGACAAATTAAACGGTTTCCATTGTCAGTAAATACTGCTGGAGAAGTAGAGCGAAGACGGAAATCGTCGTTTGCCTGAATATTCGAAGAGTCAGCAGGTCCTGAAGGAGCGGCAAGGGTAACATTACCAGCAGTTTTTGCATCAGTTTGGAAACGGAAAACATACAATAGGTTACCATTAAGATCGATTGTCTGGTTTGCAGAACCTCCTAGGAACATAGTCCAACCAGTAGTAACTGTGCTGGTGGTTACTGTTCCGAGATAAGTAATGTTACCATTCACGGTTAGGGTAGTAAATGGAGCACCTGCTGCCTGAGTAGTGGTGTTTTCCATGGTTAAGTTACCCTGAATAGCAACGGAACCTGTTCCAAAGTTCTTCTGACCATTTCTCAATTCAATATTTCCATAAGCATTGGCAGGAATAGTAACTGTTCCGGTTGTTTGCTCATATGCTAACGTTGAACTTGTTGAGATAAGATTCAACCCCGGCATTACAGCGTTCTTAAATCGAACTGTTGCGTTAGGATTCACGTCCATTCTTGCAGAGCCAACGGTAGTTAATGCACTATCTAATACTAGTTCATAAGCAAGAATTGAGTCCCCAACATTAATACGGGAATTACTTCCACCTACAGTCCAAGGATAATCAATTACTATTGGGCTTCCAGCACGGTTACGAATATTGAAAATAGCATTATTAAGGTTGAAGCTTATCGGAGTAGTTCCTGTTCCATCATAATTTGATCCCCAAGTAGCAGTATCATTCAAAGCACCTGTTGCTTTAGAATAATAAATAGTTGGAATGTATTGCTGAGCAGTAATCACAACATCGTCGATGCCTAACACATCGTCATTACTTACGGAGTTTAAATCCTGCCAGCGAATATAGAAGGTTGTTCCATTTGGAATTGCTGATAGCGTAGATCCGAAAATTGAATCTAGCACCACCGTACGATTAGCTGCATTATTGCCATCCAAAACAAAGGCTTGAGTATTTAAAGTTGCTGTACTAACCGGAGAAGGTTTTCCAAGATTTATTAATGGAACCCAAGTAGCTAAGGGATCAGTAAACGAAGTGGCATTGGTAGAAATCTGTACAGCGAGTGAATCCGCAGCATTCATATCTCTCCATTGCTCCAACGTATATCCGATTTTTAACTGAGTAATTGGAATACCAGTGTTGTTTACTAACTTAAAACCATAAGTAGCTTCCAAAGATCCGGAACATCCGGAACCAATTGCACGATCTGTGCTCAAGGGGCTTCCCAATATAAACGCATCACCACTAAAAGAGGTATTGGTATTTAATCCACCTGAATAAGAAGGAGGCCATTGGTTAGCATTAGCACCGGTTTCATTTAAATAGAATCCTTTAGGAAAGTCGAAACGAAGGTTACCTCCGAATTGAGCTGGCATATTGTCGAAATTGGCAGCGCTAAGTGGGCTTTCCATAGCAGTAAGAGACAATGCATCGTCATCGTCGTTGATGATGATAGAAACTCTTTGTGTGCTTCCAATAATAAGATCAGCAGAAGTGCCTCTATAAACACTATCAAGGGTAACTATTAACGTATCTGTCAAGTCATTCAAGTCATCATTCAAGATTTGAATGGTAGTAGTTCCGGTAGTGTTTCCTGAAGGAATAACAATGAAAGGCTGAGTAAGAGAGAAATCACCGGAAGTAATACTTTCGCCACTTACTGCTACACGAATAGTATCGTTGGCAGAAGCAGGAGCTGAAAGAGTTGCAGTTAAGGTTACCACTGGGGCAGCAGCTTCATTTACTGAAGAAGCAGAAGCGGTAAGGCTAACGGCAGGACGAGCATCGTTGAATGCAGTTACTGTAATATTATCTAAGTAGAATTCGTCACGGTCTGTAGTGCCAAGTGCCGCGTCTAAATCGTCAATAAACCAGCGCAAAAAGTAATCACCACCAGCGGCGAGTGCTTCAGCAGGATAAATATCCATAACTCTGGATTGATACTCCCAGCGAGCCAACCCAGCAGCAGCAGTTAATCCACTTCGAGCTTCCATAGAAGGAATTTCTGTGAAGTTGGTACTATCCGGTGCGTGCATAAATCCAGAACGGATAGCTCTATTCTGGTCGTTGTAGAAGCGAACTTCATACGAAACTCTGATACGCGTACAAGCAGTTGCCAAACCGTTAATCAACCTCAACGTAATGGCACCCGACGAAAATTGACCTTGAGTAGGCCCAACATAAACCATTCTGTTTCCATTACGAATGCAAGAAGCTATTCCAGAATTATTTGTTCCAGTAAAGGTTGAAGAATCTGCAATAGTTAAGTTTCCACTTCCAACGTTAGGCGTTGCAAACGGTGTTCTTAGGTTCAAAGCCTGAAAGTTGTCTGTCACAAAACTCCAAGCATCAGCATCAAGTTGGCCTGATGCAGGCGTAGAAGCTGAAATAGCATTACCTGATGCTCGGTTAAAGGCACCATTGTTTACATTGGTAACCGTGGTAGAAAAGTCAACCGTGACTGGAGTCCCAGTCATGGACAACTGCGCCATTGTTTGCCCTGCAGTTAAGCATAGCAGCAGCAATAGCAGGTTTTTGAGCGTAAAAAGTCTCATCATGCGGTTTTAGGTAGCGCAAAAGTATCGGATGCCAACTTTTAGTTAGAGTATTAACTAATTCACCACCAAAAGATAACAGTCGGATAACACTGCTTTGGTCTTCAGAAAACTTATCATCTAATTTCATTCAATCGAAATCATTCAAATGGATAACTTGAAAGGCGTGTCTTCTATCCTTTTCTAACAACAAAAGCCCCGGAAAACCAGGGCTTTTGTCTTTAGCATTCAACTTAATTAGCGATAGATATTGCCAACGTTGCGGTATCCGGGCTTATTAAAGTACCAATCTTTGAAAGCTGTTCCTCCGGAAGTAGCCCAAGCTGCAAATTTCTGGTGAGCATTGATAATTTGAACTTTCTCGATAGCGTACTCAAAATCATCAGGGATTTGAATTGCCCAAGGCAGGCGATTCGATGTACGGTAATAGGCACCGTTTGTAGGATTCGATTTGTCAGCATTAGTACCCAGCAAAGCACGATTCGCAAGTGCGGTTGGTTCCATGTCGGCAAGGTGAATCTCAACACCACGGTTTTTATTCTGCACCAAGAAGGGATTGAACGGTGGGTTACCCAAAGTGCTTTGCAACTGAGGTGTTGTAAACCTGATGGTAACATTGAGTGTATCGGATACAGACTTAGGACGGTTCAACGTAGTGTTAACAAAGCCGGGGCCTGTTGGAGGAAGCACATTGAACGCATTATCGAATATCATAATGCTTGCTTTGCTGTTGCCGGCTTCTGTACCATTCGGATTATTTTGAACATAAGATCCGGCATCGATCTTAGTACCAGTTACCAAAGCAACCGTAGCGGAAGGCACATTCAATTCGATTCCAAATCCGTTCGCATAGCTGGCTCCAATGGCTTTCACCCAATACTTACCCTTAACTTCTACCACTTTATTGGCAGCGTTAGTAACCTCATTGATTTTGTATCCAACAATCAAGTCATTAAAATCATAGTCTCCTAAACTTGGCCATAGATCCTCAAACGCTAAGGTTGAAGTAGGAGTGAAATTGTTGTAAGCGCGGTCAGCGTCTGTTGGATAATCGTCGTTATCGTCTTTAACACCATCATTATCCGTATCCTTAGTTGGTTTCGTTCTTAAACAGTTGTCGTTATCGATGGCAGTAACAGGATTAGAGGTTACATAAAAAATACAGTCATTAAAATCATTATCGGAACCAAAATCCCTGCGAATGTCTTCAAATCCATAAATAAATCGCTTAGTATCAGCATCCCACAACATTACCGTGTGCTGTTTTTGAGCTGGATTCGATTCCGGATTCAGGTTTTTATCCGAGAATACCAACCAGTTGCCGGCAGTTACCCGTGGGCCGCCTCTCCAACCGTCAGCGATTAAAGCAAAGCCAATAGTTTTGTTAGCCGGGAAACGACCAATTTTCACTTTCATCCCGGGACTCATGTCTCCACCTGATCCACCTAACGAAGCATTAGGAAAAATGGCTATCAAAGAATCTACGTCGTTAGCCGACTGTGGAGGAGAGTTTTTATCATATACATAGTAGAACAAAGAGTTTCTGTAACCAGCGCCTTCGGTAATGAACGTCACATACACATCTGAAAGCTCTGTGATTCTAATATTTCTCTCGTGTTGATTATCTAAATACTCTGGGTTGAAGTTTGGAACAGGGCGATATTCGGGCAGTGAATTGTTAACGCTTTCCATAAAATCGTCGCTAATAAAATCGTTGGTAGGCTCTAAGTAATTTGGTCTGCCATCGAAATTGTAAGTGCCCAGGCGGTAAGAAATTTTGGTCGTATAATCGGATGTTCTCAGGTTTGCCCCTCTGCGCAAATTGGCATACGCGTTTGGATATTGCTCTTCGTAACCTAACAAAGCAGTTGGGTTACTTCCGCCAATCGTCAACTGAAGATTTCCCATCCCAACGGTTACTACTTGATTTTGAACTATGCCATTGTAAAAAGTGGCCAAAACTACTTCGTCGTATTGAGTAGCCAGTGTAAAGTTTCCAGAAAAGTTTCCGGTTTGGTCTGAAACTCCCGTAAACAGAACGACTCCACCCAATTCAATAGGCTTATCCAATAACTGGAATTTCACCCCTTTTAATGGGTTATCGTTCAACGTCTTGAAGTTAATATTCAGGTTTACATTTCGCGTGGAAGCAAAACCAAATCCTGAAGGGACATTGAGATTGTTCATATCCGTAACTTGACCGGGCTCCTGAGGCAGCGCATCGTTGTCCTTGTTACAAGAGGCAATGGCCAGTCCAAGTGCCATCACCATGATTAATTTAAAAAAGGGGTTCATTGCTGTGGTTATGTAGTTTTCGTTTTTTACCTTTTGATGACTCAAAGGTAGAAGTCGAAAACGTGATAGCTTAAGGTTGAAAGAGTGATTTAGACCGAGGTACGTTCTTCTTCTTTCAAAAAGTGAATTTATACCGATGAATAGTGAATAAATTAGAGCAAAGGCGTTTAATGGGATTTTTTTCACGATGAATGAACTTTATCATTGGACTCCCGATGCTTGGGCAACTAGAATGAGAAAGAATAAAAAAGGAAATGAACGTTGTCAAAACTTACAGCACATAAGATGATTAAATACTACTCTTGCTACTAACAGGTAATTTTATTTCTGAAATAGAAAACGGATTTACATATCTGGAAAATTAATTATCGCTGAGGTCTAATATATTTTTCAACCATTATGAAACTAAAAGATTTAAGGGATGGGGCCTAAATTTCCTTAATAGTTAGATATTTTTTTACACTCTTGATATCCCAGTCAAAAAAGCGTATAATCTGTAGTTTTACTATTTTACTCATGATGAATATCTGTTCGCCTGATTTGCGAGTAAACTGCAATATCCCGTTCTTTGACCTGTGAAAGCCAGTAGAAAATCCTCCTTTCATAATCGTGATGATTACGAGCGACGGATGATTTCAGCCATTTTACGGTTAGGAAAGAACAGCTACAACCTTCAGATGAACCTCAAGTTAGACTATTCTGAGTTAACCGATGCCCCAACCAATCCTGATAGAAAATCGGAATTTCCTAACTTTACTACCTGCTTTTATGGCTTACATTCAGATACTTAAACAAAATCTCGGTTAAATGACTCAAATTATAGGAAGTAAAATTATTCAATTTGAGGAAGTTCATATCGGAGTATCCAGTAGAGTTGTAAGAAGGCGAACCTTCTCTATTGTTGTTGATGTTAAAACCCAGAGAATATGACTAAATCTGAAGTGCAAAGAATTTTTCGAACGCTCCGGGTAAAGCGAAATGCCTTCCTTGAATTCATACAGCATCAAACACTGAAAACCCTTGCCTGTTCTATACCTACCCCCTGACCATTCAGGTAGAAGAAATTGAAAAAGATTAATTTATTGGCAAATGCAGGATAAAACAATTGATTCTCAAAGAAATACTGTAAAGGTTATTGGCCTTCGGAGGCTACTTCCTTGGTTACCCAAAATGTTGTTAAAGCCGCTTCCATGCGTAATTGATATCGTTAAAAAAGAAGGTTCAATGCTCTTTTTCGACACTTTTCCCGACCAACAGCTCCTCATGATTGCTGATCCGGAATGGGCGAAGTTCGTATTAAAAGACGCAGAAGAACATTTTTCAAGAAGAGAAGCTATAAACGCATTATCAGAATTTTTGGGAGATGGAATATTTCGTTCAGAAGGTGCGCTTTGGGAGAAAATGCAGGCCGTTATAAAACCGGCTTTTCATGATAAACAGGTTTCAAAGTACTTCTCTGTTATGCACACAGAAACCAATCTGTTTATTCAGCAGGTAGAAAATGCAACAAAGGAAGGAAAATCGGTCAATGTGGAACCCTTGATTTCACACTTAATTTTGAATTTACTTTTGAAAACTCAGTTTTGCGAATCAATACATTATCCTATAGAAAAAATACTTCAATTACAATACGATATAGTAAAAGAGAATAGTATGCTGAGGATTAAAAAACATTGGCTTATCAATACTATTAAATCACGAATACCGGGCTTAAAACCAAAATGGAAGCGTCCTCAACCTGCCCTAAAAGAACTGGATGAAATTTTAGCCGATATTCGGTTCAATGCAAGAGGAAACAGGGGATTTATGTTGGAACAATTAGAAACGCTGGCAGAAAAAGGAGAAATTACAGACAAACAAGTGCGGGATGAGTTAATGAATTTTATTTTTGCCGGTTACGATACTGTTGCGGCTGCGTTGTCCTGGTCATTATTTGCTGCAACTGAATTTCGCGATGCTTTATCACCTGTATTAGAAGAAATAGCACAAATAAATAGTGAGGTTCCTGCTGCTGTTGAATTAAGTAAAATGACTCAGTTAAGGTATTTTGTTCAAGAATCAATGAGGCTGTTTCCTCCTGTTTGGGCCTTAATTCGGGTGAGCAAGACGACTACCCATTTTGGCAGTTTTGTCCTCCCGAAAGGAGGGTATTTGATGATAAACATTTACGGCATCCATCATTCTGCCACCGCCTGGGGTGATCCGGAAGTTTTTCGGCCTGCCCGATTTATGCCGGAAGAGTTCCGCGGGAAAAGTTTTGCTTTTTTACCATTTGGTCATGGTTCAAGAATATGTATAGGAAAACCTATGGCGATGACCGAGTGTCAGCTTATTCTTTTCATACTTTTAAAAGCCGGACAATGGAGCCGAGAAAATAAGGATCCTATTCCTGTAAAAAGTGGAATAATACGCAGATCCAAAAAAGGTATCTGGTTAAAGTTTCAACCTGCAACTAAAACGACATCACCCTAGCGACAACAAATTACAAAGAGTATCTCTGAAAGAAAGCGTTTTTGTTTTTTTATTACTCATGGTGTTGGGTTCAATTGGTCGATGGATGCCTTAATTTAAACGCAGGTTCTTTCAAAACAGGAAGGTTGCAGATTAAACCTAATCAGCACAATCAATCCGCATAAATCTGCGCTTGTATTTTTCAATATTAGAAAACTTAGTATCCGCGAAAATCTGCGGGAAATAAAAATGGTGAATTGAGGAAGATTTGAAACTGCATTGCGGAGATGCTTTTCCTTTTCAATACAACTATTGGTTGTTCATTTATCAGCGCACGACTCCCGCTAATTTTTCGCAGATGGAAACGCAAATTCTCGCCAATTAGCATGACTTAAAATGAAACCTACACAGCACAATCAATCCGCATAAATCTGCGGGAAACTTACCAATATAAAGGGCTTTTACGATGGTGGATATTCATTTATTTTATTACCAGAATCTATCATAGCATAAAGCTGTCGGGTAACCCCAAGCAGGTTGGCCATGCCTTGCTGACTAAATCCTATTTTACTGCGCATGATTTTCTGGATGTCCATTTAAAACGTTTCTATTGGGGTTTTTGGCTAATTTAAAATCTTCGACGCAAGATGCTACAGCCTTGTAGCAAAAGTTGTTGTAGCAATTTTTTTTGCTACAAGGTTAATTGCTACAGCCTTGTAGCAAAAGTGGTTGTAGCAAATTTTTTTGCTACAAGGTAAATTGCTACAGTCTTGTAGCAAAAGTTGTTGTAGCAAATTTTTTTGCTACAAGGTAAATTGCTACAGCCTTGTGGCAAAAGTTGTTGTGGCAAATTTTTTTGCCACAAGGGAATTTGCCACAGCCTTGTGGCAAAAGTTGTTGTGGCATTTTTTTTTGCCACAGGGTAATTTGCCACAGCTTTGTGGTAAAAGTTGTTGTATCCTATTTATACACGTCGTTGTTATTAGTTCAATACAGGATTCCGCTTCACAACGGACACCCTTGCTCTTGGCTAACGGCAAATACTGCAACTCCCGCTCGGGACTTCCACCCAATACCTGACACACATGCCTGACGCACAAAAAATCGCCGGAGTTTTCACCCCGGCGATATTCTTTGGATTTAGGTTGAAGCTAACCCTTAGCGTGCGTTCACAAACTTCGTCACTGAAGTAGTGCCATTGCCCGTAGCACGAAGCAGATAAACCGCTTGTGCGAAGTCGCTTAAGTCAATCTCAGCAGCAGTGGCATTTTCCATCATGATGGTGCGAAGCACTTTTCCACTCAAATCAACCACTTCTAACTTACGGCTGGCGGCCATTCCTGCAAAACGTACATTCAATGTTCCGTTCTGCATTGCCACAATTGGAGCACTGTTATCGGCAACCTCATTTACTGCCGTTGTCATGGCATTCAGGTGCAACACAAAGCGGTCTTTGCGGTTCGTCGCTTGGTGAGCAAAGTTGTAGGAAGCCGTGCGAAGGTTGTGCATCGTACCGGTGATTTTGTCTTCCAACATTACCGTCCAAGTCGGGTCGATGTTCTCCAAACTTGGTGCGATGCTGTAGTTCCCTGTTCCGTTGTACTCAAAGAAGTAAGGCTCACTAATTCCGGTGGTAGGCATCGGACGACTGTTCTGTTGCAATTTGTAGTCGCCCGTGGTCATGCTGTAGAAGTTATGACCATTGAAGCTACCCGGATATTGCGCATCGTAATCGGCATCTAATCCGTCGGTTGCTTGAGCAGCGATTAACGTCAGTGCAGTTTGTACTTGAACATTGTTCTTCTTCACATTCAGTCTTACAATCGGGAAAAGGTTGTTTTGACGGAAGTTGTAGGTAGAAGCTGAAGTACTGGTTTGACTGGTGCGGAAATTCAACGTAGGAACTGTAGCATTGCTCGCCTTCACCATAAACGCTTGGAAAGGTGCGATAAGGTTAGTGCCGCTGCCAGTGGTGGTGTTAGTCACGGCGTTGTAGCTGTCCCAACTGCCGTAAGTGGTATTGTAGAGGTAAATGGTCGCGTTCAGGTTAGCCACATCGGCTGTTCCATACATACTTTCCCAATCCAATGTAGCGAGGTATGGATTACCCATCAGCATCCAGCCGTTGTAAGCACGGTTACTACTCACTAAACCTGGAGCTGAAATCATGCTGCTGTTCAAAGAGCCGGTAAGGTCTAACGTGACCGGGCTGCTCAAGTTGGCAATACCGGCAGTTCCACCATAAGCTAAGAAGCCACGACCGGCGGTGATGATTCCGGCTGGTATTGCATTGATGTTGGTATCGGCTGCAATTCTCCAGTTGGAGGCCTTCTGCCAGTTAGCACCTGTCCAGAAGTCCATATCGCGAAGCGTAATCAAGTTCGATCCATTCACTCCTTGAGTTCCTAAATCAACCGTCGCGCTGATGTCGCTATAAGTAGCCGCAACCGGAGCGGAAAATCCTCTCCAAGCATCGTTGATTCCGCTGATGTAGCGTTGAGCAATCACATTTCCGGATACAGAACCCGCACCGCTAAAGTCCACCATACCTTGGTAAGTAGCACCGCTTCCCATGGTAAGGAAACCTCCGGTAGTTAAAGTACCACTACTTGCAGTCAATACTCCACGCACTTCAACCGCATTACCTAAGGTAGTGCTTCGGTTGAAGGTCAGGTTATTAAAGGCGTTAACCGAACTACGGAAGAATGGATTTCCAGAAGAAGCAGAACCAATTACAAGATTAGACGATCCATTTCCTCCTATGGCGTTAGAAGCACTGGTTGTGATAACACCGTTCAACGTTAACGTATTTGATAATACATCAAGAGATCCGCTGTTAAGATTCAACGTTCCATTAACCGTAACATTTCCGCCCATGTTTTTAGAAACGCCACCGTTAATGGTGAGGTTATGGTAGGCAAGCGACGTAACCGTTTGGGTAGTTATAGCATTGTAATTAATGGTAGATCCGGAATTTACGTTAATGGTTGGGCTATTGGTGCTGCTGAAAGTAGCATTTACATTATCACTTAAGCCAAGAGCATTTTCGGTATTCACGGTTCCGGTAATGCTAACCACCGATGAAGCGGAAGGTGTAATTATGTTAGCGGCTGCCGTTAATGTTGCACCAGATGGAATCGTGACATTTCCTGTTGAAAGAGCCGCCGTTAAAGTAGGTTGATTCACCGCATAAGAAGCAATATCCACCGCTGTTCCGCTGCTTGGTACGGCGTTGCCGCACCAGTTTAGCGCAGTTGCGCTGTTGGTGCTGCTTCTACCAGTCCAAAGACCTGGAGTAGAAACGCTGGTGATTTCAGTAGATCCAATGCTGGTAGGCGTGTTACGGGTAGCGCCTGCATAATCAACAGAAGCCAAACCTGCAGCACCACCATAAGCAGCCATACAGTGGTTGGTGCTTAAATCGCCGGTGCTCAATCCACTAAACATGGAAGCAGCAGAAACAGCTCCGGATTGTGTTGAAATTGAATTGCTTTCAGAAGCGCTGGTTACCCATTCTGAGAATGTTCTAGAAGTGCCAGTGGCGTATTCTCCAATGGCACTTGCCGAAGACGAAATCAGCACGTTGTTAGAAGAAGTAACGCTTCCCCAGCCGGTTGCCGATGTAGTTCCAATCGCAAAATGACTTCCTGAACCACTCCGTTCATTCAATAAAATATTGTTGCGGTAGCTGTGCGTACCGGAAGTAACGGTGCGTTGAAAAGCATAAGTACTATTAGTTCCTGCCGCTGTTCCGCCAATTACCACACTGTTGTTCCAAACATTAACGTTGTTCGTACTACCTACATTAATTCCTGTAATCAACGGTTGTGTGCTGGCAATTGAATTAATAATACTCAATTGATTATTGGAAACCGTCCCTGTAAAACTGGTCACATAAATTCCCTGTACAATAGGAGCATTTGAACCTGTACCAGTTCTTGTGGTGGTTAAATCATAAATCCTGTTACGTGTAATCGTAGATCCTGTATTTCCTCCATTTGAGCGAATACCGAACGCTATCCAAGCACTATTAGCCAAATTCGTACTTAAGGATATTCTGGAAATCTGGTTTTGGGAAATGGTTACAACACCGCCACTCGTATTATCGATGCCCAATGGAACAAATTGGCTGGCCAAATCAAGCGTAACAGAATGAGCTCCCATATAGGTAAGGCTGTCAATGCTATTATTGCTCACCGAACAAACCGCTGAACCTTCTGTTCGCAAACCCATTAAACTAACCTGAGTAGTTGCATTGACAGAAAAATAACTGAGGTTGTTATTTGAAATTACCACGGTATGCGAACCAGTGGCATTTGAAAGAATACCAATTAAATTGGAATTAGATAAAATAGGCTTACCCGAACTTCCAATTACATTCCCTTCAAGATTTCCAACATTAAAATTGGCGGAAACAAGATTGATGAGATTCTGGGTCGCAGAGGTACTGGTCAATGATATCGCTTCAATTCGGTTGCCTTGAACAGAATGGGTGGTAGTGGTTTCTGGACTCAAGTTAATGCCTGAAAAAGTGCCAGAAGCTGCCAATAAAACTCCGCTTGTGGTTGAATCTGTCCCACCAATGCGGTTTCCGGTAATTACTAGGTTAGAAGTATTGGATGTATTTGCCAAAATTCCATTAAAGGTTGTGGCAGCAATTGTAGTACTTGTTCCTGAACGATAAATGCGATTGTTCCGAATGTTGTTGGTACCCATACCGGCAGCTTCCATTTGAATACAGGTTACGGCTTGAGAAGAATAAGTAGAAGCATTGAAATCGAAGTTATTCCAATCAATGCTGTTACCAACTGAAGTTCCTGTCAACCAAATAGGAACATAATTCGCATTATTTGAAGCCGAAGCGGTGTAGCGGATGGTATTATTCGATATCGTATGATTTCCTCCGCCGGCCAAATTAACTGCACTTACCGTTTGACCAATTCCACTGGTTAAGGCTGTGTTAATGTTGAAATTGAAGGTATTGTTACGAATTACCCATCCGGTTCCCATACTGGTTACCGTCTGTACGAAGTATCCTCCAAAAGAACTAATCGCTACATCCTGGAAGGTATTTCCATCAGCAGCAGTAGCGCCACCGATAGTTACGTTGTTATTCGAAGCTCCATTTAAGCTGTAAATCACAAACCGGTTTCGAGTTGTGGCTCCGCTGTAGTTGCGGAAGGTGTTCGCAACAATGTTGATGGTGCTGTTGCTACCTGTAGCTCCCAGGTTTATCATTCCGGTCAGCGTATCAGTGGAGTTGGTTGTTTGTGACTCGAGAATACAGTTGCGAACGGTGATATTCGAACTACCGAGGTTGATTTGAACAATCGGGCGAATGTTTCCAGGCGTTGCATTCTCAGAGCGTAAACGCAAATTCTGACCGGAACCGCTTAATCTACCATCGATGGTTACGCCACTTACTCCGTACAAACGAATCATCGGTTGCGTGGTGGTGGTCATGATGATGGATTTTTCTACTGTAGAAGTATCGTGTGGTACAATGGTCAAAGAATAACCACTCATTCCGGTATTTAAAAGAGCAGTATTGCCATCTTCCGAAAGATTAGAAACCACCTTAACAGTAGTATTTCCTGTTAATGATGAGCCATTGATTGCATTAAATAAACCTGCCGCACCCGTAAGGCTTGAATAACTTCCACCTACCCCAACAGTAACCAAAGTTGGCACTCCAGGAAGGATAGTGTAATTGAGGGGAGTAGCCGGGGCTGTAGTTTGTGTATTAACATCGGGATGAACAGGTGTGGTTGCAGCGACATTACTAAACCAAATATTGGGTGTTGTAGCTTGGTCTTGAACAACAAAATAATATTGATAAGTCTCGCCATTAGTTGGTGTTAATGAAAGAGCAGCGTAATTAATAGTAAATTCCCATTGGCCATTGTTGGCATTTCCGGAATTTAAAACTCCATAAGTTGACGCCCAAGCACTTGCTGATGGCGCTGACCTCCTAAACCAAATGGTGGGACGAGTAGTGCCTGAAGTAGCTATTCCTGTACCTACATCCGTCAACTGAATCGTGATGGTGCGGTTTGCATTTGAAGCAGTATTTGTTAGCGGAGTTATTGTGCCAATTATTGGGGTGTAGGCATCTGACAAAGTGTAATTTCCTGCATCTGCGCCAATATCTACTGGGCCGAAAGCATCTCGAACTTCACCCTCAAAATCCTCCGTGTCGTAACTGGCAATAGCCACACCTACCCCTTCAGCAGGCGTTGGACTTTGAACTTTAAGACTCACAGCTAAAGCATCTGCATCAGGATTTACAAAATTGGGATTGCCAACTCCTGAGTTAACATCTTGCCCTACATTTACTCGCCAAGCTTGAAGAGTGGCAACATCAGCATTGTTAAAGCGCCCAAGAACAGTTCCGGTTCCTGAAACAAAATAAAGGTTGTTGTTGATGGTTAAACCAGCAGGATTAGCCGCAGTTCCACCTACTGTGACTGCATAATTTCTTCCGATTCCCGCATTTGTTCTTGTAACTGAAAAAATGTTGTTACGGATAATTCTAACATTGGTCGTCACATTCGAGTTGAAGGCATAAGAACGAGTTGTAGAATTGGTACTACCGTTCAAATGAACAGAGTTAAAGTAATAATTAGCAGTGCTGGTACTTTCAACAATTCCGTTGATAACACCAACCATGGTAACATCAGAGCCATCGGATGCTTTACCAAGGCGGACCATATTATTATGGACAACAGAAGTACCTCCTAAAATGCGAATTCCATCTATCATTCCGGATGCACTCGTAGAACTGGTAGAAAGGCTGTGTACGAAGTTCCGTGAAACTATACCTAAAGATGCAGAGTTAAAGAAAATTCCAACCACAGCGGTTTGATTGGTATTGCTATTACTCAAAGAGTGAATAATGTTTCTACTCACAGCATGTACTCCCCCGGGAACATTCAAAAAAATTCCGACAATTCCAGGTGAATTGGTTCCTGTTCCGCTGTAGTTAGCGGCCATAGCTAAATTTCTTATCAATGACCGTTGGATAGTATGGTTAGCTACTCCTTGAAGAATGATCCCGGCAATATGGAAATTACCTGCAATGGCGGATGCTGGAATGTAAGCTGATGTGAAGTTTTGAACTGTGTTACTATCCACTATTGTTTGCACAGCCGCTGTTGACCAAATTCCTGTAAGATATTGAGGGTTAGTAATTTCAGTACTTGCCGTATTGGCTCTAATATTATTGGCTGTGGTATTTCCGATAATATTACCATAAATATTAAGAGGAGAAGCTGCATTAGTCAACCAAATTGATCGTAATCCGTGGTTGATGGAAGCACTTGATCCAAGTACGGTAACCGCACCGATTTGATTGTAATAAATATTGGCAACATCGGTAGAAGAGGAAGCAATGGCCGAAGAAGCTGCTGCGTTGGCATTGGCTGTTATGATGATGCTGTCTAAGCCTGTAGTTGCGCCAATTATGTTTCCTTCAGCAGGAATAACTCCACCAATTCTAACATTTCCAACTGTAGCATTAATACCGCAAAAAATCCCGGGAATACCGGTTGCAGTAGAATTTGTAGTAAAGTTAAAATTGCTAATCTTATTTCCTCTGATGATGGTTTGTGTACTTGTTCCTACCGAAGAAATATCGATTGCTCGAAAGCGATGACTAGTAGCTCCACTGATTGTCCATGCAGTACCTCCACATGCGGGTGCCGTACCTCCGATAAAGTTATTATCAATTACAAAACCTACGCCTACCCCAGCGGTGCTGATAGCAATAGCTGAATTAATATTATTAGCCGTATTAGTTCTTGAGGCTGTTTGATAGAAGTGATTGCCTTCTATACGCCAAGCCGAGGCATTGCTAGTAATATTAATTCCTGATGACGCAGCTCCTGCAGAAAAAAAGTTAAAGATTTCATTTGCTGCAATGTAAACACTGTCGTTAGAGGAGCCAGCTAAATCATTCGTAGAAATTATCCCCACAATGGGAGTGCTTGAGCCATCATAAATTCTATTATTCATGATGCCAATTCCATCATTTCCAGCATTCGATGCACCAGAGGCCAGTACTACTACTGCTTGCCCTGCCGGTGCTCTTCCCCTTAAATTAATGTAGCGTAGTGTATCATACTGAGCATCATTGCCAAATCGAATAGTTCCCGTAGTAGTATTGGTATTTGAAATTTCCAAAGAACGTGTGGTTCCAACTCCCCCTTGCCTGCCGTCAATAACCAGCTTATCTAATCCAAAAATGTCGATTAACGGAGTAGAAGAACTTCCACTAATGGTTTTAGCTCCTGCTCCTGCTGCTGGCCGTATCGTAATGGTATGAGGTGCTCCAATGCCCGAATAACTTGTCGGATAAAAGATGATTGGAAAAGATGTTTCATGCGAAGCACCAACGTAGGACGCATTAAATTCAAAGGTAACGGGACCCGTAACATTGGCATTTCTAATGGCAACTGCCACCGCAGAAAGGTTTGAATAGTTCCCCCCAGGTCCAATGGTATAGGTGCCTGCATTCAAATTTATTTTGGTACCTATGTTATAAAATCCTGCAATGGTGGTTTGATTACTATTACTGGTTAAAATACCTGAAATTATGTTTCCGCCTAATGAATTGTAGGTTCCGGCTAACGTAGTAGAAAATCCAATGGCATCGGTACTCGATAAACCTGGCTGAAATAATGCAGGAACCATGGTGGTTATAAAAAGAGATCCCGATGAATTTACGGACCAATATCGATTGGTATTGAGTGACGTAAAACCGGTTCCTGCTGTTCCTCCACTGTTGGCATCAAAGGCTTCAACT